>NZ_JAYEEY010000001.1:0-374408 GCF_035156415.1 Algoriphagus persicinus
GCTGGCCATTAAATTTGAGGGAAGGCTGAAGCTGGACATCACTACGGAAAATTAATTAATTAGTTCCCTTCCCTTGGGGTACCCCAAGGGAAGGGAAGGACAGAGTTTAGCTAACACTCCCGCTACATGCGCTAATATGTATGTCCTCTTTTCTACCAGTAAAGTGACTAAAGAACCAACGGATTTGGTGAACTTTATAATTTAGGTCGCTTCGGTCTCCCCTCATCCCTGCCAGCCGGATAAGCAATGAAATTATGGATACTGACTTCATTGCGGCTAATCATAATGGTAATTTTAAATTCCAAATTCCCTCATTTTAAATTTCACTCCCATCTCATTTTTCTCCAATTATCTTGCTGTTCTGGGTTGAGATAGGTCCAAGCAATAAATCTACTTTTTTTATTTCCTTGAGTCATTTCAATGATCTTTCGATCAGCAACTCTGGCTTTTTTCAAAGCTATCATAAACTCCCTGAGATGCTCTTCCTTGGAAACAATTGAGGTGAACCAAAAGCAATTAAATTTGAAGACTATACTTTCTTGGATCATCTTTTTGATAAATGCCAATTCTCCACCTTCGCACCATAGTTCGTTGTTCTTTCCACCAAAATTCAAGGTGACCTTACTGCCTACCTTTCCTGTGAGGTTTTTCACTTTTCTCTTGCTACCTGCTTCTGCGGCTACCAAGGATTCATGAAAGGGAGGGTTGCAAATCACGAGATCAAATACATCGCTGGACTTGATGATACCAGCTAGTATTTCCTTGGGATTTTCTTGAAGACGCAAGATGACTTTGCCTTGAAATTTAGGATTTGCATACAAATTATCCTGGGCAGAATCTAAGGCTGTTGGGTCAATCTCTGAACCAATAAAATGCCAATTAAAAATCGAATTCCCCAGTATTGGATAGATACAGTTTGCTCCTGTCCCTATGTCCAACACCTTGATTTCCTCACCGGTCGGCATCTTTTCCCCATTGCTTTGCGCAAGCAAATCAGCTAGGTAGTGAAGATAATCCACTCTTCCCGGAATCGGTGGACAGAGGTACCCGTCAGGAATATCCCATTGATCAATCTGATAAAAATGCTTGAGCAAAGCTCTATTGAGTTCCTTGACAGCTTTAGGGTCTGCAAAATCAATGCTGAGGTCACCGTACTTATTTTCAGAAACAAACTGACCTAAGTCAGGCTGAGTACTGATTAAGCTTGGGAAATCGTAGCGCTCCCGGTGGGCATTTCTTGGGTGAAGTGCCGTCTTTGTTTTTTCTTGTGCTTTCAAATCAATCTACTTCAAAGATAAGCTTCATTGTAATAGAAGCGGTTTTGTTTTTATCGGCGGTGTTGAAGGTACCGCCCCAAGAATAGTCTTCGCCAGAGTTTTGCCCGGTGATCTGGAAGATCCCCATATTCGCTGAGATCAGATCGCCGAGATTTCCTTTGGAGTTTTCGGCGATTCGCTCTGCCCTGATTCTCGCATCTTCGGTGGCTTTAGCGATCATCTCCAGTTTCAAAGATTCCAGTTCGGTGTAGTAATACCGTGGAGATTGAGAGTAAAAAGCTATGCCTTGGTTGAGTAGCTCAGTGATTTCTCTGGAGATTTTCTCTACTTTTTCTACTTCGGTAGATTCGATTTTCAAGGACTGATTGAGTGTATAGCCGTCAAATGTCTGTCCAAGGAATCTACCATCATCGGAGTAGTTTTGCTGATATTTTGGATTGGTGTTCACCGCCTTGAAAATCAATTTCTCGGCAGAAATTCCTTTTGAAATCAAATAGTCTGAAACCAGTTTTCTGTCTTTTTCCAAATCAGCATAGGCAGATTTTAAGTCGAAGCTTTCGCGGCTGAAATTTCCTTCCCATACTACAAGATCAGAAGTGAAATTACTTTCGCCCAGTCCTGTGACATTGATTGTGCCCTGAGGCCTGTTTCGATTGATCACTGCATTGCCGAGAACAATGGAAGCAATTACTATGGCTACTGCGAAAAGAATGGCGGAAAGGTTGTCCTTCATGTTTTTAAAAATCAAGGTAGAAAGTACGTATTCCTATGCAGAGAACAAATAACCCGCCAAATAGCGGGCTAGATTATGAGGTTCGGATAATTTAACAATCAATAAACTCGCTGCTTATATTCCTGCTCTTTAGGGCTATCCAGATCTATCAAATACCCATTTACAACAGCATATTTTCTCAGCCCATCCTTCTCCAAAAAGAAATTAGTGGATTCTCCAGTTCTCCAGCCAGCAGAAAAACCAGCTATACTTTTTAACACTAAAATTGGTAGCTGATGCAGATCGCCTCTTGCTCCATTTTTTATTTTCACAGCTAAATAACCTTGCTTTAAAAGATCCATTGCTTTTGCCTGGTCTAGATTATTTACAGATTCAAATTCGGTTTCATAGACTGTTCCTTCAGCATATTTCAGTCCTGTTGCATCAAATTCTTCCAATCCAAAATACACTTGCATATCGCCTAGATCATCTACAGACCCAGTTACAAAAAATGTATCACCTGCACTCGTGTCTCTCCTTCTGATTCCTAGATCCACCGGATAATATTTTCCATTTACCGGCACTTGCACCTCCTTGATTAATAGGTCCACCAATTGCAACTCATTGTCAGGAATTGCAAAATACTGCTCTGTACTGTATTGCTCATAGCTTCTGGTTGCGATTTGCTCCAGCGCATTGAGAATGATCATAAAATTCAGCTGACGGATGTATTGTTTGTCTGGGTCATTAGGATATCCACCCGACTCGACCAAAATAGTACTTGTCCCCCACTTGGTGATGTTGTCACCAAAGGCTCTCGGCTCAAATGCATCGTCGTATTTTCCCACGTGACCAGGCACCACTTGTTGTAATACTTCATTCATTCCTACGATGGTTTGCATAGCTTTAGTCCGCACATCATTCACATCAGTTGCATAATTATAAGCTGGAGCCAAAACTGAAATTGTTGCCTGTTTCGGGGTGCCAGATGCATTATAATAAATCTGCTGATCGTGAAGATTGAATCCAAACTCAGGTTCAAAATCGTCTCGTGCACCCTTTAGAATCACTGCTTCTGGGGAGATCTGTGAAATTGCATCCCGATTCAAATCAATATCAATCGCATTTCTACGCTTGAATGCTTCAGCACCGTCTGGGTTGATCATCGGGATAAATTTGAGATCCAGATTTGAGTTTAAAAGCTCCCGAAGTTCATCGTACGCACCCCCACTTGATCCCAGGAAATTGAATAAATCAAAAAGTGACATGGTAGCCGTGCTTTCATTTCCATGCATTTGGGACCAAAGCATCACCTTGGTTTTACCATTTCCCCAATCCAAGCTGGAAATACTTCTCCCTTCTACCGATTCACCTAATTTATTGATCTGAAAATTATCTGAATGCTTCTGAATCAAAGGTTGAAGATCGGCATGCTTAAATCTCCTGTGAGTGATTACAGGTTCTTTAAATTTTGAATAAGCTGATTCAAGAGATGCGACAGTTGTTGCTTTTGGAGAAAGAGTACTTGCCGTTTTACAACTAAGTATTGAAATCAAAAACAGCAAAAACAAGCTAATTGAGCGTAAAGAATTGGCTTTCATAATTATTTCTATTTACCTTGAATAAATTGTAAATCTATCGATCATACAAGCAAAAATCCGTTTAATTTTGCTTCAAATTGAATATTTCCCCAAATGAAATTATCCTATCAAGTCGTAGATCTTCCGCTCAAGCATACATTTACTATTGCTCATCAAAGCAGAGATGTGCAAGATACGTTGATCGTAAAACTGCAAGAAGGTGCATATTATGGGTTAGGTGAATCTACTACAAATCCATTTTATGGCATGACGATTACTAATATGTCGGAATGTTTGGAGAAATTCAGGCCAATCGTCGAAAAAGGTGATTGGGAAACTCCTGAAAAACTTTGGGATTTAGGGAAGGAAGAATTTAGAGATAATCCGTTTGCACAGTGCGCCCTGGATATGGCTGCATGGGATCTGTTTGCGAAAAAACAAGGACAAAAGCTTTACGAACTGCTGGGTCTGAATCCTACTGATATTCCGTTGACCAACTTTACGATTGGGATTGATACGGTCGAAAAGATGGTAGCCAAGATGAAGGAAGTTCATTGGCCGATTTACAAAATCAAATTGGGAACTTCAGATGATTTGGCTATCATCCGTGAGCTCCGAAAGCACACCGATGCTATTTTTAGAATAGATGCCAATTGTGCCTGGACGGCTGATCAAGCAATAAACTATTCGGTAGAGTTGGAAAAGTTGGGAGTGGAATTTATGGAGCAGCCTTTAGGAAAAGATGATCTGGAAGGGATGAAAGAAGTGTTCAAGCATAGCAAACTGCCGGTAATCGCAGATGAAAGCTGTATTGTAGAATCTGATGTGAAGAAATGCCATGGGCTTTTCCATGGAATCAATGTGAAACTGGTGAAAGCTGGAGGGATCAGTCCTGGACTCAGAATGATACACGAAGCGAAGAAACTCGGGATGAAAACGATGGTTGGCTGCATGACCGAATCCTCTGTAGGAATCACAGCTATTGCACACATTGCGCCACTTCTTGATTATGTAGATATGGATGGTGCGATGCTGCTATCTAAAGACCCTGCGAAAGGAGTAATAATCACAGCAGAGCAAGTTGCTTTTCCAGAAGGAAATGGAATAGGAGCGGAAATGATTAGTTGATTATCAAGTAGCTAGACGCTAGTATTAAGACAATAGAGGCAAGAATTTAGAATCAAGAGTCTAGATTTTGGAAAATATGATGGATAAGTAAAAAGCCAGTGCGAAGTAAATCACGCTGGCTTTCTGCTTATTTTTCTGTCAAGCTTTAGTCACATTCACCCTAACATCGGACATCAGACAACTAGCAATTTCTCAATCAACTATCACTTACTATCAGCTTAAAGCCTTCGCCATGCACAGTAATAATTTGCACTTTTGGGTCGTCTTTTAGGAGCTTTCGGATCTTACTGAGGTACACATCCATGCTTCGTGCATTGAAGTAGCTATCGTCTCCCCAGATTTGCTTGAGTGCATGGCTTCTATTTACCAAATTGTTGATTTCAGAAGCCAATAGACGGATGAGCTCATTTTCTTTGGAGGTCAACTTGTGACGACCTTTTGGGCCATCGAGGAATTGCTCATCGTAGTGAAGCACAAAGCCTCCAAAGGAGTAAACTTTTAATGGATTGATCTCTTCGTTTTTATGCGTTCTCCGAAGGATAGCATTCACACGAAGAAGTAATTCCTCCATGCTAAACGGTTTAGTGAGGTAATCATCAGCACCTATCTTGAGACCTTCGATGATGTCATCCTTTTGATTTTTAGCTGTCAGGAAAAGAATAGGAAGGTTTTCTTCAACTTTCTTAATCTCCTTAGCTAAGGTGAATCCGTCTTTTTTCGGCATCATAATATCGAGAAGGCAAAGATCGAATTTACCTTTCTTGTATTTGTTCCAACCTTCCTCACCATCACGGCAAAGCGTAGGTTCATACCCTTTCATTTCCAAATATTCCTGTAGAATATCTCCCAAATTCGGATCGTCTTCGACCACTAATAGTTTCGCTTTACTCATTGTTTCTTTGGTAAGTTAATGGTGAATGAGCTTCCTTTTCCAAGTTCGCTGCTTACTTGAATCCCTCCTTTATGCGCTTCCAACATGGTTTTTACATAAGATAATCCAAGGCCAAAGCCTTTGACATCATGAACATTCCCAGTAGGAACCCGGTAGAATTTATCAAAAATTTTCCGTTGTGCTTCTTTATTCATCCCTATTCCTTCATCCTTGATGGTGATGAAGACTTGTTCGGAATCGTCTTTAGCCACAATGCTTATCTTTGGATTTTCCGGTGAATACTTATTTGCATTGTCCAGTAGGTTATTGAAAATATGAGTGAGGTGAAATAGATCCCCCTCGACCATTGGTTCATTCAGCTCATTAATAAAGGTGATTTGCCCTCCTTTTTTCTCAACCTGAAGTCCAAAATGATCAACTGTGGTTTCCAAAATTCCTGCCAGATTCAGCAATTCAATCTTAAGCTTGAAATCCTTCTTATCCAACGCAGCAGCCTGAAGAACGTTTTCTACCTGCGAAACCAAGCGCTTATTTTCATCTTTGATAATACCCAAATATCGAGAACGGAACTTGTCCTGACTGGATAGCTCAGGATCTTGCAGTGCCTCCACAGCCAGGCTAACTGTAGCTAGCGGAGTCTTGAATTCATGCGTCATGTTATTAATGAAATCATTCTTGGTGTCCGAAAGTGCCTTTTGACGGATGATAACCTTGATCGCATAAATGAAACAAGATATAATCACTGCCATAAAAATTATAGAGCTTGATATAGGAAGCCAAACTTCACGAATTACATGTGTGTTTTTCTCAGGGAAATAGACCGTTAAGTAGTTTTCTTTTCCAAAAATGTCACTGGGAAAGAGTCTAGCCTGAATGCCTTTCTGGCTCAGGACAAACTGCTGTTTCACCGGTCCTATGGGGAGCAATAATCCGTCATCCCTGATCAGTCCCAATTCAAAATCCTCAGAGATATTTCTTTCCAGCAAGTATCCTTTCAACAGCCTCCTTACTTTCGCTGTGTCCAGCCTGTCCAATATTGCTTGTTGACCGGCAGTGATCTCTTCCAGAGCTTTGTTTATAAAATCGATTTTAATGTTTGTTCTATATACCTTTTCCAATGCATCCTCGCTGATATTGAATTCTGGACGCACCTCCACGATAGATTCACTTACTGTGGCGATTGGTTGTTGAGGAGAATTTTCACGCCTACTCAAATACTGGAGTTGACGTTCCTTTTCTTGGAGCAAAACCTCCATTTCATCCGGGGTGAATATTTTGGATGCCAATTCAGGAGTCATATAAGCGAAAAAAGCCTCCAATTCTTCCAGTTGATTCATATCTACACCCCTAGATTCAAGGATTCTTCTGAAAGTCTGACTAACCCTTGGCGCGGGCTCTTGAAAGAAGGAGTCCACCAGTGAAGGTCTGGATCTTGAAATCCGTCTGGAATTTACTGTAAGGTCAAAATCAATGGGGTCGATTTTTTCGAAGAGGGATCTGCTAATGATAGAATCCTGCATCAAATAGCCATAAAAAGCAGCTGAGGTTTCCCCCTTTTCCAATTGTTCGACAGTGCCGGACAGTGCCTGATATACGTTTTGGTCGAAGCGCTCTCTATTGATGCGAATTGCATTGCTCACCCAATACAATTGAAATCCCATCAGACCAAAGCTGGCCAAAGACATCAAGACGACGATTAGGATGATGTTACTTTTCGACATATGGCAAATTTAATCCTATAATCAGGTCGTTTAGAGCGCTTAACAATATTTAACCCCCTCAAAGTGGGAGGAAAGTAGGTCAATTTCAACTCCATCTCCTATATTTAGGTTCGAAAACAGCGTTTTCTTAATTACACTATTACTTATGAAAAAAGGGGGCATATGCCTCCTTTTTTTCTTATTTGGCTATCTTTGCCCGCAAATTTCAGATAATGCCAGCACCTCAACATCCTACTCAACTCCAAGGAGTACACTTAGAATCGATAGCCAACGAATACGGCACGCCAGTATATGTGTATGACGGAGAAAAAATACTGAGTCAAATTCATTCACTCCAGTCAGCTTTCGCTGGGGTTCCATTGAGAATCAAATATGCTACCAAAGCACTTTCCAATATCAGCATCTTGAAGTTGGTAAAAAAGGCTGGAGAAGGAGTGGATGCGGTTTCCATTGAAGAAGTAATGCTATGCATGCGAGCTGGGTTTGCCGCTTCAGAGATCATGTACACGCCCAGTGGGGTGAGTTTCCGCGAAGTACAAGAAGCTGTAGAATTGGGGGTCATGATCAATCTTGACAGCATCCCACTTATGGAAGAGTTTGGTGCTACTTATGGTAGTACAAAGCCTGCATGCATCCGCATCAATCCGCATATAATGGCGGGCGGAAATGCTAAAATTTCTGTAGGACATATTCAAAGCAAGTTTGGGATTTCCATACAGCAACTTCCTGAGATTTTAGAAGTGGTGAAGAGGTTTGATATTAAAATCGTAGGGCTTCACATACACACTGGTTCAGACATTCTCGATGCTGAAATATTCCTAAGGGGCGGAAATGTACTGTTTGAGGCTGCAATGAACTTCCCGGATTTACGTTTTTTAGATTTTGGAGGAGGATTTAAAGTCGCCTATAAGGCTGGTGATCCCTCCACTGATATTGCGGAGGTGGGTACAAAAGTGTCCGCAGCATTTAATCAGTTCTGTGAGAAATACGGAAAGAAATTGGAGCTTTGGCTTGAACCGGGCAAGTTTCTGGTGAGTGAATCGGGGTATTTGGTAGTGGAATCAACGGTGGTCAAAAAGACACCTCAACTTACATTTGTGGGGGTAGATTCAGGGTTAAATCACCTGATCAGACCTATGATGTATGATGCATACCATGATGTGTATAATTTAAGCAATCCTACAGGAAAATTACACCCCTACAACGTGGTGGGCTATATCTGTGAAACGGACACCCTCGCCAAAGATCGAATGTTGACAAAAGTCACCAAAGGCGACCTATTGGTATTCAAAAATGCCGGGGCCTATGGCATCAGTATGTCCTCCAATTACAACTCTAGGCTACGTCCAGCGGAAGTATTGGTGTGGGAAGGTAAAGCCCATTTGATAAGAAAACGTGAGATTTTTGAGGATTTAATTAGAAATCAGGTGGTTTTAGCTTTTTAATTTCAGATTTCTATCCTGCCATTGCCTTTGGTATAATTATTGAACATCACAAACATTAATTTGAAAGGTCTATTTAGGTAGCAATTTCAATGAAATAATGTTTTAAAACTCATTGTGATTGATCTTCTCAATCCTATGCCCTAGTAGTTTTAAATCTTTAATTCATAATTATTTAACCTTTGCCATTCTACTAATGCATAGCTTTGTATGGTAATGGCCTAGTTGTCTATGTACAGGAGAATAATTGGTATACTTATTACTTTAGGGGCTAATTATTGCATTTTTTCGAATGTAATAGCTCAAGATACCCAGTACTCTCAATTCTATGCTGCCCCACTCTATTTGAATCCTGCATTGACAGGAGCCAGTGAACTGACCCGCGTTGGCATCAACTACCGAAACCAATGGCCAGGCTTAGACCATAATTTCAATTCTTATTCTGCCTACATAGACCATTATATGTTTGATTACAACAGTGGTGTGGGCTTGATATTTAATGGCAGCCAAGAAAGTATGGCAAATCTATCAACCAATGAGATAGGGCTTTCCTATGCCTACAGGTTGAAGTTGAGTGAAAACATGTTTTTCAGAGTTGGAGGTATGGTCAGCTACATGCAGCGTGATGCTTTTTTCTCAGACCTTGTGTTTGGAACGCAGATCAATATCATCGATGGTTCAATTGGAGGGATTACCGACGAGCTCAATGGAATTCCGATTGATAGTCGCTATAGTTTTGTTGATTATAGTGTTGGCGGCATGTTTTACTCCAATAAGATATGGCTAGGAGCATCTGCCCACCATCTTTCTGAGCCTAATACTTCATTTGTAGAGGGGCAAATCTCTAAGCTCCCAATGAAACTTTCAGCCCAGGGAGGGATAAAGTTTGACTTGGGAGGAGGCCGTAGGAATTACTTCACACATGCTTATGCAGAGCGATCTATCTCCTTTGCATTCAATTACAAACAGCAAGATCCTTTTAATCAATTAGACGTAGGTGCCCAATTCTACCTGGAGCCATTGGTTCTTGGCGTTTGGTACCGAGGGCTTCCTACTAAAAATGACCTTCCCAATAATGAGGCATTTATAGGTTTGGTAGGCATTTCATTAGAAAATGGTCTTGACATTGGCTACTCTTATGATGTGACCATTTCAAAATTAGGCTTGAGAAATAGTGGAGGGGCACATGAGATTTCGCTCACTTATTCCTTTTTATGGGGCGATTCAAAAAGCAGAAACCAGAGAGAGCGAATTATTCCTTGCTTCAAGTATTAACCTGACAGGTAGCCAATTAAAGTTCCCCATTAAAAAATATTTAAAAATTCACATTTTTTTTTAAAGCCCGCTAGACGGGCTTTTTTTATTTGATCAACACAAAAAAGCATCATTTCCTACTTTTTTTGATTATGGCAATATTTCAGGAAAAACAATACTTTTTTTAGACTCATTTCATTTCTGAGACTTATTTGGTCTGCCTTGCTTATAAGAATAATTCTACACTTATTTCGGAATATCATATATAAAAAAGAATATCATTTTGTTGTATATGATTTACATAAAATAATATTCTTAAAAACGAAATACAGTAATCTTGCTTTGTAAGACAAATTAAGAAAGTTGAAAAGTCACCCAGCTTCCAACAATTACAAAACTATTGAAAAAGGTATATTCCACATATTGCCTCATGATACTCGGACTCTTATGGAGTATGACGATCAGTGCTTCAGTTCAGCTTGCGCCTGATAGCAAAATACTGAAATCTGAAAGCAACCGGGTTTTGGCAACCAACGGAATTACTGTAGGGGTATCAGGAAAGCTAGCACTTTGCTCTCATGCCGAAAAAGGGCATATCCAACTCGATGTGCAGGGTGGAGTAGCTCCCTATTCCTATCGTTGGAATACTTTACAAACTACAAAGGATAGGACCAATTTATACGCTGGAACTTACACAGTGGAAATCACCGATGCTGTCGGCACTGTGCATATCGAAAGAATCGTAATTCAGCCTCCTTATCCATTGATTCTAAACCCACTGGAGAAAGCAGATGCAACCTGTGCTTCGGCCAAAGATGGTTCGGCTAAAATCAGCGTAAAAGTAGGGAGAGGTGAGCCTTATAAAGTCACCTGGAGCAATGGACTCAAAGATACTTGGGAAGCTACAAATCTGGAGCCGGGAGTTTATTCAATAACTGTTGCAGACAAGTTTAACTGCGATGTCACCACCTCCTTCGAAATCAAAGCAGCCTCTGAAGGGATCCAGGTATTCGAAGCTATTCAAAACCCGGGATGCTCAAGTCAAAATACTGGCTCTATTAATCTAGCTATCAATGGTGGACAAGCACCATATACTTATACATGGAGCAATGGTGCCATTTCTAAAGATCTCAAAAATATTAATGAGGGAATTTACACTGTAGCTATTAAAGATCAGAAGGGATGCTCATTTCAAGCATCCTATTCAATCAAAGCAGCTACAGCAATGGAATTAAAAGAAACTGTTCAACCTGAAAGTTGTACCGGTGCAGGCAATGGCGAGATTTCAGTCAATATTCAAGGCGGATCTGCACCATACAGCTATAAGTGGAGTAATGGTGAGACTACCTCTACGCTAAGCAACCTCTCAGCAGGAAATTATACGCTAACAGTTACCGACGCATCAGGATGCGCTGTCGAAAAGCAATTTAATCTAAGTACAGCTTCCGAGCTAGAAGTAACCCTACTGGATCAAACCAATTCTAAATGCGATGGATCAAACTCTGGAACCATACGAGTAGGCATAAAAGGAGCATCTGGAAAATACAAAGCACATTGGCTAGATGATCCATCTGCCGGACTTAACCGAGAAAACTTGCCTGCGGGAACCTATCAACTTTCCGTTTCAGATGAAAGTGGTTGCAGCGTCAACAAATCATTTTCCATCACAGAAGCCCAACCAATACAAGCAAGAATCGAAACTGCCTTGGATGTGGACTGTACTCTAGGATCAATCACAGGAGTTGCTTGGGTTTCTATCCAGGGAGGAGTTCAACCTTACAAAATTACCTGGAGCTCAGGAGAAAATGATGCTCGCGAAGTCAATTTCCATGCTGCTGGAAATCTTAAAGTCAGCGTGACAGACGCACTGGGCTGTAGCTCCCAAACTGAAGTTAGAGTGGACTTCCCAAGTCAAATCAATAAAGCAGGAAGATTGGATTTCGACTTTAGAAAGCTCCAAATCAGTAGCGAAACTGAAGTACAAGTAGAAGAAGAAATCATTTTCGAAAGTATCATTTCAGAGGAGTTTATTGGCTGGGAATGGTCCTTTGGTGATGGTAGCGCATCCAAAGAAAAAGATCCAATTCACATTTTCCAGTCAGCAGGAAATTTCGAAGTCACCCTTACAGCATATGACATCTATGGTTGTTCTAGTATTGAGAAAAATATTATCCAAGTAAATGCCCCAATTGAATTTATCACCATTCCTAATGCTTTCACCCCAAATGGAGACGGTCTGAACGATACTTTTATCCCAAAACTTAGAACAGTTTCCAATTTCTCCATGGATGTATTCAATACCTGGGGAGAGAAAATCTATGCCACTTCAGGCCTAGATACCAAAGGCTGGGATGGACTACACCTAGGTCAGGAATCACCTCCTGGCAATTACATATATCAAATCACCTACATCTCCCGAGACGGTGAGCAATTCACCAAAACTGGAGGCGTCACTCTAATACGATAGAATATGAAAAATGTATATCTGTTGATTACCCTAAGCTTATTATGCTTCACAGTTAGTGCCCAGGATATCCAATACTCCCAGTTCTATGCTGCTCCCTTGTATCTAAATCCAGCTATGACTGGCGCTTCGGAGATGACTAGAATTGGTGTCAATTACCGAAACCAATGGCCTGGACTTGATCAATCATACAACTCCTATTCCGCCTATGCAGATCATTATATCTTCAGCGCGAATAGTGGAATTGGAATAATTATCAATCGATCGGAACAAAGTATGGCAAATCTCAGCATGACCGAGGTAGGAGCTACTTACTCCTACAGAATGAGATTGGGATTCCGCTCCTTTTTGAGACTGGGTGGGCAAGTGAGTTACATGGAAAGAGATGCCTATTTTGGAGACTTGGTTTTTGGAAGTCAGATCGATGACCAGACTGGCACGATAGGTGGCAATAGCGGGGAAAGTCTGGGTGAAGGCATTAGCCATCAGTTTATGGACTACAGCTTTGGTATGGTTTTTAATAATGAAAATATGTGGTTGGGTGTTGCTGGACATCATTTGACGCAGCCTAACATCTCATTCATTGATGGGGAAAACAGCAAATTACCACTCAAACTTTCTGCACATGGTGGGGTAAAATTTGATCTGTCTGGAGGCAGTTCTACCGAGTATTTAAATCAAAGATCAGGCACTAGGGACTTGACTTTAGCTTTTAATTATAAGAATCAGGGTTCTTTTTCACAACTCGATATGGGCGCTCAGGTAAATATTCAGCCGATAGTCTTGGGAGTTTGGTATCGAGGAATTCCTATCCAGAAAAATGAAATACCTAATCATGAAGCGATCATTGGGCTAGTAGGTATCTCTCTTGGAGGAGGACTAGATATTGGGTATAGCCACGATTTCACGCTTTCTTCCCTTGGAAATGCTAACACTGGTGGAGCTAATGAGATTAGCTTGCGCTATAGTTTCCTCGCTACAAATAAGCGCGGCGCCGGTAGAAAGTCCTCTATGCCATGTTTTAAGTATTGAACAAAGCAATAGAATAAAAGCTTTTAATTAAAAGCCATATTCTATGTCCAAAACGCTACGATTAATTCTGGGTGATCAACTGAATCCAAGCATCTAAAAAGCAAGGGCATCAGGTCAACTATTTCCAGCTGGATCACATGGAAAATTTCCAGGCTTTGGAGCAAATGATTACGTCCATTGTGCCTATAGTCACACCACATAAACAGGAGAAGGTACTTGCCCTTTCAATAGTTTTTATTGGCATTTTTATGAGAGAAATAGGAATAAATTAGCGAACAATCCTAGGAATGGCCTATCGCACGCTCAATAAGTTGAAAAATAAGACAGAATTGCTAGCACAAGCGGAGAGTTATTTGAAGGATTTGGATACGCTGTAGAGCAACAGTTAACATATTTCTCAACCTAATAACCGAACGTATTAAGGTAATTCAAAGCCTAAGCTTACAGTGGAAAGGCTACCCGCTCTGGCAAAAAGTAGGCTCTAAAAAATATTCAAGGAACCACCTTAACCAAACGGCTATACATCAATAGTTCGTAATTCACGCCTTAGGGATTTCTTTTTGGGACATCTCAACTCTTGTCTTAGGCAAGCTTTCTGGGTAATTCTTCTGTATAAATTCAATCATTTTTTCCCGCACAAACACTCGCAAATCCCAAGCTGTTGGGGAGTTTTTTGCGCTTACCAAAATACGGATTTCAACTGTAAATTCTTTAGCATCTGACACCTGAAGTACTTTCGCTTTTTTATCCCAAAGAGGAGTGGTTTCTAAGATACGATCCAATTCCTTTCGAAGCTCGTCAAATGGAATGGTATAGTCCGTATAAAGAAAAACAGAGCCAAGTAAGTCAGCTGAAGTTCGAGTCCAGTTTTGAAATGGCGTTTCTAGAAAATAAGTGGTGGGAAGTACCAGTCTTCTCAGATCCCAGATTCTTACTACAATATAATTCAGATTTATTTCTTCTATCCAGCCCCATTCCCCTTCCACGACCACAGCATCCTCGAGACGAAAGGGTTGAGTAATTGCGATTTGAATACCAGCGATTAGCGTACCTATAGCTTTCTGGGCCGAGAACCCAATGATAATCCCTGCTACTCCGGCAGAAGCAAAAAAACCCACACCAACTTTCCGAACCGATTCGAACGAAAGCAGAATCAGGCCAATTCCTAAAAGTATAATGATGAAGTTGGCCACTTTCACAAGAATATTTATCTGGGTTAAGACTTTTCGTGCCTTCAGATTATCATCCTTTGAAATATCATACTGCCTAATGAAGAGTTTTTTTAAAATCTGCATAAAAACCAGCAAGCAACAGGTAAAGCCGCAGATAATCAGCACAGTATTAATATGGGGAAGATATGACCATAATCCTTCCCAATCCTTAGATACGCTACCCAAGTAAATCTTAGAAAATCCTAGCGCGAGGGTAACCAACAATGGGATGAGCAATCTTGTATAATACTTCATGTGTTTATAATTTGTTTTTTATAGGCCACATGGAATCTCGCAAGTCTTATTCTCATCCCAGTGTGTGACGCTTGAGTCATGCTCGATTTCATCTGGTGTCAAGATTTCGGAGTCTGAAGCCGAATGAACTTCCGTTACTATTTCAGTTTGAACTTCAGTTTTTGGGCTGCAGGCAAAGGAGAGTAGTAGTAGGGCAATAAAGTGTTGTCTCATTGATGGAATTGCTACACAAAGTTAAGGTTTATTATCTTTAACGACATATGACAAAGGACATGGACTATCTTTATAAATATACCCTTACCGCCATTGCTGGGATACTGTTCACTTGGAGCTGCACTACTGCGCCAACCGATGAAAACTTGAAAGATGGCCTGAAAGAAGCGGTCACTTATCTTGCTTCAGATGATCTGGGCGGACGTGCGATCGGCACAGCTGGCGAGCAGAAAGCAGCTGAATACCTCGCTGCTGAATTCAAGGAGATCGGGTTGGTACCAAAAGGAACTGAAGAATTCATCCAGCCTTTTACCGTTTCAAAGCCAACGAATCCACATGAGGAAGCTGTCATAAGGACTGATGGAGAAGGAGTGATCGGTAGGAATGTGATTGGCTATATTGATAACAAATCTGAAAACACTATCGTGATCGGAGCCCACTTTGATCACTTGGGAATGGGTGGAAGCAGCTCTCTCCATCGTGGGGATTCGGCGATTCATAATGGAGCAGATGATAATGCCAGCGGCACGGCTGCTTTGCTTGCCTTAGCCAGAATCTTAAAGCATGAGCAGCATAACAGCAACTTCCTTTTTATAGCTTTCTCCGGTGAGGAAAATGGTCTTTGGGGTTCAAATTATTTCGTAAAGAATCCTACCATCGAGCTTACCAAAGTCAATTACATGATCAACATGGATATGGTTGGTCGATTGAATGCGGAGAAGACACTGGCCATTAATGGCGTTGGTACGAGCCCAAGTTTTGTTGCTGCATTAGAGATGGCAAATGCAGACAGCCTGAAAATCGTCACTTCAGAATCCGGTGTTGGCCCCTCAGATCATACCTCTTTTTACCTGCAGGACTTACCTGTTCTTCATTTTTTCACAGGCCAACATGAGGATTATCACAAGCCTTCTGATGACTCAGAGTTGATCAATTATGACGGGTTATTACTTGTGGTGAAATACATCGATCGCTTAGTTGATCAGTTGGATACTGAACCAAAACTTGCTTTCACTAAGACAAAAGACAGTAATGACGATTCTCCTCGATTCACAGTGTCCTTGGGCGTTGTGCCAGATTATCTCTATGATGGCAAAGGCATGCGGATAGACGGGGTATCTGAGGATAAGCCAGCTCAAGCGGCGGGTCTGATGAAAGGTGACGTAGTTATCCAAATGGGTGATTCGAAAATTGTAGATATGATGAGCTACATGCGCGCATTAAGTGCTTTTCAAAAGGGTGATGAAACTCTTGTTGCCTACGAGAGAAGTGGTGAGAAGAAAAAAGTTAAGGTTGTTTTCTAGAAGCTAGATGCAGGAGTTAAGTATCAAGATAACGTAAAATGAAATCCCGGAATCCTATGTGTTCCAGGGCTTTGTTGTAGTTTATATTACGAAAGTAAAATATAGTGTTTCTTATTTTACTTTAGTTTTCATGATCGAAGGCTTTCAAATATTTCTCAAATACAAAGACCCGATTTCTGGATTGCCCGGTTTGTTCTTTGAGAATTTCCTTTTCCCTCATTAAATGCACCAAATCATTGGCAGCTTTGAAGCTCAAACCCGTTAGTATGACTGCTTTTTCTACCGTGACGGTAGGCTCCTGAAAGAGTCCATTCAGCAAGACTTTTGCGCTGGGACCTCTTCTCCCAAACTCTGCATCGATCATGATCTCAGTCTGTTTTTTGAGTTCCATTACTTGAGAGAGAGCGTTGACAGCTTTTGAAGCAGTTTCCTCTATTCCAATCAGGAAAAAGCTGATCCAGTTGAGCAGATCATTTTTCGTTCTTACTGCAGAAAGCTTGTCGTAATATAAGCTTCTGTTTTTCTCAAAAAACATGGACAAATAGAGTAGCGGTTTGTTCAAAATCCCTTTGTCAACCAGAAATAACGTAATTAATAATCTCCCAACTCTTCCATTTCCATCCAAAAATGGGTGTATGGTTTCGAACTGATAATGTGCAATTGCGATCTTAATCAGATCAGGTACAGGTACTTCCTCATTATGGAGAAAGTGCTCCAAATCACTCATTAAGTCTGGAATTAATTGAAAATGTGGAGGTATGAAAACGGCATCTGTCAAGGAACTTCCACCAATCCAGTTCTGGCTTTGTCGGAACTCTCCTGGCTGCTTTTGCTCACCTCGTACGCCTTTCATTAGTACTTCATGAGCATTGCGAAGTAACCGAGACGATAGCGGTAAACTTCCCAGTTGCGCAATAGCAAGATTGAGCGCATTGATGTAATTATTCACCTCCTGCCAATCATCTCTTCGCTCAGGGTGAATATCCTCGATTGGCAATAATGCTTCCTCAATCCGCGTCTGAGTTCCTTCAATTTTGCTGGAAACCACCGCTTCTTTTGCCACATGAAGCTGGATAAACAGGTCTATGTTCGGAACCAGGCGTGCAAATGAATTCAGTTCCCCAAGCTTGATTGCTGCTTTTTCTAGCAATTTATTGAGTAGTGGAGAGTCCCAAAACCAATCGACATCTACCTTGTTCGGCACAAAATATTTGTACTTGAAAGCAGATTCAAAATTCCCGGATTCGAATTTTTCGATACGTAACATTATTAAAGGTAATGCCTTTTATTTTACTTTAATAAATAAGGGTATAATAAAAATAATCTTATTTTACTTACTTTATTTTATAGGATTTGCCTCCACTCCTTCGAAAGTCATTTTGATCGGTTTGATTGTGCCGTCTTCATTAAATTCCATCACATCAATAGCTGTCACGCGGTGATCACGGCCTTCATTAGGAATAGGACGACGATGATAAACTATGTACCAGTCATCAGAACCTGATTTTTGAATCACAGAGTTGTGCCCAGCTCCAGTGGCGATAATAGTATCCGATTCCAAGATGGTATTAATACGCTCCCACGGCCCAGTGATTTGGTCTGCCATGGCATAAGCAACTTTATAGCTGTCATTTGTCCAGCCACCCTCAGACCACATGAAGTAATATTTTCCTTCTCTGATAAAAACAAAAGGCCCTTCTACATAACCTTCTGGTGTGATTTCATGGAAAAGCTCTCCGTCTTCCCAAGGCTCAAATCGTGTAAAATCAGCGTTCAGCTTGCCTATGTTGCAATGACTCCAGCCCCCATACAGCATATAATAAGTGTCGTCAGCATCCTTAAATATAAATTGATCTATCGGCTGCGCATCGTTATGGAACTCAGACAGCAAGGGCTTACCGATGTGGTCTTTGAAAGGCCCGCCGGGTGAATCAGCCACAGCTACTCCCAATCCTCCGAAATGGTTGATATCATTATTCGGATCCCAGCCGTCACGGCTAGGTCGCTGAATATCATTGGAGGAGAAAAACAAGTAATATTTTCCATCTTTCTCGATTGCCGCAGGAGCCCACATGGCTTGTCTCGCCCACTTGATAGCTGCTGTGTCAAGGATATTGGCATGCTTCTCCCAAGTCACGAGATCCTTGGATGAAAAAGCATCGAAATGCAACTGATCTGTGTATCCTGCCGAAAAAGTCGGATATACCCAGTACTCATCTCCAAAAACAACTCCTTCAGGGTCAGCATACCAACCTTCGAAAATAGGGTTTCCGGAAAGTCTCAGAGGTTCTTCTACGTTGGTTTCTTTTGGAGAGGAGCAGGCAAAAGCAAAACCCACTGCCATTGTGTATAGATAGATTCTTGAGTTCATGTAAATAGTTTGAATGTTATCTAAAACTACAAACGAGGAGCGAGAGGTGAATGTCTTTGACGTAAAAATGCTCTTTTTTGAAGGTTTTCTAGATATGAGCCGATTAGTCTCTTTTTTCGGCTCATATCATTCTATTTTTTGAGCCGAATAAGTTGTATATTCGACTCATGAGTTATAATTGGGAACAGTCGGATTGGCCAAATTTCACCTATAAGGAAGGGAAGTCTGGAAAAATACTACACGATTTCCTCATGAAATCCGGGCAACTATCCGGCGTACTTTCCGGTTTATCTGAAGGAAATCAGACAGAATTACTTCTGGAAATGATGGTAGTGGAGGCAATTAAAACCTCGGAAATAGAAGGTGAATTTCTCAGTCGACCAGATGTGATGTCTTCTATCAAGAAGAATCTTGGCATTCATGAGGAGCAGCCTGTGCTGGTCAAAGATCAGCGCGCCAAAGGCATTGCCAAGCTGATGATCAAAGTACGAACTGATTTTGCGCAAGAGTTGACAGAAGAAGTTCTTTTCGAATGGTATGAGATACTGATGGAAGGCAATCGCTACGTGCGTACAGCGCAATGGCGTGCAGATACTGCTCCTATGCAAGTGGTCTCTGGTTCGATTGGGAAAGAGACTATTCATTTTGAAGCACCGCCTTCAGCAGAGGTTCCTGCAGAAATGGGCTCTTTTATTTCTTGGTTTAACAAGACTGCTCCTGGCAATTCTGAGGAGATAAACAATCCACTGATTCGGTCTGCAATCACGCATTTATATTTTGAATCTATTCACCCATTCGAAGATGGCAATGGTCGAATAGGCCGCGCATTGGCAGAAAAAGCGTTGCATCAAGGCTTGGGACATGCAGCTTTGATCAGTCTTTCCGAAACGATTGAAGCAAAGAAAAATGAGTATTATGATGCCCTTAAGAACGGACAAAGTTCTAATGAAATCAGCGAATGGCAGGATTACTTTGCTGAAACAGTCTATCATGCACAGCTAAGTGCAGAGCAATTGATCAACTTCACGCTCCAAAAAGTCAAATTCTTTGATCGCTTCGCGAATGTGCTCAATGAGCGTCAGACAAAAGCCATCAACCGAATGCTTGCCGAGGGGCCAGCGGATTTTGAGGGAGGAATGACTGCTAAAAAATACATTGCGATCACGAAAGCTTCCAAAGCCACGGCAACCCGTGATTTACAGGGGCTGACGGAATTAGGCATCTTTTTACCACACGGTGGAGGTAGAAGTGTGAGCTATGAGTTGGTGATTAGTATCTAGTGGCAAGACATAAGTATCAAGATCTAAGAGGCAAGAGGCAAGAACCAAGATTTGAAAATGAGTGATGAAGGAAAGTTGTTCATTGGATATTATTTACTGGCCGAGTCAGCTTTCCTTCCATTTTTTCCAATTCATCCTCCCACAAAAGGGGAATTCTCCTATCTTTGTGCCTGCTTTTGAGGAGGATGTTTCCTTGATTGCGTGAGGGATAGTAGCGGCATCCACGCAGCGAAGCGTAGTGGATACAGCGGATAGCCCGACCCCGGCTTTTTCAGGCGGGGACACGCCCAATAATTAATTATCACCTACTTGCCAGTAAGAAAGGATACAGTGAAGACATATCAGGAATTTAAACAAGTGGATTATCCAGAAATCGGGGAATCCGTATTGAAGTACTGGAAAGAAAACCAGATTTTCGAGCAATCAGTAGCCAACCGTGACGGTGCGGAAACATTTACTTTTTTTGAAGGCCCTCCTTCGGCAAATGGCACTCCGGGTATTCACCATGTGATGGCGCGTACGCTGAAAGATATTTTCTGCCGTTACAAGACACTTCAGGGTTTTCAAGTAAAGCGAAAAGGCGGTTGGGATACGCATGGCTTGCCTGTAGAACTACAGGTGGAGAAAGAGCTGGGTATCACCAAAGAGGATATCGGCAAGAAAATCTCCGTAGAAGAATACAACCAGAAGTGCCGTGAGACGGTCATGCGATTCAAAAATGAATGGGATAACCTGACTGAGAAAATCGGTTATTGGGTGGATTTGGATGATCCCTATATCACGTTTGAGCCGAACTACATCGAGTCAGTTTGGAGCTTGCTAAAGAAGCTTTACGAGAAGGATCTGATATATAAAGGTTACACTATTCAGCCCTATTCTCCAGCAGCGGGTACAGGTTTGAGTTCGCACGAACTGAATCAGCCTGGCACGTACAAGGATATAAAGGACACTTCCATCACTGCTCAGTTCAAACTGAAAGGTGAGGAAAATACCTATATCCTAGCTTGGACGACTACGCCTTGGACTTTGCCGGCTAACTCCGCTTTGGCGATTGGTGAGAATCTGGACTATGTGAAAGTGAAGACTTTCAATCCTTATACATTCGATGCCTGCACAGTGATTTTGGCGAAAGCTAGAATCAATGCTTATCTGAATCCAAAAGCGGCTGAGCTGAAATTGGAAGATTATAAAGGCGGCGACAAGTTGATCCCTTTCGAAGTAATCGAGGAGTTCAAAGGCAAGGAAATGCTAGGTTGGGAATACGAGCAATTGTTCCCAATAGCAGGTTTGGCACTTCCTCATCCAGCTTTTACGGTAGTTTCTGGCGACTATGTGACTACAGAAGATGGTACTGGTATAGTTCACCTTGCGAAAGCTTTTGGTGCGGATGACTTTAGAACATTGGCACAGAATAATGTGCCTGGCATCTTCGTCAAAGATGAGCAAGGAAAAGATCTTCCTATCGTGGATAAGCGCGGGAAATTCATCACGATGGTGGGTGAGTACCTTGTGGATAAAGTAGCTGAACATGCGATCATTTCCCATAAAGAATATGGTGTGGATGATTTCTATGTGAAAAACTACACCGAGGATGATGAGAGTGCGGCGGACTTCAAAAGCACCGACGTGATCATTTCTATTATCCTGAAAAATGAAAATAAGGCCTTTAAGGTTGAGAAATATGAGCACAGTTATCCACATTGCTGGAGAACTGACAAGCCTGTGCTTTACTATCCGATGGATAGCTGGTTTATCAAAACCACTGCATACAAAGATAGATTAGTAGAGCTGAATAAGACGATCAACTGGAAGCCTGAGGCTACTGGAACTGGCCGTTTTGGCAACTGGCTGGAAAATTTGGTGGATTGGAACCTGAGCAGATCACGATTCTGGGGCACACCGCTTCCTATCTGGAGAACTGAAGGTGGAACAGAAGAAGTATGCATAGGATCGATTTCTGAGCTAGAAACCGCTATCAATGATTCCATCGCAAAAGGCTTCATGGAAAAATCGCCTTATGAAGGAAAAGAGCTGGATCTGCACCGTCCGTATGTGGATGATGTGATCTTAGTTTCTCCAAAAGGTGAAAAGATGTTCCGTGAGCCAGACTTGATAGATGTTTGGTTTGACTCTGGAGCTATGCCGTATGCCCAGTGGCATTATCCATTCGAAAACGAGGACATTTTCAAAGCCAACTATCCAGCAGATTACATTGCTGAAGGTGTAGATCAGACACGTGGTTGGTTCTTTACACTGCATGCCATTTCAGTGATGCTTTTTGATAGCGTGGCTTTCAAAAACGTGATTGCAAATGGACTGGTACTGGACAAAAATGGCAACAAAATGTCCAAGAGATTGGGCAATGCTGTGGATCCTTTCAAAACGCTTAAGGAATACGGTCCAGATGCGGTGCGTTGGTACTTGCTGAGCAATGCCAATCCTTGGGATAACTTAAAATTCAATCTGGATGGTGTGACTGAGGTGCAACGTCGCTTCTTCGGGACCCTTCAGAATACCTATAATTTCTTTGCGCTGTATGCGAATTTGGATGCTTTTGTCTATGACAAATCCAAAGCAGTTCCAGTGGGAGAAAGATCAGAACTTGATCAGTGGATCGTGTCTAAGCTTCAATCATTGATCGCTGAGGTCGAGGATTCGATGAATAACTACGATGCGACGCGAGCTACTCGTGCGATCATGAATTACACGGTCGATCAGCTTTCCAATTGGTACGTGAGACTTGCCAGAAAGAGATTCTGGAGAGGAGAAATGAATGCAGATAAGCAGGCAGCTTATGAGACATTGTATGAATCCTTGTTGACGCTTACGCAGTTGATGTCATCTTTTGCGCCTTTCTACGCAGATTGGTTGTATAAAAACTTGACTGAGTCAGGATCTGATGCCAAAGCTTCTGTGCATTTGACTGATTGGGTTTCTGCGGATTCTGGGTTGATCAATAAAGATCTGGAAGAAAGCATGGAATTGTCTCAGACGATTTCTTCTTTGGTGCACTCGCTGAGAAAGAAAGAGAAGATGAAAGTGCGTCAGCCCTTGCAAAGAATCTTGATTCCGATCTTAAAAGAGAAGACTAAAGCTCAGATTTTGCATTTGGAAGATTTGATCAAATCAGAAGTGAATATTAAAGACATTGAGTTCATAGACGACGCTTCGGGTATTTTGGTGAAGAATGTGAAGCCAAATCTTCCTGTGCTTGGCAAGAAGCTTGGTCCGAAAATGAGATTCGTAGTCGCTTCCATCAATTCATGGGGGCAAACCGAAATAGCTGAAATTGAAAGAGAAGGCAGAATCTCTGTTGATCTGGATGGTGAAAGCCTTGAATTGCTCCTGGAAGAAGTCTTGATCACTTCTCAAGATATTCCTGGCTGGTCAGTAGCTTCAGATCAAGGCGTAACGGTAGCCTTAGATGTGACACTGTCCGATGCCCTCAGACAGGAAGGAATCGCAAGAGATTTGGTCAATCGTATCCAGAATCTACGCAAGGATATGGGGCTGGAAGTGCAGGATAAGATCAACATCAAGATAGCTGATGATAATGAGTTGGTTAAAAATGCAATTGAGTCATTCGGGGAATACATCCAAACCGAAGTGCAAGCACTGAAACTAGAGGTTTTGCCTCAATTAAATGGAGCTTCAATACTGGATATGGATGATTTTGAACTAGCTGTTTTGGTAGAAAAAGCCTGATAGCAAAACGTAAACTATGAATAAATACCTGAAATACTTTGGCATCGCGCTATTGGTGATCATCATAGATCAAGCGGTAAAAATGCTAGTGCACTTCGAGATGGATTTTGGCTCACCGGGTCAGATTCCTGTTTTCGGAGATTGGTTCAAACTACATTACACGACCAATCCGGGCATGGCGTTCGGCATGGAGCTAGGATCAGACTATGGGAAATTACTGCTTACCTCCTTCCGTTTGGTGGCTATGGTAGGGATTGGATATTATCTATTTCACATTATTGAGAAAAAACAGCCCACCCATTATATAGTATGTATTGCTATGATCTTAGGAGGAGCAATAGGCAATTTAGTTGATTCTGTCTTTTATGGAGTTTGGCTAAATAATGCACCTTATGATGCTTCTACTCCCTGGTTTCATGGGCAGGTAGTCGATATGTTCTACTTTGATATATGGGAAGGCTATCTGCCTGCATGGCTTCCCGTATGGGGCGGTAGTTACACTGCTCTTTGGCCGATTTTCAATGTAGCCGATGCTGCAATTTTTGTGGGTGTAGCAATGATTCTGGTATTTCAAGGGAGGTTTTTCCCTGAAAAAACAGTAGATCTAAAAAATTCCAAAAAGGAAAAAGTCGATCCAATTTCTGAATAAGAATTATTCGTCCCTATCCTAAAAGTCTTTAGCGTCAGAACCACTGATTCTAAAGACTTTTTATGTTTTATGGGAGATAATTGGCTCAAATCATGAATTTGAGCAGTATTTGTTGTAATTTTCAACTTGCTTTTCCCTTTTTTGGGATATCTAACCCCGGCTGAACTCCCTTTTGCTTAATTCCAAATTCAGGGAAGTTCTGTCATTCCAATAATTATATGATAGTTGATTCTGATAAACCTTTTCAGATAGTTTATTCTATTTACAGCCATGAATTCCTTGGACTCCTTATTGAATCTTTTGTAGTACAGATAGATCCTCAAGGAAGGCTTTCTTTGGCTTATCAAAATATAAGCTCTGCAAATGCGAGCGAGTTTGATGCAGGATTGAACAAGGCGGATTATGATTTGATTAAAATCATGGATTCGATGAATCCTGAAGTGGTGGTAAAGCCATTTATTAAACGTGGCAATATCCGTCCTAAGCAATATCTGGCGAAAATTTTTGACCCCAAAACTGAGGACAAAAAGACGCAAGATGCTATTGAGGAAGTCATCGAGAAGAAGCGTTCGAAGATAATGCCTTTGCTCATCGGCAAGAGACTCTTCGAAATGGGCAGCGATGCAAATCCCGTTTGGAGAGAGTTGGTAGTGAATGCAGAGCGCGCCAGTGTGTTGTTTCATTTCCACAAAAATGAGGAAAACACTCATTATTGGCCTACGATCAAATTCAAGGGAGAGAAACTTGACTGGCAATACAAAAATGGCTATTTCATCAGTAATGAGCCCGGCTGGTTGGTTGTACAAGGACAGCTTTTTCACTTCGAAAAGGGGATCGATGGCAGGAAACTCAAGGCATTTTTAAACAAGAAATTTATTGTCATCGACAAGCGCATAGAGCCAAGTTATTACCGCGGCTTTATGGCCAATTTGATATCTCAGTTTGATGTGGAGTCAGTTGGTTTTGATATAAATATAGAGCGCGGCACGCCAGAGGTTTTTATCAATATCAGTGATTTGCCTGGAGGCACAGGGAAGAATCTTTTTGGTGAGGACGGAGAGAAGTTGGAGGAAGATAAAATCGTTTTTGAGCTTCGTTTCAAGTATGGATCTATTGATTTTCCGGTGCAGACACCAAGTTCTGAAAAGCATGGTGCTTCGGTGAGACTGGAAGAAGGTGACGACAGCTACACATTCTACAAGACGATTCGAAGTACTCAGAAAGAAAAAGCGTATCTGAAATTACTTCGGGATAAAGGTCTGGAATTCAAAATAGGCAAAGAGGCATTGCCGAAGACTGAAGCCTTTGAGTGGATTGGCGAAAATGAAGATTTTCTGGATATAGAGAAGATCAAAATTGTCCAAAAGCCAAATGCCAAAGGCAAGGTTTATAACATAGGCAAGGCACAGATTTCTATTGAAGTCAACGAGAATATAGATTGGTTTGATGTCAAAGCACTGATCAAATTTGGGATTTATCTGGTGCCATTTGGGAAGCTAAGAAAGCTTTTGCTGCAAGGTAAAGCAGAATTTGAATTGCCAAATGGGGAAATTGCAGTGATTCCATCGTCATGGTTTGTGAATTACTCCGAGTTGTTCAACTTCATGGAAGATCGTGGAGATGAAAATTTGATGGTATTGCGCAAGCATCATTTGGCTTTGGCCAGAGAGATGGAGATCGGCAATCTCGTCCAAGTTACTTTGAGTAGGAAGCTGGAAAGACTTAGAGATTTTGAATCTATAGAAGAATACACGCTGCCAAGTGGTTTTGAAGGAACATTACGCCCTTACCAGCAAGCTGGTTATGATTGGCTTAGATTCCTCAATGAATTTAAATTTGGTGGTTGCTTGGCAGATGATATGGGATTGGGTAAAACTGTCCAAACGCTTGCTTTGCTGGCACATGAAATGGAGAATAATCCAGGATTAACATCACTCTTGGTGATGCCGACTTCCTTGATTTATAACTGGGAGCTTGAAGCAAAAAAGTTTACTCCAGACTTGAAAATCCTCGTATATTCCGGTACTCAGCGTATCAAAGATCCGTGGAGATTTGGAGATTATGACTTGGTGCTGACCTCTTATGGGATTACCAGATTGGATATTGAAGTACTGAAAGATTTTTACTTCAACTACATCATTCTGGATGAATCTCAAGCCATCAAAAATCCTGGAAGTAATATCGCTGGAGCAGTGAATCAGCTAAAGAGTAAGCAAAAGTTGATTCTGACCGGTACGCCAGTGGAAAACAGTACGATGGATCTATGGTCTCAGATGAACTTCATCAACCCAGGATTACTTGGCAATCAGAATTCGTTTAAGAAGCAGTTTTTACTGCCGATCGAGAAGCAAGGCGATCTGGGCAAATCCGCCAAGCTTCATGCGATGATTAAGCCATTTATCCTCAGAAGACTGAAATCACAAGTAGCTACAGACTTGCCAGAGAAAATCACCAATGTAAAGTACTCCGATATGACAGTTGCTCAAGAGGAGGTTTATGAAGAGGTAAAAAGCTATTATAGAGAAAAAATTATTTCTGACATTCAGAGCACGGGTAGAAATAATCAGCAGTTCACCTTACTACGTGGCCTTACCCAGCTTCGCCAAATCGCCAATCATCCCAAACTAGTAAGAGATGACTACGAAGGCGAATCAGGCAAACTGGAAGATGTCACCTACATGCTGCAGTCCACTATTTCTGAAGGCCATAAAGTACTTGTATTCAGTCAGTTTGTAAGGCATTTAGGGATTGTGAAAGAATATCTTGAGAAAGAAGGAATCCCCTATGCCTACCTGGATGGAAGTACTAAAGACCGTCAGGCTCAGGTAGAAAACTTCCAGGAGAATGAGGAAATCAAGGTTTTCTTGATATCTCTGAAAGCGGGTGGAGTAGGTCTGAATCTGACCAAAGCAGAATATGTATTCTTACTTGATCCCTGGTGGAATCCTGCTGTAGAGGCTCAGGCCATCGATAGAGCGCATAGAATCGGACAAGAAAATAAAGTCATCATCTATAAATTCATCACTCGTGGATCTGTGGAAGAGAAAATCATGGCACTTCAGGATCGCAAGCTAGCTCTCGCTGGGGAGCTGATCAATACAGAAGAAAGCTTTATGAAGAGTCTAGGTCAAGATGATATTGCCGCATTGTTAGATTAAAAAACATTGATTTATTGAAAAAGGGCAGAACGACAAATTCTGCCCTTTTTTTATTGGATTGATAGTCAAAGGTATAGAGAATGGTCACGTTTAAATAATCATAAATTCTCATTGAAACTTTGTCAATAGCCCAATTAATTTTCTAAATTAAATCACCTAGTACCACTACAATACCTGCGCATGCCTAGAGCCAAATCCGATAAAGATCGGAAAATCTTTGTGCTGGATACCTCCGTTATCCTTTACGCACACAATTCCATTATGAATTTTGCCGAGCACGATGTGGTCATACCGATCACGGTGCTGGAGGAGCTTGATCAATTCAAGAAAGGCAATGACACCAAGAATTTTGAAGCCCGTGAATTCATCCGATTGCTGGATAAACTATCCCAGGATCAGATGATTCACAATTGGACTCCTTTGAATGGGAAAACCAAGGGGAATTTTCGAATTGTGATGAACCCAGAAAATCAGATCAATGCCAATGAAATTTTTGGAGAGGAGAAGAACGATCACAAGATTCTAAACTGTGCGCTGTACCTCAAGCAACATGAAAAGGGCAGAAAAGTCATCTTGGTCAGTAAGGACATCAATCTCCGCTTAAAGGCAAAATCCATTGATTTGCTGGCAGAGGATTATGAAACCGGCAAAATCAAGAATATCGTTGAGCTAGAAAATACAGGGAAATATATTCTTGACAACATCGATCCAGAGCATATAAACAAGCTGTATGATCAAGGATTTATTGAAGCAAAGACCATCTTGGGAACACGAAAGAGGAAATCCAATGCCTATTATATTCTGAAAAGTGATAAGAATTCAGTGTTAGCTTATTACAACTCAGAGGAAAGCATTCTTGAGCGAGTGGATAAAAAGTTGGCCTATAATATCAAGCCAAAGAATGCTGAACAGACTTTTGCGCTGCATGCAATCACCAATCCAAATATCCGCTTGGTTTCCATCCAAGGGGTAGCAGGTACGGGTAAGACCTTGCTGGCTTTGGCTGGGGCTTTGGAACAACGAAGAGAGTATAAGCAGATTTTCTTGGCTAGACCAATAGTCCCGCTGAGTAATAAGGATATTGGATATTTGCCAGGAGACATTAAGTCCAAGTTAAATCCGTATATGGAACCACTTTGGGATAATCTAAAATTTATCCAAAACCAGTATAAGGAAACAGATAAGGAGTTTCAGAAGATCACAGAGCTGGTGAATCAGGAAAAGCTGGTGATTCAGCCTCTGGCCTATATCCGTGGACGCTCGCTTTCAAATATTTTCTTTATCGTGGATGAAGCCCAAAACCTCACTCCTCACGAGATCAAAACGATTATCTCAAGGGCTGGAGAAAACACTAAGATCATCTTCACTGGAGACGTGTTCCAGATCGATACACCTTACTTGGATTCGCAAAGTAACGGATTGTCTTATTTGATTGACCGAGTTAAAGATCATCCGCTCTATGCACATATCAAATTGGAAAAAGGAGAGCGCTCGGAGCTGGCCAATCTAGCGAATGAGCTGTTGTGATTTAGAATAAGTAGCCGCTTCGATTTGAAAGCGGCTTTTTTGTTAGAGAGCTTGATTTTTATACGGAGTTTCTTTTAGGATAGCTATGAAACAGATATGGGTTTTAATTTTAATCCTTTCCGTTAACCTAGGATGTAGGCAGAATAAAGCGCGGAATGACATTTCGGGGAATTGGTGGTCAATTCAGCAGGATTCTACCTATTCTGAACTATACATTAATGATAGCGAATTAGTATTTAATCATGAGTCTTATGGCCCGATTCCCAGAAAATTTAAAAGCAGTTTTGACTCAATTTACATTTACAATTTAAAGGATGACAAGGCCGGAACGTGGAGAATAATTGATAATTCTGACTCAATTTTAATTTTAGCTAATCAGGAAGAAGAACATAAATTTCATAGATTAAATCTCCCTAAATCATATTTTGAGTCTTACGAGGATAGCTTAGCCTGGCAGAGTTTTGAAGAAGCGTTTTTTATAAGACATATGAAGAAAAGATAGAAATAGATGAAGTATCTATTCCCATATTTCTCCAAATCAAAGAGTAATGCTGACTATGTGAAGCTTTTAACTTCACTTTTATTCCTCCAAATTAAATTTGGGAAGAACTAGTAATCACTTTTTGAAAATTTCTTCTTTTTTTGTAGCCCAATTTTTTATTAATAATTGTCCATCTCTGATTCAATGGTGTTCACAGGTGTACACGTCAACGTTTTTACATATGTATAACTTATTGATTTTAAGTTAATTATATTTCTGGGTCGTTTTTTGGCATAAAGTAGATATAGAAATTAAACCAACTTATTACTGCCATGATTATTTCACCATTTTCCCAAAAAAACATTTGTGCTGCATTGGGCTTTGTAATGGCAATTACCATTGTGTGGAAAGCTAAAGTAGAGTCAAATCTTGCACAGCATACTGCCCTTATTGAATATACTGAACCAACTTACAATACTGGCATATCTACTAATTCAGACGCTGAAAAAGCCTATGAATTCAAAAAAATAAAGACCGAGCGTTCGGTCTTTTGAAAATCTAATTGGGTGAAAATCCCATATCGAATACTCGTAAGGGTAGATTTGGTTGATTGGTTAATTAAAAGAGGCGGGTAGTAACCCGCCTTTTTTTTAGCTTTCTGTGATGGTGCTTAGTTTCGCGAGGAAACTATTGTAGTACTGTCGCCCTACCTGCAATACCGCTCCTGAGTGGAGCGTGATTTCTTTTGTATTGAAGCTTTCGATTTGTCCGAGATGGACAATAAATGATTTTTGGACTCGAAGGAAAAAATGTGAGGGAAGGATTTCTTCAATTTCCTTCATCGATTTTCGAATATTGTAGTCCCTGCTTTTGGTGAAAATAGTCACCATATTCCCATTAGCTTCTATATAATAAATATCATCATAAGAGACACGCTCAAAAGCGTTGTCCGCTTTAATGAATACAGCATCGTTTACTAGGTAAGGGCTGTCATTTGTTGGGCTTACCGCTGCCACTTCACTCACGGGTTTTGTCCGCTTGTTGTAAAGAACAATTTCTACGATGGCATGAATGTCATTCGTATTGAATGGCTTGACAATAAACCCAGCCGGATTTATTCTTTTTGCTCTTTCAATAATGGTAGGATCGGAATAGGAAGTCACATACACAAGCGGTGCATCTACCATTTGTTTTACGATTTCTCCAAGCTCTATTCCATCCTTATCACCTTTGAGTTTGATGTCCATAAATATCATATCAGGACGATATCTCTTGATGATTTTAATACACTGATTTGCAGAATTAGCGATGTCTGTATTGACATAACCCAGAAGTTCTAATATTTCCTGGATATTTTCTGCGATGCTGATATCGTCTTCGACGATTAAAATCCGCTCTTCTTTCATAAGATTGTGGCAGATGTTGCGTTTGTGGTTGAAAACTACTAATTAATGCTGTCAAGAGCAATTACTCTCTAGTTACAGAAATTATCAGTGAAATCAAATGCTTTTTACTGGATATGAAATTTTTAGAGGCTCATCATTTCTTTAAAGCGGGCCGCTTGTCTCCTACTGACCTCAATTCTGTCACCTCCTCTAAGTGTCACTACAAGCCCTCCATTAAACCATGGCTCTATCCCTTCTACCCAGCCTAGATTGATAATGTGCTTTCGACTAGCGCGAAAGAATGATTTTTCGTCAAGTCGCTCATCCAGTGCATTTAATGACTTATGTATCATTGGCTTAAAATTGTCAAAGTACACTTTAATATAATTGCCGTCAGACTCGAATAAGCGGACATTTGCAAGTCTCACAAACCAACATCTATCGCCGTCTTTGACGAAAACTTGATCTTCTAGTGTAAGTTTCTTTAGGCTATGATCGGATGGAGTTTCTTCACTTTTAGCTAAGCCATCAATTTTTCCTTGAAGCTTGGTGATCGCTTCTTCGAGGCGCTTGGGCTCGATGGGCTTCAACAAATAGTCTAGGGCATTTACCTGAAATGCTTTCAAAGCATATTCATCGTAAGCGGTAGTAAATATCACATGTGGGACGTTATCCAGTTCTTCCAAAAGTTCAAATCCCGTCTTCTCAGGCATTTGGATATCTAGGAAAATAACATCCGGGTTCAGCTGGTCTATTTTATCTTTGGCATCATCTACGTTTACCGCCTCGCCTACTACTTCTACACTTTCAAGTTGATTTAAGAGAGTGATCAGCTCTTTACGTGCTAATCTTTCATCATCAATTACAATGGCTCGCATTTTTTTTGAGTTTGTTATTCGAATGTAACTTTTTGTTTTGGGATTTTTATTTCAGTGATCACGAATTGAATTCCTGAGTTGAAGATACGGAAGCTTGCTTTATCTCCATATATTAACTTCAGTCTTTGTACCGTGTTACTTAGTCCGTGACCTTGCTCATCATCTGAGCTCAAGGAGGGCTGATGGGTTAGCTGCCCACTATTTTTGACCTGAATATACAAATCATCGTGCAGACCCTCCCTACACTTGATTTCGATGGTACCTCCTTTCACAAGATTAGACACACCATGCTTAATTCCATTTTCCACTATGGTTTGCAGCATCATGGGCGGAATTTTATAGCTGTAGGATTCATCCTCTATTTGATACACCACCTTCAACCTTTCCTCAAAACGAATCGATTCAAGTTCTAAATAGTCTTTGACGGTGTTTAGTTCCTCCCCGAATTCAATGGTTTGCTTTTTGTCCATCATCAGCGAAAAGCGCAGCATGTTTGAGATTCTGGTAATGGCTGTTTTTGCTTTGATGGGATCTTCATCCACTAGAGCTCTTACGCTATTGAGCGCATTGAAAATAAAATGGGGATTTAGTTGGCTTTTCAAGTGGTTGAGCCTTATTTCATTGATTTTAGCTTCGTACTTGAGCGTAGAATTGTAGTTGTCAAGAAAGTGAACTAGGAAGTACATCAAAAACCACAGAGCATAAAGTAATACAGCTTGGAGAAGATTGGCCAGGATTAGTAATATTTTGAAATCCTCTGCTGGATTAAGCGTACCAAAGGCAATATTGATTAATATCTGTGCTACTATATTGACAAAAGACAGTGCGATAATTGCCAGAAAAGATTGGAATAAAAGCTGAGGAATGCTGAGTTTAAACCAGTTGTAGGTCTTTACTACATAGCGTAAAAAATGAGTAGAAATTAGATTTGTGGCGGCCAGAACAATGAAAGCCCAAATTTGAACTGGAGTGACTCCTTGGGAAAGATCAGCCAAAAAGATACTCACCAAGGCAAATCCTCCCCATCCAAGTACCTGCAAAAACCAATAGAGCCTTATTCTGTTCATATTCGCTTAAAGATAAATAACGCAGTTGTGCCCTCCTTCTTAATTTGATAAAAGGAGGATCCCCTTGATTATTCCCCCCGTTAGCTATTTAATTCCATTTTAAGAAATTTGCCTGTATAGCTGTTGGAGTTGGCTGCGACTTTTTCAGGTGTTCCTTGCACTACGATAGCTCCACCCTTATTCCCCCCTTCAGGGCCCAAATCCACTAGGTAATCTGCCATTTTGATCACATCCATGTTGTGTTCGATGATCAAGACGGTGTTACCTTTTGCGACTAACCCATTTACCACGAGCATTAATAGTTCAATGTCTTGAAAATGGAGCCCGGTGGTAGGTTCATCCAGTATGTAGAACGTCTTACCTGTATCTTTTTTGGAGAGCTCTGTTGCTAATTTGACCCGCTGAGCTTCTCCGCCAGAAAGTGTGGTGGCATGCTGACCGAGGGTGATATAGCCCAAGCCTACATCATTAAGCGTTTTTATTTTTCTTAGGATTTTTGGGAGTTTATCGAAGAATTCTACCGCTTGTTCCACTGTCATGTCGAGTACATCAGAAATCGATTTCCCTTTGTACCTAATCTCCAGTGTTTCTCGATTGTAGCGTTTGCCCTTGCAGGTTTCGCAGGGTACATGCACATCTGGGAGAAAGTCCATCTCAATCAGCTTCATTCCTGCACCTTCACAATCTTCGCATCTACCGCCTTTGACATTGAAGGAAAAACGGCCCGGTTTGTATCCCCTGATTTTGGCTTCAGGAAGTTCCGTAAAAAGCGCTCTTATATCAGAAAATACTCCGGTGTATGTAGCCGGATTGGATCGGGGAGTTCTGCCTATAGGAGATTGATCCACTTCGATTACCTTATCCAAATGCTCCAAGCCTTCCACACTTTTGTAAGGCATTGGGTTTTTCTTCGAATGGTATATATGCTGATTAAGAATTGGATAGAGTGTCTCGTGTATTAAGGTGCTTTTACCACTCCCTGAAACTCCCGTAATACCAATCAATGTGCCCAAAGGAAGATTGAGATTGATATTCTTGAGATTGTTACCTGTCGCTCCTTTGATTACTAGTGACTTACCTATCCCTTCTCTTCGTACTGGAGGAACAGGTAATCCGATTTTTCCTGCTAGGTATTTTGCGGTAAGTCCATCTGTAAGTAAGATTTCGGCGGGGGTACCATTTGCCACAATATGTCCACCATGCCGACCAGCTCCAGGACCCATATCTAGAAGATAATCAGAGGCTAACATCATGTCTTTATCGTGCTCCACGACCAAAACTGAATTGCCCAGATCCCGCAAACTTTGCAGCGCTTGAATTAATTTTTCGTTGTCACGCTGATGAAGCCCAATACTTGGTTCATCTAAAATATAGAGCACTCCAACTAGCTGAGTTCCAATCTGTGTAGCCAATCGAATTCGTTGTGCTTCACCGCCAGAAAGCGTCCGAAGTGGTCTATTGAGTGATAGGTAATCCAACCCTATATCGAGCAAAAATCCGATTCTTTTCCGAATTTCTTTCAATACTTCTGCCGCTATCACATTTTGCTTTTCAGAAAGTCTGGTTTCCAATCCTACAAACCATTCTCCCAATGATCGAATGTCCATCACGGCCAATTGGCCAATATGGGTATCATCTATTTTAATATGGAGAGCCTCTTGCTTGAGTCTATAGCCATCACAAGATGGACAGGTCTGTGTGATCGTAAACTCACTAATCCAATCCTGGATTTTGTCTGAACTGCCCTCCTGATATTTTTTCAAAAAGTTAATAATCCCTTCGAATGTCGTATGCCATTTGGTACCTGGGTGCTTGATAGAATCTACAGCTACTTCTATTTTATCTCCACTGAGTAGGATTTCAACCACCTTTTCTGGAAGATCTTTGATAGGCGTACTCATGCTGCACTTGTAGTGCTTGAGAATAGCTTCTATTTTCTTAAAAATCCAAATATCCCGGTATTCGCCAAGAGGCGCAATTCCTCCCCTAGTTATACTAAGTTTTGGGTCTGGAATAATACTTTCACGAGTGATTTCTTCAGTAATCCCAAGCCCGTTACATGTAGGACAAGCTCCATATGGACTATTGAAAGAAAATGTATTTGGCGCGGGTTCTTCGTATGAAAGCCCTGTCTCTGGATCCATCAGGTACTTAGAGAAATGATGAATTTCCCCTTCTTCATCACGAATCATGATGACTCCTTTGCCGTGCTGCAGTGCAGATTTGAGCGATTGAGTGATACGAAAACGGTCAGATTCCTCAGCAAGGATGCGATCAATGACAATCTCGATATCGTGGATCTTGTATCGATCCACTTGCATTTTGGGCACCATCTCCATCACTACGCCATCTACGCGCACTTTAGAGAATCCCATTTTACGGATTTGCTCAAAAAGCTCACGGTAATGTCCCTTTCTTCCTTTTACGACTGGTGCAAGAACGTAAAGCTTTTGGTCTAAAAAGTTAGTAAACAGCAAATCAATGATCTGATCTTCTGTTTGTCTCACCATCTTTGATCCAGTGAGATAGGAGTAAGCGTCGCCCGCTCTTGCGTAAAGCAAGCGCATGAAATCGTAAATTTCCGTAACCGTGCCCACAGTAGAGCGGGGATTTTTGGAAGTTGTTTTTTGTTCTATGGCAATAACGGGTGAAAGTCCGTTGATTTTATCTACATCTGGACGCTCCATTCCTCCCAGAAATGAGCGGGCATAGGTTGAAAATGACTCCATGTAGCGGCGCTGACCTTCGGCATAGATAGTGTCAAAAGCCAACGAGCTTTTACCACTTCCGCTCAGGCCGGTGATTACCACTAGCTTATTGCGGGGTAACTTAAGGTCTAGATTTTTAAGATTATGCTCTCGGGCTCCAAATATCTCTATGTATTCTTCCTGTGCAGGAGTGACTTGACTCATATAATCGGCTGGCAATTTTAAACGGCAAAGGTACGGATTTTCAGCCGGACACGGTACTAAACTCCAAAGAGTATAACCTGCGAAAGTAGGATTGGTTCATCCTGTACCTAGGCTCTTGAGGTATAATTTCTACTACTCCTTATTCAGGCAGGAGAATTTCATACGACTTTCCTCGCTTCACATTAAGATTTTTGTCGCGCAGCCAAGGATTATATAGCTTTAAATCCTTGTAAGTACTCCCACGCTGCTTAGCCCAAGATGCGAGATTTCTAATGTCTGAATCGACTTGAATCGTCCTGATACTAGGGCGTTTATAAAAATCAGACTCTCTCAGATGAAACCCAAACTTGCCTGGATTTTCGAAGATCACTTTGAACGCTAATATTCTGAATAAATATCGGCTCGTTTCATCGTTTAAATACAAGTCGTAATAGTTCTTGGCCAATTGATCTTCTTGTCTTCTAGCAAACCCGGACTGCCCCATATTGTAACTGGCGGCTACTGCTGTCCAGTCTCCAAATTTACCATGGGCTTTGTTCAGGTATTTTGATGCTGCAAATGTGGCCTTTTCTAGATGGTAGCGCTCATCTACGTCATTTGTAATTTCTAATCCATATTCATTGCCAGTTGATTCCAAAATTTGCCAAAACCCCTTTGCTCCTGCCGGGGAGGCAACATTCAGGAGTGCAGATTCTGCCATTGCGAGGTATTTGAAATCATCCGGAATACCGTTTGCTTTCAGCATTTTTTCTATTTCGGGTAGAAATTTACTAGAGCGCTTCATCAGCAGAATCATATTGGATTGCCAATACGCATTCACATAGATTTCTCTCTCTAATCGCTCTTTGACATCTTCTATTTCCAACGGTACTTTTTCCGCTGCAAATGTTAGTTCTTTTGGTATGTCAAAGAGGCGAACAGAGTCTCCAGATACTAATGGCATAGATTGTAGCATTTGCACATTAGCTATGGTAGGTTCTGTCGTGGTTTCTTTGGGCGTCTTCCAGATGGCAAATACCGCAAGTGCCAAGCAAAGAACTACTAAGGTATATAGGGCAATTAGATGAGATCTATTCATTTTATAAATATGATGAATAGTCAAGAAAAAACTTCTGATTTAGGCTCAGGTTTCATGCAATTAGAAATTTGGACTCAGCAAATATTTGTTGTAGAATTCATCGATTACTTTCACCGCCTCAGTAGCATCTTCTACTACTGAGAATAGTTCTAGGTCCACCTCGTTGATGTATTGATGTGAGAGCAATGTTTTTTTAATCCAATCTACCAATCCTGTCCAGTACTCTTTACCAACCAAAACAATCGGGAATTTTCCAATTTTATTGGTTTGGATTAATGTAAGCGCTTCAAAAAACTCATCCATGGTGCCAAAACCACCCGGCAGCACCACAAATCCTTGAGAATATTTGATGAACATTACTTTGCGAACGAAAAAGTAATCAAAAGTCATCAGCTTGTCCCGATCAATGTAAATGTTATCAAATTGCTCAAAAGGCAATACGATATTCAGACCAACGGACTTTCCACCTTCGGAATGTGCACCTTTATTGCCTGCTTCCATGATTCCGGGACCACCTCCAGTGATTACTCCATACCCATGACGAACCAGCTTGGCAGCGATATCTTCCGCCATTTTGTAGTGATGATGATCTCTAGGTGTGCGAGCTGACCCAAAAATAGATACACAGGGGCCGATTTTGGCAAGCTTTTCAAAGCCCTCCACAAACTCGGACATCACCTTAAATATCACCCAAGAATCGGCACTTTTGATCTCACTCCAATCCCTCTCCTTGAAGGCCAAGCGGATTTTATCCTCTGCATTTTGATTTTCTAAATTGCTCATATCCTTCTTTTTAATAAAGAAAACGATCTCCCCGCTGAAATGGACGCTGTATTCATTACTATTCAGTGGATGGAACGTTAAACTGCTGACTCTCAATATAAAAAAATAGTGGCTTATTGGAATCAATCAACTATCGCTGGTGTATTTTTGCTACCTAATTGAATAAAGAGATGAATCTCGAAGAAAAATCTCTAGCTGCACTGGATATATTCGGTGAGCTAGAGTCAGAAACAAGGCAATTTGTCTCTGAAAGTGGATTAGGCTGTATGCCAGGATGCGGTTTTTGCTGCGCAAATCCGAAAGTACCCGCTTCCCCGTTAGAATTTCTCCCATTGGCCTTCGACCTCTATGCTAAAGGATTGGCAGAATCTACCCTAGCCTTGCTTGAAAATAAGGAGGAGGGAGACAGCTGTGTGATGTACAAGTCACAGTCAGAAGATGGAAAAATGGGGTTTTGTGCAAACCACTCCAAGAGAGGAATGATATGCAGACTGTTTGCCACCTCAGCGCGTAAAACGAAATATGGCAAAAAAGACCTCATTATCTGCAAAGTATTGAAGGAAGAGAAACCAGCGCAATTTCTCGAAGTAAGTCGTAGAATCAATCTGGACCTGGAAATTCCGCTTGCTACGGCATTTTATAGTCGATTGGCAGAAATAGACGAGTCCCTTTGCCAACAATTTAATATAAATGAGGCCATTACATTTGCATTGGAATTAGTTTTGAGATATAAATTCTACCAGGAGCAGGAAAGTGTCGTGCTTGCATGATTTTTTTGCTCCTACCAATTGGAGTATATTGTCTCCTATTACACGGGTAACGTTTCACAAAATTTTAATTATGCTAAAATTCGGAGAAATAATACAGACTGTCAAAGGGATACTAGAGACCAAGCTAGATATGGTCAAACTGGAAATACAGGATCAGGTAGCTGGAGTTTTAACCAGGATGATATTTCTGATCCTGATGGGGGGAAGCCTCCTTTTGGTTTTGTTGTTCTTGAGCCTTTCTCTGGCTTTTTTCCTAAGCCAATATTTTGAATCCCCATACATGGGCTTCTTGTTGGTAGGATTACTTTACTTGGCTATACTGTTGATTTTATTTCTGTTGAGAAATCATGATCCTACTGAGGAAAAAATGCAGAGCGGAATGAGAAGGTTTATTTTCCGAGTAAGAATTTTCAAAAAACGTCGAGAAAATGAGTAAGGACTTGAAAAAAAAGGAAGAGGAATTAGAGCAGACTCTCGCTCGGCAGTTAGAACTATTCAAGGCTGAATCTTCAGATTGGCTGAAAGTTGGTGGCGTTGTTTTAGTAGGAGGGTTGATTGCCTTGGCTATATTCAAAACTCGTAGCAAGCGCAAGGATCGAAAAACAGAAGAAGCGCTAGAAGTGCTTGAAAGAGAAGGATTACTTACTAAGGAAATTGAGAAAAGGCTCACAGAGGGCTCCAAATCCACGTTTTGGCCTAGCATAGGCCAGCGCCTATTTATTTTAGGGCTTGCTTTTGCAAAGGATAAATTTCTTCCAAACCTATTTGCTGCTCAGCCAGAAGATGCCAAAGCCGAAGAGGAGAGTCAGTAAGATTCTAAAGGAATTCCATATTACGGGCAGCAAAGGATTAGCTTGGCTAGTAGATCCGGACAAGGTTAAAAATGCGGCTCTTTTTGAGAAAGAATATGCCTGGGTCAAGGATTCCTGTTTAGATTTAATTTTTGTGGGTGGAAGCCACCTTCGCCGGGATAATTTCCGTGAGGTCGTTATTTCAGTCAAGAAAATTGCAGGAGAAATACCTGTAGTGATTTTTCCCGGTTCACAGATGCAGCTAGCCGAAGAAGCAGATGCTATTTTATTCCTTTCCTTGATATCTGGAAGAAACCCAGATTACCTCATAGGGCAGCAAGTTCTAGCAGCTCCCATAGTAAAGAAAATGAAATTGGAGGCTCTTCCGACAGCTTATATGCTAGTGAATGAGGGCGAAATCACCAGTGTACAGTATGTAAGTCAAACACTACCATTACCCAATTCCAAACCCAACTTAGCTAAAGCTACAGCACTCGCAGGGCGCTATCTGGGGATGAAATATTTTTATATGGATGCAGGAAGCGGAGCAAAATCCCCTGTTTCAGGAGCGGTGATAAAATCTGTAAAGTCTGTTACTAATAACCCAATCATAGTCGGAGGAGGATTAGATTCATTGGAAAAAGTAAAAGCAGCCTATGCAAATGGTGCGGATCTACTAGTGATCGGCAACGCCATAGAAAAGGATCCCAGCTTTATGGCCGAGGTTTTGGAATATAAAGTGCTATTGAATCTGTCTTTAAACGTTAATTAAGGACTCTCTTCTCCTCATTTTACCGGCAGGAACTCCGTACATCATCTTGAATCTACGACAGAAATAAGCGGTGTCCTTGTAGCCTACCTCTTTACCAATATCTCGAATTGACTTTTTGGTCGTTCGCAAGAGCTCTACTGCTGCTTCCATTCGTTGGTATTCTATGTAATCCTGGGGATTAATTCCCGTCAGCATTTTGAAATACTGTCCCACATAATCTTCAGATACATGGGCCACCTTTGCAAGAATCTTATTCGATAAATCGCCACCCAAATTTGTCTTGATGAAATTGAACAAATCTATCAGTCGGGGGTCTTTGAAATAAGTAGCATTCGTGGAGAGCTCTTCCAGGAACAATCTGTTTTTTAGAATATGACGAAGAAGTTCAATAACGAGTAATTCTGTTTGAGATTTTAATGCTCTTTCCTTTCCCACATTGCTCACTTCTACTTCCTTCATCAGATCCTCAACTATCGTGGCCAACCGATCATTAAACCGAATAATAAATGGAGGAATGTCAAGCGAATTAAAAAAGTTTACAACATCAAAGACTTTGGATTCAAAACCGAGAATAGAAATACAGTCATCTTCTGTATTCTTTATTTCTCTGAAGCTAATGTTCAGCAGATATTTTTTCTTATTCTCCTGGAATTGTTCTTTTGATATTTCTCCTTTTTTGGCTCCACTGCCTAATGTCAGCTTGGTCTTTTGATCAGCAGGCAAGAAAAGTACCTCCCCCTCATTCAAGAGCTCCTGATCTTCACCAAACTTGAGCGTGCCATGGTGTAGTAATATCAGTGTATTATCCGATTCAGAATAATCATTCACTGAAACAGGTTTTTCTACTTGAAAATTATTTCCCCGAATAAACCTAACATTGACTGATTCGATTACCTTGTTGTAATATTCCATGAATAAGTAGCATAAAAATAGAAGAGTAAAAGTATAATTTTTCTAACGATAATACATGGTTTTTCTATAGATGGTTATAAAAAAATAAAAAAGAGCTTAGTTTTTTGAATTTTACCCTTTTAAAAGCTAAAAAGTTATGCTCTCAGGACACCTCGGGATATGACTATTTTTTGAATCTCAGAAGTCCCTTCATAAATCTGTGTGATCTTCGCATCTCGCATCAGACGCTCTACATGATATTCTCTCACATATCCGTAGCCACCATGGATTTGAACTGCTTCTATACTTACATCCATAGCAACTTGAGACGCATACAATTTTGCCATGGCAGAGGCTTGAGAATAATCCTCTCCCTGATCTTTCAGCCAAGCTGCTTTGTACACCAAAAGTCTTGCGGCTTCTATAGTGGTGGCCATGTCAGCTAGTTTGAACTGAATAGCTTGGTGTTGACTAATTGGCTTGCCAAAAGTCTTGCGATCTTTGGAATAGGCCAGTGCAAACTCATAGGCTCCTGCCGCTATCCCCAATGCTTGTGCGGCGATGCCGATTCTTCCACCATTCAACGTCTCCATGGCATATTTGAACCCAAAGCCTTCCTCTCCAATTCTATTCTCGACAGGCACTTTCACATCTGTAAACATGAGAGAGGTGGTATCCGAAGCTCTAATCCCCAGTTTGTCCTCTTTGTGACCTGGCGTAAAGCCTTCCCAACCTTTTTCTACTATAAAAACAGAGATGCCTTTATGTCCTTTACTTTGATCTGTTTGGGCAAAAACCAGGTAGGTATCCGCTTTAGATCCATTGGTAATCCAGTTTTTGGTCCCATTCAATACATAATGATCGCCGTCGAGTTGCGCTTCGGTTTTCTGCGAGGTGGCATCAGAGCCTGCTTCTGGTTCTGATAGCGCAAAAGCACCGAGTTTTTGCCCAGATGCCAGTGGCTTTAGGTATTTCTCCTTTTGAGCTTCAGAGGCATATTTTTCCAATCCCCAGCAAACCAATGAATTATTCACAGACATTACTACAGATGCGGAAGCATCTATCTTGGATAATTCTTCCATCGCTATGACGTAAGAAACAGTGTCCATCCCGCCTCCACTGTATTTGGGATCAACCATCATTCCCATGAAGCCTAGTTCACCCATTTTTTTGACCTCCTCTGCAGGAAATCTTGACTCAATATCTCGTTGGATCACTCCTTGAAGCAGCTCATTTTTTGCAAAATCTCTCGCTGCTTCTCGTACGGCGATTTGCTCTTCGGTTAGTTCAAATTGCATAGTATCCTCTTTGGGTTTAGCTATCTGCTAGGAATATATGGCAAAAAAAGAAGAGGGACAACGCTTGCCCCTCTTCCACTATTTTATTTGATCTGTATCAATCCCGTCCGCCAAAGAATATCATAATGTAGTAAGCTAAGGTGGTGAGTGCAGCTAGTGCAGCTACCACATAAGTCATCGCAGCCCATTTAAGCGCGTCTTTGGACATCGCATATTCGTCGGGTGTTACAATATTTCGGGTTTTGACCCATGCCAGTGCTCTATTACTCGCATCAAATTCCACGGGTAAGGTCACTAGTGTAAACAGCGTAATAATACTATACGCGCCTACTACAACATAACCTATCCACAAATTGGGAAGCCCTAAGGCAAACCCGCCAAAAAGAGAAGCAATTAAAACTATATTCAGGATTTTTCCAGATGCATTCTGAATAGGAACTAAGGCTGACCTTAGGTTAAGCCAGGCATAGGAGGTAGCATGCTGCACCGCATGTCCACACTCGTGAGAAGCTACTGCAGCTGCGGCCGCGTTTCTACCGTAATACACATCCGGGCTTAAATTGACTGTTTTGTTTTGAGGATTATAGTGATCTGTCAGTTGTCCCTCCACGGAATGAACTTGTACGTCTGAGATGTTATTGTCAGCAAGCATGAGCTTGGCTATTTCCGCTCCCGATAGGTTGGCTTTTAGAGCCACCTGAGAATATTGCTTGAATTTGCTCTTGAGCTTTCTGCTCACTAAGAATCCGGCTAATGCGAATACGACTACGATTAATATTAGGAGTATCATATGTTATGGTGTTTGCAGGGTTGAATACGTGTTAGGTTTGCTCGGGTTCGATCCAGGAGGGTAATTTCATCATTATTAACCAACTTACAAGACCCGCTACTAAAACAAGGATTACTTGAGTCCCGTGGATAATGGCTGCGAATATTTTCCCATCTACTTCCGAGATACCCAATTGTATCAAAATGAAGGCCACCAGTGCATGAAAGGTCCCAATGCCACCCTGAACGGGTGCCACCATGCCAATACTGCCCATCACCATGACTAAAAGCACTTCCCCAGAAGACAAATTGGCAGTGCTGGGTATCCCGAAAGAAATGGTGTACATGGTCAGGAAATACAAAAACCAAAGAAAAATAGAGCTTACCCAGAATCCAACTGGGTTGGACAATTCTCCAATTTTCTTAATTCCAGAAAGAATTTCCCTATAAAAATGCTGGATTTTATTTATCAATCCATGGTCACGGAATCGCCTCAAAATAAATAATATCATGAGGACTAGAATTGCCATTCCTCCGATTACAATGGGAAGATTGGAAATTATTTTTTCACCCAAAGACTGCATATCGACCAACTGATTAGCTAGCTTCATGAATAGCTCTTGCTCTACATAAAATGCCAGAAGAATTGTAGTAGCCAGGCACAACAGGTCTATGCTCCGCTCTACTATCACCGTCCCAAAGAGATAGCCTGTGGAGATTCCATTGCTGCGGGTGAGTACACCACATCGGGCGACTTCTCCAGCCCGCGGTATAAGCATGTTGACTAAATTACCAATCATCACTGCGTGATAGGCACGAGTCAGCGTTACATATTTTCCTTTGTCAGTGTTCATTAGCAAAGTCCATCGCCAGCTTCTGGTCAGATAAGCGAGCATAGAGATGGACAGTGACAATAAAATCCAAGCCCAGTTGCTTGACTTGATTTGATCAATCAGTGAAGCGAAGGCAATGTCCTTGTACAAAAACCAAAAAATCCAGACTGCAATTCCTAGAGAAATTACAATCTGGACAAATTGCTTCTTGTTTTTTTGCCCCATCAGATGAGTTTATTTTGCTCGTCCGGGAAGATCAAAACAGGCTTGAATTTTTTCGCTTCGTCTAATTCCATTCCTGCATAGGAAATGATAATGATAATATCTCCCACCTGAGCTTTACGGGCTGCAGGCCCGTTCAAGCAAACCTGACCACTTCCTCTTTCTCCTTTGATCACGTAAGTTTCGAGCCGCTCTCCATTATTGACGTTGACGATTTGGACTTTTTCGTTTTCGATAAGATTGGCAGCATCCATCAGCTCCTCATCAATAGTGATAGAGCCTACATAGTGCAGTTCTGCCTGGGTAATCTTCACCCGGTGAATCTTGGATTTCAGTACCTGAATTTGCATCGGTTTAATTTTGCGGCAAAATTAAGGAATAATTGGAAGGTTGTCGATTAATCTGATTTTTCCTAGGTAAGCTGCTACGCAAATTGTCGATTTTTGATTTGGGTCAAAATCGGTATAACTCGTAAAGCTTTCAGGATGAATCAGTTCGAAGTATTCCAAACTAGCCAATGGTATTTCCTCAAAATCGCGTTTGATTTGATTCTGCACCTCAAACCAAGACCTCTTGGACAAAAGTTCCTGTTTCGCCTTTCTCAAGCTGTGAATTAAAATCAAAGCCTGATGTCTTTCTTCGGGGGTGAGGCGTAAGTTTCTTGACGACATTGCTAGCCCATCCTCTTCTCTTCGAGTAGGTACGACTACCAGTTCCACGCCCAGAGACAAGTCTTCGACAAGTCGTCTTATAATTCCCGTTTGTTGGAGATCTTTTTGGCCGAAATATGCTCTGTTCGGTTTGATGATATTGAATAATTTAGAAACAACAAGCCCTACCCCATTGAAATGACCTGGGCGAAAGGCACCTTCCAAATCAGTTTCAAGGCCCCCGAAATTTATACTTAATTTTGGCTTTTCAGGGTAGATGGATTCTATTTTAGGAATAAAAACAAAGTCAACTTTTTCATTCTTAAGTTTATCTAAATCCTTTTCTAACGTATTCGGATAGTTTTCAAAATCTTCCTGGTTATTGAATTGCGTAGGGTTTACAAAGATAGAAACGACGACAATATCAGATTCTGATTTGGCTTTTCTTACCAGGTCGAGATGACCTTCATGCAGTGCTCCCATCGTGGGGACTAAACCTATGGATTTATCGCTTTTAATGGATATAAGCCAGTATTTGTGCCAATCGGCTCCAGTAAATACTACGTGCACTGGTAGAGGGTTTAGAATGGGTAAATAGGGGCAAATGTATATTATTATTCAACAAAACAAGGCTGATAAGGCTTTTTTTATTATCTTTGCGGAGTTGTTTTTTCACCTTCAACATAAAATCCAATAAGCATGTCTAAATTACGTATCCTCTACGTTGCCAGTGAAATCAACCCTTTTCTCCAAACATCAGAAGTAGCCAATTTCTTAAGATCCCTTCCTCAAGCTATGCAAGAGCGCGGCATGGAGATCAGAATTTTGGTGCCTAGATTTGGCCTGATCAACGAGCGAAAGAATAGACTTCACGAAGTAGTAAGATTGTCAGGAATTAATATCGCGGTAGGAGAAGAAGAGAAACCTTTGGTAATAAAAGTAGCATCTATTCCCAATGCGAAACTTCAGGTATATTTCATCGATAATGAAGATTACTTCCAGCGTAAGCATGTTTTCCACGATAAGCAGCAGAAGTTCTACGAAGACAATGACGAGCGTGCGATTTTCTTCTGTAAGGGAGTAATCGAAACAGTGAAAAAGCTTGGTTGGGCTCCGGATATCGTGCATTGCAACGACTGGATGACCAGCTTAATCCCGATGTATTTGAAGACCACTTACAAAAGCGAGCCTTTATTTAAAGACACGAAATCTGTATTTGCGATTTACAACAACGGATTTTCTCATACCTTTGGCGATGATTTGTTAAACAAGGTTAAGATGGTAGATATAGATGACGCTATTTTAGCACCTTTGAAAAGCAAAGACTTTACAGGATTTATCAAGATAGGCATGGAGTATGCCGACTTGGTAGTCAAAGGCGGTGTTGTTTCCGCAGAATTAAACCAACTAATCGAGGATTTCTCAAAAGACAAGAAGTTTGACATCAGCATTGAAGCAGAATCAGAAGCACAAGCTCACGAAGAGCTATTCGATATTTACACGAATCTCGCCGGTTAATCTGGCCTTTGGGACTATCATGTCCCTTTTCCTTGTCAGTTCTTGCAGTGATCCTGCCACAGTAGGCATAGAGCTTGCTCCCGGAAACAACCAAATCGGTGTAGTTTTCGAGGAGTTTGTACTCCCTGCTGAGGTAGTATTACTGGATTCATTCAACACTACGAATCAATCAGTACTTCTTGTAGGAGAAGAAGAGGATGATTTCTTTGGGAAAACATCTGCGACAGGATATTCTAGAATGTATATTAGTTCAGGGGCAAAAAGACCTGATTTAGACGCCATATTTGACTCTATTTTCTTCAATCTTAATATTGTGAATATAGATGGGACGAATTTGGATCAGCCAAAGTATTTTTCAATTCACAAGCTGGCAGAACCAATTTTGGACACCTTGTATTACAATTTTGATGCGCTTTCTTATGACTCGAGTCCTATTTCCTCAGGAGAAATAGTATTTGGAGAAGAGACTGACACACTAGCATCTTTCCAGGTTGAAGAGGAATTTGCAGAAGAACTTTTCAGCAAGATGCAATTTGGAACTGAATTCAAGGATCTATTCACCTTTCGGGATTATTTTCCCGGTATTGCAGTGAAAGCAAGAGAGGGAGATAATGCCTCTGTTGGAATCAGTGTGGGTAGCGCTACTGGCATGAAGGTATATTATCATTATGAGGGAGATACTAGTTCTACGCTATACAATATCACTACCGCATCCTCCAGAAGCTTCAATGGCCTCAAAAGTGATAGAAGCGGTACACCAACTGAAGTAGTCACAGAAGTTAAAAAATCTTATGATGTAGGCCCCTTTGTAGGGATGAAGTCAGGTCTTGGAATGGTAATCAAATTAGATACTAGCCCTTTTGATGCATTTTTGGATACACTTTCCGGCGTTACATTTAACCAAGTTAAGCTTGAGATTGGAGTAATAGAGGCGCATGCAGCAACCGAAAAAGTACCTTCTTTTATGACCATGTTTTTCACTGATTCAAACAATCAAATCTTAACTTCTAGTACTGGTATCTCATTAAGCGTACAGGCTGATGGATCTCCACAGGTATATACAGATGAGAATGGCGATAGGATCCCGAATACAAATTCTCCAGCCAGTTTGCTCTACGATACGGAATCCAAAGTTTATAACGAACTTATTACCTCACATGTCAATGCATTGTTCAGAGGTCAGCTTATTAGAAAAGACTGGTTACTTTATGGAGCTGATTTAAAAAAGTCGCTAAGCCAATTTGTGGTTGATAAAAATAAAGTAAAAGTAAAAGTGATTTACTCCCGTTCTAGGTAATACAATCGATTTCGATAAAGTTCTAATAATCCACTTTCTGAATTAATGGAAGTGGATTATTTTTTTTGGCATGAAAGCTGTTTCTTTGCAGAAGTTCAAATCAACAGTAAGAATTTTTAATTATGTGTGGAATTGTAGCATATGTGGGACAGCAAGAAGCTTTGCCTATTATTATCAAAGGACTTAGAAGATTAGAATACCGAGGCTACGATAGCGCAGGTGTTGCCTTGTTGGATACCAATGGCCTAAGTATCTACAAAAAGAAGGGAAAAGTATCCGAATTAGAAAAGCATCTTGAGAACTCCTCTGATTTGGGATCAAAAATCGGTATTGGACATACACGCTGGGCAACACATGGTGAGCCAAATGATACCAATGCACATCCGCATTACTCTTCCTCAGAAAAAATCGCAATGATCCACAATGGAATCATTGAGAACTACGAGGTACTGAAGAAAGATCTTCAAAAGAAAGGTTACACATTTCAGTCGGATACAGACACAGAAGTTTTTATCAAATTCATAGAGGACATTCAGCTGAATAATCATTGCAGTCTGGAGGAAGCGCTTCGGCTTGCTCTACACAAAGTCGTAGGAGCATATGCCATTGTAATAATCAATAAGGAAGAACCCGACACACTGATTGCCGCCAGAAAAGGTTCTCCATTGGTGATTGGAGTAGGAGAAGACGAATATTTCTTAGCTTCTGACGCTACTCCAATTATCGAATACACCAACAAGGTTATTTATTTAGACGACTTTGAAATAGCTGTAATCCGAAACAATCGCCTTCAAATAAAAACCATTGAGAATGTAGAAACCAATCCCTACATCAATCAACTGGAAATGGAACTGGAAGCCATCGAGAAAGGTGGTTACGATCATTTCATGCTTAAAGAAATCTATGAGCAGCCAAAATCAATTGCGGATTGCTTAAGAGGTCGCTTAGATGCAAAGTCAGGCCGTCTGGTTCTAGGTGGTTTGCGAGATTACATGAATAAATTCCAAAATGCAGAGCGTATCATTATCACAGCTTGTGGTACTTCTTGGCATGCCGGGTTAGTAGCGGAATATTTATTTGAGGAATTTGCCCGCGTACCGGTAGAAGTAGAATACGCTTCAGAATTCAGATATAGAAATCCTGTCGTGGGAGAAAAAGACTTCATTATCGCCATCTCACAATCTGGCGAGACGGCAGATACCTTAGCAGCTATCGAGCTTGCTAAATCCAAAGGTGCCACGATTTTTGGGGTGTGTAACGTGGTAGGATCATCCATTCCAAGAGCTACACACGCAGGCTCCTATACCCATGCTGGACCAGAGATCGGAGTTGCTTCTACCAAGGCATTTACTGCCCAGATTTCAGTACTGGCCATGATGGCACTGAAGCTAGGCTACCAAAGAGGTACTTTGCCAGAAAGTAAGTACATACAGCTTCTACATGAATTAGAGGCAATTCCAGGAAAAGTAGAGCAAGCATTGAAATCAAATGAGGCGATAAAGTATATAGCTGAGGAGTATAAAGATGTAAGAAATGCCCTTTACCTAGGCAGAGGGTACAATTTCCCAGTCGCTCTGGAAGGAGCCTTGAAGCTGAAGGAAATCTCCTACATTCATGCAGAGGGATATCCAGCAGCCGAGATGAAGCATGGCCCGATCGCTTTGATAGATGAGGAAATGCCAGTTTTCTTTATTGCTACCAAAGACAGTTCTTACGAAAAAGTGGTCAGTAACATCCAGGAAGTGAAAGCTAGAAAAGGGAAAGTGATTGCAGTAGTCACAGAAGGAGATACTCAGGTGAAGGCAATTGCAGATCATGTGATCGAAATCCCTGAAACTCATGAAGCATTTGCGCCACTAGTAGCAGTTATTCCGCTGCAATTGCTCTCTTACCATATAGCTGTGATGCGAGGATGTAACGTAGATCAGCCGAGGAATTTGGCGAAATCGGTAACCGTAGAATAACATATATAGGCTGTCCAAAAAGGGCAGCCTTTTTTTTAATTGCATTTTCCTTCCACCCAGGATTTGACACCTGCGCTCTCGGCTTCGCAGGAATTCCCATATGTCAAACCATTGCAGCCACAAACAGGAGAGTATATATAGGTACATGCTATATCTATGATTTTACTCTCGTCGATGCAGGTAGTAATGGGTTTTTCCTCTTCGCATCCAAGAATACAGACAAGACCAATTCCAAAAAGTATAATTTTAGCTTGTTTCATATCCTCAGGACGAAATTGCTAGTAAAAGTGCTACTGGCTATTCTATTATATAGTTAAACTGGCTATTCAGCCTCCCGATTAATTTGCCTACTTTTGCGCAGCGATTAAAAAACTATGCTGGACAAATTACATTCAATAAAAGAGCGCTTCGAAGAAGTAGGTCAATTAATAGTTCTGCCTGAATCCATGGCTGATATGAGCAAATATGCTAAGCTCAATAAAGAATATAAAGATTTAGAGAAAATTGTAAAGGTCTATGACGAGTACAGTCTAGTATTGCAAAATATTGTAAGTTCCAAGGAGGTTCTGGATAAGGAAAAAGAGCATGATTTCAGGGAAATGGCCAAAGCTGAACTGGATGAGCTTAGACCTAGGAAAGAGGAGCTTGAAAATGAATTAAAGCTATTGCTAATCCCCAAGGATCCCAATGATGCCAAAGATTGTATTCTGGAAATCAGGGGTGGAGCCGGTGGTGATGAAGCATCTATTTTTGCCGGAGACCTATTTCGCATGTACGAGCGCTTCTGCGAAATGCAGAATTTAAAACTTACGGTATTGGATTTGACCTTCGGTTCTGCAGGAGGATATAAGGAAATCATTGCCACGATTTCGGGAGGAGATGATGTGTATGGTAGGATGAAATACGAGTCTGGCGTACATCGTGTACAGCGTGTACCTGCTACCGAATCCCAAGGAAGAGTTCATACCTCAGCAGCATCTGTGGCGGTATTGCCAGAGATGGATGAAGTAGAGGTAAACATCGACATGAACGATGTGCGAAAAGACACCTATTGCTCCTCTGGGCCTGGTGGACAATCGGTGAACACCACCTACTCTGCAGTACGATTGACGCATGAGCCCTCAGGACTAATAGTGACCTGTCAGGATGAGAAGTCGCAGATCAAAAACTTTGAGAAAGCACTCAAAGTATTGCGATCTCGACTATACGAAATCGAACTGGCAAAACACAATGACGCTGTAGGCGCACAACGCAAGTCCATGGTAGGCTCTGGAGATAGATCAGACAAGATACGTACCTACAACTACCCACAATCAAGAGTGACAGATCATAGGATCAATAAAACTGTGTATAATCTCCCCGAGGTAATGGATGGACACATTGAGGATTTTATATCCGCCTTGAGATTTGCTGAAAACCTTGATAGTATGAACAACAGCGGATTAGAAGAATAGGCCGGTCAATTGCATAAAATCCTTTAGAATTTTATTGATTCTGCGATTAGCCTATTAACTTGAATAAATAACCCTCAGACTTTTATGATTATTACCGGAGAAAGAGAAATACGACTAGTGACCTGGAATGAGGCTCATTTTCATCAACTCTATCCTTTGGCCAATAATCCCAAGATTGCAATGAACCTGAAGGATAGTTATCCTCAACCTTATACAATTCATGATGCGCGCCACTGGATTGAACATAATCAGAAATTTAATCCACCCCAAAACTTTGCAGTAGAGTTTGAAGGAAGATTGGCTGGATCTGTAGGTTCAGAAAGAGGAAAGGATGAGCTCCGCACTAATATGGAGTTGGGTTTCTGGATTGGGGAGCCTTTTTGGGGAAAGGGAATCGCCACTGAAGCAGTAAAACTATATACCAAGTATATTTTTGAGAAATTTGACATTGAGCGCATCTTTGCCCAAGTCTATGATTTCAACGGACAATCCATGAATGTCCTGGAGAAAGCAGGCTATTTTCCGGAAGCTATTTTGAAAAAAGCCTTTGTGAAAAACACTACGGTAGGAGACCTATTCCAATATGTAAATATTCGCGGAGAGCAGTAATTATCTGCATTTTACCTATTAATTCACAACCACTTTTCTTACTACCACACTTGAATCAGTAAAAAGCTGGATTAAATTCAATCCTCTTGATAAGTGCTCTAAGGTGACTTCCTTAGCTTCATTGCTCAGATCTACTGACTGAATGACTTGCCCAAAAGCATTGATGACTTGGAGCCTAGTATAATTGCCGGCTCCTAATTGCAGCTTGACAGTTCCTGAGGATGGGTTTGGAAATACACGCACGCTTAAATCTTCTTTTTCCGGTAGGCCGGTGATTATATTGACATTTACATTCAGGATTCTAGCTTCACCCTCATTACATTCATTTTCAGGAGTGACGGTAAGTTGAAAATCACCTTCTTTTTCCCAAAGTACTATTATCTTTTCAGAGCCCTGTCCCTGCAGTATGGTACCACCTTCATTTGAGATACTCCATTTGAAATTCACGTCTTCCTGTGCGGGAATCTCATATTCTGTTTCCCAGAGCCCTGTTTGGTTTTCGCCTACTATTTCTCCAGGTTGATCCGGAGGCATATTTACTACTATTGGCTTAAGTACAGTAGCGGCTTTTCCACAAGCATTTTCTTGAATCACCCGGAGCTCTTGATCGCCTGTGACATTCCATTTTATCCGGATTTGTGAAGTGCCTTGACCTTCCAGCACTTCCCCCACGCTTGCCTCCCAAGTGTAGGTTACTCCCTCTTGATTTGGCACTGAATAAATTTCAGTTTCTTCTAAACAAACTGAGCCATTTCCTTCAATTTGCACATTAGCAGCCGGAATAGCTGATACGATTACTTCTAGGGAGGAGGTTTTGCCGTTCCCGCAGAAATTTTCCATGCTTACATACACTCCGTTTCTCCCTGGCCTTTTCCACAATACCTCCACCTGACCAGTTCCTTGGCCTGAGATAATCTCCCCACCATCTGCACGCCAGACTAATTGGGCACCTGGAACCTCCGAACTTGCAATAGAATAGTTGCCGAGGGTCAGGCAAAGTTGATTCTCTCCAGTAATCTCGCTCAGTGATGTGGGCGGGATGCATTCATACTTCAAAATTGTACCGTCTTCCCCTACGGCAAAAGCCACAGTGGGAGTTCCTACACTTATGCCGGTAAGATTTCGACTAGTGCCGCTTGGAATCTGTACCCAGGATTCTCCTCCATCTTTGGTCTGTAGCACTAGGCCCTTTTCTCCCGAGATAAATCCCAGCTTTGCATCCCAAAAGTCCACCGAAGTCAGGTTTTCTGTAAATGGGACCTCAATCTTTCGCCAGGTCTTTGCCATGTCCACTGATTTGAGAATGACTCCCGCGTCACCGACTATCACTGCTGTATTGGAGTCCAGCTTCGCAAGTCCATTCAAATCTTCTGAAGTCAATTTTGGGAGATTTTCCCAAACATTCCCGCCATTTGTCCAGCTGATTTGACCATTGCCCCCTAGGGCGAATCCCACCTGATAGTCAAAGTAAGTGATGTCTCTGAGGTCTTCCGTTGTGTTTGTTTGAATGCCGGCAGCATCCCAAGTTCCTCCAGAGTCGAAAGACCTAGCAATGTAGCCATTGGTACCAGTGACATAGAGAACAGAGGGAGCAAAAAGGTAGAATCCGGTAATAGTTTCAGGAGTTGGGGCAGATACTGGAACCCACGTAGAGCCACTGTTTGATGTTCTATACATTTTCCCTGAATAAGATCCCACGTAGCCAAATGCGGTATTCCAATAATCTAACCCTATCAAATCAACTCCTTCAGGAACTGGCCTTGGGACAAGGGATGTAGCCCCATTGGAGGTAACATATACAGCTCCCTGCTGACCAATAATGTGACCAACCCGATCCGATTTGAAATCAGTCCCTGTAAAATCATTGCGGATTCCTGCCAGTTGCTGGCTGTAGCTGCTTCCTGCATTGGTGGAGGAAATACCATAGCCATCCTGTCCCACTGCAAACACAAGGTTACTTGCCGGATGAAATGCCAATGCGTTAAGATCTCTCGTATTAATAGCACCTAGATTGGCTTTGCCAAAAGTTACTCCAGAATTTGTTGATCGAAGGGCGGTCGCCATTTCACCTACTATCGTGACTATACGAATGTCCAGTGGACTGATGGAGACTTTCATTAAGTCAGTAGTCACCGGAGAAGTCTGAGGTAGCCAAGTCTCTCCACCATCTAGGGTTTTCAGGATGATTCCTCCTTCTCCTACCGTGTAGCCTATAAGCGGGGTAGAAAAAGCAATTCCAAATAGATTTAATGATTGTCCTGAATTCAATGCGATCCATTGATTTCCTCCATCGTAGCTTCTCAAAATCACCCCTTGATGCCCTGCGATGTAGGCTGTATCGGAATTGATAAAGCTTATGTCGTTCAAACTTTGGTTTGTCCCAGAAGAGAGTTTTGACCAGGTATCACCTTGATTGATAGAAAGCAGTATTTCTCCTCCAGCTGAAGTAGCTAAAATGCGGTTTTCAGAGGAGATTTCTACGCTTTTAAGAGATTGCGTAGTACCTGCAGGCTTTTGAGTCCAGGTAGTACCTGAATCGTGCGTTTTAAGAATTAGCCCATTCTCACCCACAGCCACTCCTGTATTTTGATCCCAAAAGGCAACATCCAATAATTTTCCTTCAAAACTTACCCTAAGCTCTTCCCAGGTGCTCCCTCCATCAGATGTTCGGATAATAAGATTTTCACCTACACAGAAACCCAACTTATCATCTATCCAAGTGATAGATTCAAGATCAAGGCCCCAGCTTTGCATTCTGGCCCAGGTTTGGGAAAAAAGCTGAGTGCTAAGCATCAACCCGATTAAAAATAGACAGAAAGATTTTTGCATGTGAATAGTTGAAGTAAACAAAAATAAGTTATTTCATCTGTTTATAATTGTTTTTCAGTGGTCAAATGGAATCTCGCAGTTTATATTCATCCGGCTGTGTGTCGCTTGCGCCATGCTCGATTTCATGTGATTAATTATTTTTCGTAGGGCACATGGAATATCGCTCTGAGGATAATCATCCATTTGTGTGACGATCTGCGTCATCCTCGATTTAAAGTCTTCTCAAAAGGATAGGATCCATTTCGGGACATTACCTAGTTAAGATTAGGAGAGTTTCGGTAAATCTGCGTAATGATGAGTAGTTTTATCTATTCCAAAACACCTAAATTCATGAAGCACTTCATTTATATTCTAATCTTTGCTTTTTTATTTGTGGCATGTGGCCCTCAAGAGCGTATTTCCAAGAGTGTATTTGACGAGGTGAATAACGCTATGGAGGCTAAGAAACTTTCTGAAGCTCAAATCACCCAAGAAGCTATGCTCTGGGGAGACTCCATTAGTAGTGAAGCACAGCAACAACTCATGGCAAGTCTTCATCAGGCTGTAGATGAAAAAGGATTTGTAGGAGCTCTGGATTTTTGCAATGTAAATGCTGCTCCTATTATTAAGGTATTAAGTGATAAATATGGGGTTGCTATTAGACGAACTACTTACCGAGCTAGAAATCAAAATAATCTGCCTACTGAGGATGAAGCTCCAATCCTAGACGCTTATGAATATAATGCAGAAAACGGAATTGAAAATACACCCAATATTCAGAAAATAGAAGGTGGAGAAATTTTGCTCTATACTAAGGCAATTGTCATTTCCTCAGAATTTTGTTTGGCTTGTCATGGAGATACAAAAAATGGTATAAACTCAGGTGTTTTAAGTAAGATAGATTCTCTTTATCCGAAAGATTTGGCAAGAGAATTTGAGTTGGGAAATTTGAGAGGAATGTGGTCTTTGAAAATTCCAAAAAAATCAGTTGTCAATCGATTATAGCTATCGATTGCAATGGAAATGGAGGTCATTTTTTGCGGTTTTCTGACCATTCCAATACTTCTGCTTTCATAAAAATTATTCAATTATTCTCGAAATAATACTATTTTGTACGGTTAAGAGTGTAGTTACACCCCATATCTGTCAAAATTCAGTCAATTATTAGCAAAAAACAGTTTGGTATTGCAAATACATAGGCGGAAATTGAATTGTTAAACTTTATTAATTAATTCTAAACCCCTATGCCAATGAGAAACTTTACTCATTTTAAGCTATTCAGCATGACGATAATTATTTGTCTAGGACTGTTTAGCACTGCATTCGCACAGACCCGGGAGGTGTCTGGTGTGGTAATTTCAGGAGAGGATAATTTGCCTCTGCCTGGTGTGTCGATCTTAGTGAAAGGCACAACAAATGGTACCGTCACTGACATCGACGGTAAGTTTGCCCTCAATGTTTCCGGACCATCAGATGTACTAGTATTGTCTTTTATAGGTTTCACACCTATGGAAGTGCCTATTGGTTCTCAGTCTACATTTGATCTCACCTTATTACCTGATACTAAATCACTTCAAGAAGTAATTGTGGTAGGTTATGGTGAGCAGAAGAAAGAGACGATTACTGGTTCAGTAGCCACTGTGAAAGGTAAGGAACTGGCCAAGTCTCCTGCTATGAACCTTTCAAACTCCATTGCCGGTCGTATGGCGGGTGTGGTAGCGGTAAACAGAAGTGGAGAGCCTGGTTATGATGGTTCAGGGATTCGAATTCGTGGTTCCAATACACTAGGTAACAATAGTGCATTGGTTGTAATCGATGGTATTCCTGCTAGAGCAGGTGGTCTGGAAAGACTTAACCCAAATGATATCGAGAGTATTTCGGTATTGAAAGATGCTTCTGCTGCGATCTACGGATCTAGAGCTGCAAACGGTGTAATTCTAGTTACGACTAAAAGAGGTACTACCGGTGCTCCTGAGTTGACTTTCCAAGTAAATCAGGGATTTGCACAGCCTGCATTACTTCCTAAATTGGCAAATGCAGCTGAATATGCAAATGCGCTCAATGATTTAAATATCTATGAACTGCCAACATCCGAATGGGCTGCAGCCAATGAAGCATACAAGCAGAATGGAGAATACACCAGACCAAATGGTCAGGTAAGATCTGCTCCTTATACACCTGAGGAGATCGAATTGTATAAAAACGGTTCTGATCAATGGAATTATCCAAACACCGATTGGTATGGCGAAACACTTAAAACTTGGTCTCCCCAAAGCAGATACAATCTACAGCTAGTAGGTGGTAGCGAGAATGTGAAGTACTTGACTTCTTTGGGTTACCAAAATCAGGATGCCTACTACAAGGATGCAGCAACAGGCTATAAGCAGTATGACTTCCGTATCAACTTGGATGCTAATATCAATAAGTATATGAAAGTTGGCTTAGGTATTTTAGCAAGAGAGGAATTTAGATTCTTCCCAACCGTAGGTGCCGGGGCAATTTTCCGTATGCAGATGAGAGGAAAGCCTAACCAGCCGGCATACTGGCCAAATGGTAAGCCAGGACCGGATATAGAAAACGGACAAAACCCAGTGGTAATTACTACCAACCAAACTGGATATGATCATGATAAGCGTGACTACATTCAGACTACAGGTAACTTGGAAATCAAAATCCCTGGAGTGGAAGGTTTGAAATTTACCGGTACAGCAGCAATTGATAAATATATCCGCGCTACTAAAAGATGGCAAATTCCTTGGACCTTGTATGAAAAAGGCAATGGCTTCGAAGCAGATGGAGTCACTCCAGTACTAGTGCCAAGTAAAAGAGGTCCAGCGGAACCAAACCTAAATGAATCTACTAGTCAACAATTGAACATCTTATTAGGAGGGGTTTTAAATTATGACAAGACCTTTAATGATGTCCATACTGTAAATGTGGTAGCGGGTGTAAACAGAGAAACAATTGAGGGAAATGGCTTCAGTGCTTACAGAAGGTTCTTTATTTCTACAGCGATTGACCAAATGTTTGCAGGTGGTGACATACAAAAGGATAATAGTGGCGGAGCTTTCAACAGAGCTCGTCTGAACTACTTTGGTAGAGTGGCCTACAACTACAAAGAGAAGTATTTGGCAGAATTCCTGTGGCGATACGATGGTTCGTATATCTTCCCTGAAGATACCCGATTTGGTTTCTTCCCTGGGTTGATGCTAGGATGGGTCGTTTCTGAAGAAAGCTTCTGGAAGAATTCAATTGGAAAAACATTTGACTTCTTTAAGATCAGAGGATCTTGGGGTCAATTAGGTAACGATCAGATTGGTGAATACCAGTTCTTATCTACCTATGGCTTTAGCTCTTATATCGTTGGTGGTGCTGAAACCAAAACGCTTTTTGAAACTAGAGTTCCTAATAGAGCTATTACTTGGGAAGTTGCCAATAACTCTAACTTAGGTTTTGAGGGTCAGTTTCTTCAAGGAAAAGTATTCTTCGAGTTTGATTTGTTTTATAACAAGCGTACAAATATCCTTTGGCAAAGAAATGCTTCAGTCCCTCAGACAACGGGACTTTCACTTCCTGCCGAAAACATCGGAGAAGTGGAAAACAAAGGATTTGACTTGAATCTTGGTGTTAGGGGTGGCAAAGGAGAATTCCAGTATTCTGCCAGTGTAAACGGAGGCTATGCTAAAAACAGCATTTTGTTCTGGGATGAATCCCCAGGAGCTCCTGAGTGGCAGATGTCAACTGGCAGACCAATGGGAACAGGATTGGTTTATCAGTATGATGGGGTATTCCCAGATCAGCAATCAATCGATGCTGAAACTATTGACTACTCATCCATTACCAACTCACTACGTCCTGGTGATATGAAGTACAAAGATTACGATGGTGATGGTAAAATCACTCCTGATGATAGAGTTCGTCTGGACAATAATACCATCCCGTTATTCCAAGGTGGTATTAATTTGACAGCAAACTGGAAAGGATTCGATGTGTCAGTATTGCTTCAAGGAGCACTGGGAGCAAGACAATATATAAGTGCAGGAGAGTCTGGAAATATTGGTAACTACCTATCTGACATCTATGACAATAGATGGACTATAGACAACCCTAGCAGCACTGATCCAAGAATTGCAAATAGAAATGATCAGTATTACTCTGGAGGAAATACATACTGGTTTAGAAGTTCTGATTACTTAAGATTGAAAAACGTGGAAATAGGATACAATATTCCTCCTCATCTTACCGAGAAAATCGGAATTAAGAATGCACGTTTTTACGTGAATGGATTGAACTTGATCACATGGAGTAAGTCGAAAGTATATGATCCTGAGTCTGATGCTTCTACTGGACAGTATTATCCTCAAGCTAGGGTACTCAACACCGGTCTTTCTGTTTCATTTTAACTAATACGAAATAATGAAAAGAAATATAAAACAATTAGTAATATTAGTTGCAGCAAGCTTAACAATTGCAAGCTGTAACAATGATTTCCTAAATACTGAGCCGCTTGGTGAGATATCCCAATCGGCAGTATGGAGTGACCCTGCTTTAGCAGAAGCGTTTGTAATAGGTACCTACCAAGGATTTGGTAATGGGGGATTTGACGAGCAAAGGCTTGCTTCCTTAACAGATGAGGCAATATTTACGCACCCAGGCCGTGGCATTACCAACATAACGGAGGCAAGAGTAAACTCTGCCGATCAAGGATGGGTAAATAATACGTATAGTTGGGGCAATATGTACAGGTACATTCGTAGAACAAATATTGCAATCGAAAACCTATCAGATCCGCAATTCTCAAATGATGGTGGTATAGTAGACAAATTGTTAGGTGAGGCTAAGTTCATGAGAGCTTACTATTACCAACAGTTAGCTAGATACTACGGTGGAGTTCCTATCGTAGATAGTCCCTATGAACTGGGCGAAGAAAGTTATGATATAGCTAGAGCAACATGGGAAGAGACCATTAATTTCATTGTAAAAGACCTTACAGACGCAGCAGCTTTGCTGGAAGGTAAGTCTAAAGTAAATGGTAGAGCAAGTCAGCTTGCCGCTTTGGCTTTGAAATCTAGAGTACTGCTATACGCAGCGAGTGATTTGCATGATGGCCCAACAGCCAGTGCTAATTCCTCCCTTTTGTCTTCTTATCCTAACCTTGATTTAATAGCTTACGCTAGTGGTAATAGAACTGAAAGATGGCAGAAAGCACAAGATGCTGCTAAGGTAGTATTGAATATGGCGAGTGGAAATAATTTAGATTTAACTGAGCCTGTTGCTCATGAAGTTGGTATCCAAAATTATATAAACAATTCCATGGCTAGAAATGGCGGCGAAAAGGAAATCATTCTGGGAAGATATTTTATCAGCGCAAAGCGAGAAAATGGTGGACGTCAGGGTCTTTTCAATGGACCAAATGGCTATAACAACTGGGCTGGAAATAGTCCTGTGCAGTTACTGGTAGATGACTATGAGATGATGGATGGTTCTAGGTTTGACTGGACAAACCCAGCCCATGCTTCTGCCCCTTATGAAGACAGAGATGCCCGATTCTACGCATCAATTCTTTATGATGGAGCACAATGGAAACCAAGATCCTCAGCAAATCAACCAAAGGATCCTTTGGGACAAATCCAATCAGGTACTTATGAAGTAACTGATGCCTCAGGTACTAAGGTGACTCACTTCGGATTAGATACTAGAAATAGTTCTATTGAAGACTGGAATGGTAGCTATACTGGATATTATACGCGAAAATTCGTTGACGCTGACCCTGCGATTGTAGATCAAAATACCTGGCAAGAAGTGCCATGGCCTATCTTAAGATACACTGAAGCAGTATTAAACTACGTGGAAGCATCTCTTGAACTTGGTCAGGAAGATGAAGCCAGAACCTGGCTAAATAAAATTAGATTCCGCGTAGGCCAGCCAGCTATTACTGAAAGTGGTGATGAATTGGTGGCTCGCTATAGAAATGAGCGACGCATCGAAATGTCCTATGAGGAGCAAAGGTATCATGATACCCGTAGATGGATGATAGCAGAGGAGACGTTAGGTCGTAAAGCGAATATCATAAATATTACTGGTACACTTAAATCAGGCAAAACGCTTTCTACTTATCGATATGATCCTGAGATCTATAATTATGTCTATAAAGTTCAGCCTATTGATCCAGGAAAGGAAAACAGAACTTGGTTGGATAAAATGTATTTCGTTCCAATCCATAGGGATGAGATAAACAGGAATGCAGCACTAGTTCAAAATCCTGGAATAGAATAAAGCAAGTATTCTTATAAATTTGATCTAAGCCATTCCATTTGGGGTGGCTTAGATTATTTTAACGTATGACTAAAAGAAATCTCATATCAATATTGGGACTCAGTGTATTGATGATGTCTTGCTCAGAAACAGACACGTCACGTCAAGCAGACAATCCAGCTACATCTACCTCCCCGCCGCTCTTTACTCTATTGACGCCTGAACAATCGGGAATCACTTTTTCCAATAAAATAGAAGAGACGCTTAACCTCAACGTGCTCATGTACGAATATCTCTACAATGGTGGGGGCGTGGCAGTGGGGGATCTAAATGGTGATGGGTTAGATGATATATATTTTTCTGCCAATGTAAGTGGCAATCAGCTTTACCTTAATCAGGGTGAGCTCAAATTCAAAGAAACAGCTCAAACTTCCGGAGCTACCGGAAGACCTGGTCCTTGGAAGACCGGAGTAGTTTTCGTCGATATCAACGGCGACAAAAAATTAGACATTTATCAGTGTTACTCAGGTAATTTACCAACTGAGAAACGGACCAACGAACTTTTTGTCAATCAAGGAAATGATGAAAATGGCGTTCCGCTTTTTAAGGAAATGGCTGAGGAATACGGAATCGCTTCGAATGCCCCAAGTACATCGGCGAGCTTTTTTGACTACGATCTAGACGGAGACTTGGATCTTTTTATCCTAAATCATAATACCAAATCTATTCAAAATCAGGATGTGAATTTGACCAAAGTATTACTGAAAGAAAAGCATGAGGCAGGCTCTCAGCTTTTTGAAAATAGAAATGGAAAATTCGTAGAGGTTACACTGGACGCAGGTATCTCAAGCTCCAGTCTATCTTATGGGCTAGGTGTAGCTGTGGCTGATATTAATCAAGACGGCTGGCCGGACATTTACATCGGCAATGATTATTCTATGCCAGATTACCTATATATCAATCAGAAAGACGGCACCTTCAAAGATGAAATCCTAGCGCGCCTGGGGCATACTTCTCATTTCTCTATGGGAAATGATATTGCCGATTTCAATAATGATGGCTTTCTGGATATTTTCACGCTGGACATGCTTCCCGAAGGAAATGAACGACAAAAGCTACTTCTTGCCCCAGATAATTTCGAGCTTTTTGAACTGAATGTGAGCAAGGGCTTCCATCACCAATACATGCGAAATATGCTACATCTGAATTCCGGTGATGGTACTTTTCAAGAAATCGGACAGATGTCCGGCTTGTCAAACACTGATTGGAGCTGGGCTTCTCTTTTTGCTGATTTTAATAATGACGGCTTGAAAGATCTATTTGTCACCAACGGATATCTTAGAGATTACAACAATCAGGACTTTTTGAAATACATGGACAATTATGTTCGTACTTCTGGTGGGAAGCTTAAGCGTGAGGACTTATTGAATATGGTGAAAAATATGCCCTCTTCGAATTTGACCAATTATATTTTTCAAAATAACGGCGACCTTACTTTCCAGAATCAAACCAGCTTCTGGGGAATCAACCAAGTAGCAAATAGCAGTGGTGCCGCATATAGTGATCTTGACAATGATGGGGATCTTGATCTTATCATCAATAACATTAATTCCCCGGCTTCTATCTACCAGAATCAATCAGTGCAACAGCAAGGTGGAAATTATTTAAATCTGAAGCTTTCAGGATCTGGATCGAATTCTTCAGCTTTAGGTGCTAAAATAGAAGTATATGCTGGAGAGACCATGCAGGTCTTGGAGCAAAATCCGTATCGCGGATACCAGTCTTCAGTGTCAACTACCCTGCATTTTGGATTAGGCGATTTTAAAGAAATTGACTCCCTGATAGTCACTTGGCCAGGAGGTACTACAAGTAAGGAATATACTATTGCTACAAATCAAACATTAGAACTTAGCGAAAGTAACGGAACAAAAACACCTGTTAAAAGACCACAGAATTTCGACACATTCCTAAGTAAAAAATCAGAATTAAGTACAGAACAAGGCAGAGAATTCAATGATTACAAAAGACAGCCCTTGCTGATCAACCCTGTTTCTGGAAATGGCAAAGCAATGGTTTTCGAAGATTTTACCGGTGATGGCCGTGAAGATTTGTTTGTCGGAGCTGGTTCTAATGCGAGCGCTTTATTTTATACACAAAGTTCTATTGGATCATTTGTTAAGCAGAATGCCAGCGTTTTCGCATCGGCTGCAAGATCCGAGGATACAGATGCCCTAGCCTTAGATGCAAACGGTGATGGGTTTTTGGATCTCTATGTTGCAAGTGGTGGTGTATATGATTTCAATGTTGGCGATGAGGCATTACTGGATCGGCTCTATTTAAATGATGGAAAAGGCAATTTCACGCTAACTACTGACGCTCTTCCAAATGAAGCATTTCCAACAGGTACAGTACAGGTAGCTGATCTTAATTTTGATGGTAGTCCCGACTTATTTGTGGGTGCCAGAATCAATCCTGGCCAATTCCCAACTTCACTTGGAGGTAGAATTTGGATTAATGATGGCAAAGGGAATTTCACTGATCAGACGAAGCAACTTGCGCCGACATTTGTCAATTTGGGTATGTTGACTGACTCTGGTCTGGCTGATCTGGATCAGGATGGTAAACCGGAATTGATCGTGCTTGGTGAAGCGATGCCTATTCAGGTTTTTTCATTTCAAAATGGCACTTGGCAAGAAAGTACACTTAATTACTTCGAGAAGCATGAATTTGGTTTTTGGAATGATTTAACATTGGCAGATTGGGACGCAGATGGGAATCTGGAGATATTGGCAGGAAACTTGGGTACCAATTCACAAATCCAAGCAAGTACCACTGAGCCTGCAGAGATTTTATACAAGGATTTTGATGGTAATGGTTCTATTGATGCATTTTTGGGATATTACATTCAAGGTGAAAAATACCCTGCGTCCAGTAGAGATGAAATTTTGGGTCAGGTGCTTTTTCTCAAAAAGAGATATCTGGACTTTAAATCTTTTGCTACCGTGAAGATGGATGAGCTATTTACCCCACTGGAGAGAGAGGGTACTGGCACAATTTACGTTAATCGACTTGAGACGACATATTTTGGAAGGAATTCTGCTGGAAAATTTGAAGCAAAAGTACTTCCTATTCAAGCACAGTTTTCTCCTGTATATGCTTCAGAAGCTGTAGATGTGAATGGAGATGGAAACTTGGATATGGTACTTGGAGGAAATATTGGCTATGGTAAATTATACTTCGGTAAATATGATGCAAGCCAAGGAGTTGTTTTACTTGGGGATGGCAAAGGGCGATTTACCAATGCTACCAAGGCTGAAAGCGGATTGAATCTCAATGGAACTGTTCGAAAAATTATAACAGGCAAAGACATGTTACTCCTATATTTGGATGAATCTAGGGTGAACATTTATTCACTCCTTCCATCAAAAACGGACTAAATTACAACCCCAATACTACTATATTTAATGCTAAAGATTTTTCTTTGAACATGTTTAAAACGAACACAAAATACCTAGTGATTGGCGCCATGATGCTGATGAGCTTTGATGTCAATCAAACCAACTTTGAATCTTATACACAAAAGATTCCGGGTACTGAAGTGACTTTCCAAATGACTCCAATTCCCGAAGGGACATTCATGATGGGCTCAGAAAGTACTGAAGATGAAAAGCCAATCCATGAAGTGAGAATTGCTCCTTTCTGGATGGGAATCCATGAAGTAACTTGGGATGCCTTCGAGCTTTTCTTAGATAAAAATTACGAGCTAGCAATATCCGTAGGGCCAATTGGCGAGGTGGTAGATGGATTGACCAGACCAAGTATGCCATATTTGGACATGACTTTTGGGATGGGCAAGGAAGGAAAGCCAGCCATTGGCATGACGCAATATGGAGCAATCCAGTTTTGCCATTGGCTTTATCTGAAAACTGGCATTTTCTACAGACTTCCTACAGAGGCAGAATGGGAATATGCGGCTAAAGCTGGGTCCAAAACAAGATTCTTCTACGGCGATGATCCTTCCAAGCTTGGAGAATATGCCTGGACGAGAGAGAATTCCGAGGAGAAAACTCACCCAATAGGAGAAAAAAAGCCAAACCCTTGGGGTCTTTATGATATTTATGGCAATGTATTAGAATGGACTTCAGATCAATATGACCCAGCATTCTACACTTCATCACCATCTGACAATCCCACGAATCCATCCACTGAACTATATCCAAGAGTAGTGCGTGGTGGAAGTTATGATACAGAAGCTTCTGAATTAAGTGCTACCAAGCGCTTTGTAAGTTCTGCACATTGGAAGCGAATCGATCCGCAGATTCCTAAAAGCCAATGGTGGTTTCCAGAAGCACCTTTCTTAGGACTTCGCCTTGTGAGGCCTCAAATCCCTCCGAGCCCAGAAGAAATTATGGCTTATTACCAAGCCGCACCAATTACCGATTACTAACCCTTAATACCTATACTCATGAAAATAGAAAACACCCGTAGGGATTTCATCAAAACATCCGCTCTGGTTACTGGCGGATTGATGACATCACCTTTTGTACTGCCGGGCGCCTATGCTGCTCCTGTCAATGAATTGAAACTTGCATTAATTGGCTGCGGTGGCCGTGGAACTGGAGCTGCTTTCCAAGCTTTAGCAACGGGGCATAATATCAAAATAGTCGCTATGGCGGATGCCTTTAGAGACCGTTTAGATAATGCACATAAGGCATTGAGTGAGAAATACGGAGATAAACTTGCTGTTTCTGAGGAAATGAAATTTGTAGGTTTTGATGCTTATAAGCATGCAATTGCACAAGCAGATGTAGTTATTCTTGCTACACCTCCAGGCTTTCGTCCTATGCATTTTGAGGAGGCTGTAAAGCAAGGCAAGCAAATCTTTATGGAAAAGCCAGTCGCAGTAGATGCTGCAGGTATCAGAAAAGTATTGAAAGCTGCTGAAGAAGCCAAAGCTAAAAAACTAAATGTAGTGGTAGGTCTCCAAAGACATTATCAGGCCAATTATATCGAGACTATCAAGCGCATTCACAATGGCGACATCGGAGATATCATCAATGGTCAAGTCTATTGGAATGACGGTGGTGTATGGGTAAGAGAGCGTCAGCCAGGTCAGACTGAGATGGAATACCAAATGAGAAACTGGTACTATTTCAATTGGCTGTGTGGTGATCATATCAATGAGCAACATGTGCACAATATTGACGTGGCAAACTGGGTGAAGCAAGGGCCACCAGTGAAAGCTGAAGGTACAGGCGGAAGACTTATCCGTACGGGTAAGGAAAACGGAGAAATCTTTGATCACCACGTCCTGACTTATACTTATGCTGATGGATCTGTGATTCACAGTGAATGCCGACACTTCCCAGGAGCTCAAAACCGTGTCGATGAAAGCTTCCAAGGAACCAAAGGAACTGCCTACCTAAGTGCAGGGAATTACGGTACACTGAAAGATTGGAAAGGCAATGTGCTTTATGATCATGATCGTAAAAACCAACCAAATCCATATCAAGTAGAGCATGATCAGCTTTGGGCGACCTTGTTCAATGGCGATTATAAATTTGCAGATGCACAAAATGCTGCACATAGTACGATGACTGCCATTATGGGTAGATATGCTACTTATTCCGGAAAACCGTTGACGTTCGAAGAAGCCTTGAATGGACAAGTTGACTTGATGCCAGAGACACTAGCTTGGGACGCAATGCCTAAAGTATTGCCTGGTGCAGATATGTATTATCCTCATGCTATTCCTGGTAAAACTAAAGTAATCTAATCATGGAAAGAAGAGGCTTTATTAAGAAAGTTGGCTTAGGAAGCACCCTTTTGGGTGTTTCTGGAGCGATGAGTATGCCTTCATTTGCCGCAGGCAAAGCTGAGCCTACTTTCAATATGGATTTTGCTCCACACTTCGGAATGTTCAGAAATTCCGCCCCTGGCGGGATTGTTGATGAATTGAAGTTTATGGCGGATCAGGGTTTTCGATCTTTAGAAGATAATGGAATGCTGGGCCGATCTGTAGAAGAACAGGCACTTATTGGAAAAACACTTGAATCGCTAGGGATGAGAATGGGTGTATTTGTCATAGAAGGAGGTGAAAACTGGAAGACTGCGCTGACCACAGGTAAAAAAGAGCATGAGGATTTATTTGTAGATACTTGTAAGAAATCTGTGGAAGTAGCAAAGCGTGTGGGTGCAAAATGGATGACCGTAGTTCCAGGGTACTTCGAAAGAAATCTTCCCATGGGAGTGCAGACAGGCAATGTCATTGAAGCCTACAAACGTGGAGCTGAAGTATTGGAAAAAGAGGGTTTGGTGATGGTAATGGAACCATTGAGTGATAATCCAGACCTTTTCCTTCGCCATGCTGATCAGTCATATATGATTTGCAAAGCAGTGGACAGCCCTGCGTGTAAAATCCTTTATGATATCTACCATATGCAGCGTAATGAGGGCAACCTTATCGCTACTATGGAAAAGACCTGGGATGAGATCGCCTATATACAAATTGGAGATAATCCTGGCAGAAAGGAACCAGGAACCGGAGAAATCAATTATAGCAATGTATTCAAATACATCCATGAAAAAGGATTTAAGGGTGTAATGGGTATGGAGCATGGGAATGCATCTCCTGGAGTAGAAGGGGAAAAAGCATTAATCCAGGCCTATAGAAAAGTTGATGTAATGTAGTCCATTAATAAATTATATGATTAAAAGAAGCTTATTAGCGCTATCATTTTTGGTAGCGCTTTTTTCCTGCCAAAAATCTGAGGATTCAAATGTAAGTGAAAGCCCCACTGGTTGGGATGTGCTTGAGACGCCTGTAGAGTCATCACTAAGAGGCCTTTCTCCACTCACGGATGAAATTGCCTGGGCAAGCGGAAGTCAAGGCACCTGGCTGAGAACAATTGATGGAGGGAAGACATGGGATCATGGTGTGATAGCTGGGCTGGATACTGTGGATTTTAGATCTATTCATGCCTTCAATGCGCTCACTGCTGTCGCAGTCTCAGCTGGGCAACCTGCAGTTATATATAAAACGCTTGATGGAGGAGAATCCTGGAAACTCAGGCACCAGGAGAATGAATCTGCTTTCTTGGACGGTATTAGCTTTTCCTCAGAAAGTCGCGGCTTTGTCATTGGAGATCCTAGCCAAGGCAAATGGACAATCTTACAAACCGCTAATCAAGGAGACACTTGGTATCCTGTAGATTCACTCCCGAGTGCAACGGAAGGAGAAGCTGCCTTCGCTGCCAGTGCATCCTCCCTTTTGGCTGAGGGAAATCACCTATGGATCGGAACAGGAGGAAAAGAATCAAATCTTCATTTTTCGAAGGATCTTGGGGTAAGTTGGGAAAAGTATAATACTCCTTTTATTCAGGGAGAATCATCTCAGGGTATTTTTGCCATCACCACCATGGGTAGCGGAGAAATCGTAGCAGTAGGTGGAGATTATTTGAATGAAGCTATGCAAGATGGCAATGCTGCTATTTTTGTTCCCGGCAAAAAGGAATGGATTAAACCTCAGCTAGGCCCTCGCGGTTACCGATCTGGTGTTGTGTATTATCCAAGACTGACATGGTTGATCGCAGTTGGGCCAAGTGGCTCTGATTATTCAAAAGATGCCGGTGTTACTTGGCACCAGATTTCAGAGGAAGGTTTTCATGCTGTAAAGCTGGGACATGCGGATGGTTCAGTTTGGGCATCTGGAGCTAAAGGGAAAATAGCTAAATTGAGGTATTGAAAAAGTAGAACTGATTCAACCCTAATTATTCAAAATAGTCATTGTATTAAAAGATTTGCATCTTGGCTAAGAGTTATAGCGCTAAGGAGTACTATCTTTAGACTGAATCACACTAGCTAAAAAACTGATTTTATATAAAATGTTTGAAATTGTTCCTTCCATATGGCTTATAAATGGAAAATGTGTCCGTCTAAAGAGAGGAGACTTTTCCACTGAAGAGGTGATATCTACTAACCCCCTGGAGATCGCTCAAGCTTTTGAAGCTATAGGGCTTAAAAGAGTCCATTTGGTAGATTTGGATGGTGCGCGTAGAGGAGAGCCTAAAAATTACCATATCCTAGAAGCTATTGCGGGATATACAGAGTTAAAAGTTGATTTTACAGGCGGAATCTCTACCGATGGTGATGTGATCAAATGCTTTGAATTTGGGGCCAATACCATTACCGTGAGTTCAGTGGCGGCTAAGTATCCAGAGCGATTTGCTCAATTCATCCTTTCCTATGGTAGAGAAAAAATCAATATGGCAGCTGATGTCAACCCAGTAGATAATAAGATTAAAATCAGAGGTTGGCTAAAGAAAACTGAAATTGATCTTTTTGATCATATTAATTTTTTCTATGAAAGAGGGTTGAAGTATTTAAAATGTTCCGATGTCACCAGAGATGGAGTAATGGAAGGGCCTAACTTTGCTCTTTTCCAGAGTGTCAGAGATAAATTTCCTGATATCAGTCTAGCCGCTAGTGGCGGGGTAAGAGGAGTTGACGATTTTAAGAGACTAAGAGACATGGGCGTGTCTGCCACAGTTTTTGGAAGAGCATACTACGAAGGAATGATAAGTCTCCAAGATTTAGAAAAATTCTTATCAGAGAGCTGATTAATCTGCTTTGAATTTATCTACTATGTAGAGAAAAATATTAAAAGACAAGGTAGATGGAGTAAATTCAGCTTTTTTACCTTCTCCGCTTAATTGAGTTTCCTTTTTCGGGACGGTAGATTTGATGTTTGTCACATTTCCTACAGCTGCCGGCGTTACACTGTCACGGGTTTGAATATCAATTTGATCAGATTGATTTTCTACCAAAGGCTTTTCAAGAGGTTTTTCATGTTCCATTTCTGACTTTTCATGCTCGCCCTGAGCCATTGAATCCCCCGCCCAAAAGCACACCCCAAATAAAGCGATGCAGAAAATGGCAAGCTTTCTGAAAGAAAAATCAGTTTTTATGATCATAGTTGGAATATGTAAACGTTAGTCTTTTATTTAGGGTTTTATAAAAGATCCTTAAAATTAAGAAAAAAATCCACTATGCAAACGGTTGACTACAAAGATTTCGACAAAATAGAATTGCGTGCAGGCACTATTATAGATGTTGAACCATTCGATAAAGCTCATAAACCAGCCTATAAAATTTGGGTTGACTTGGGCACGGCACTAGGTTTAAAAAAATCCTCAGCCCAAGTAACTGAACACTATAAGCCCGAAGATTTGATCGGTCGGCAAGTGCTGTGCGTATGCAATTTTGCACCTAGGCAGATTGCTGATTTTATGTCTGAAATTTTGATCACAGGATTCAGCGACGAAGAAGGGAGTATAATACTGGCTTCCGTGGATAGACCAGTTCCAAATGGGACTCGATTACACTAGTTTTCTTTGGAATAAGGAAAGTCTAGCGGGTTTGGGAATTCAAACTCAAAGCCTGTACTGAGAATTTTTGAACCAGACACCAAGCGATCATCGCCCTCGAAAGCATTTTGATAGCTTTTAGGCGGTTCAAACCCTAGGTCAATAACATTCTGTTCATACACTTTCTTCCGCAGCGAATGTATAGGTGCTACGCCATTATAGATTTCATTCCAAAGATCATTTCCAATGATCCATGCTAGCATTCTGGCAGCATCATTTCTGTAGATATAGTTCACCCGAGTGTGACCTACGACATTCTCTCTACCTGCTATATATTTTCCTGGGATCCTATCATCCCCTAGCAAGCCACCAAATCTTACTATAGTCAGCTCATAATTTCTATCCTTTGAAAACAGTAATTCACCATGATAAATCGTTTCATTTCCAGGGAGGAATTTATCAAGATTTTCTGTTTCTGTATAGGCATCTTTACGGTTTTCTTTCGGATATACGCCTGTACTTGATACGAATATGATTTTCTTAACTGCAGACTGATCTACCATGCTGCGCAAAAACTTGATTTGCTCCAAATAAAACTTCCCGTCAGTTGAGCGGGATCTAGGAGGAATATTGATTACTAATACTTCACTAGTAAATAACTTTTGAAAGCCATTACCCTGAGGGAAAGGAACAAGTGAAAACTGAATAGCCTGCACACCGAGACCTAAAATCTTAGCCTGCTTTTCAGCCGAAGTGGTGCTTCCAACTACCGTGTGTCCTTTTACTTGAAGAAGCTGGGCTAAGGGCAAACCAATCCAGCCTAGGCCTATTATCGAAATTTTAGTCATTGTACTTAAAGAAAAAAACACTCATGAATTAGAACTTCCTGCCAAACGAACAGGCAGACTCTAAGTGAGACCATTATCTCTAAACTGTGCTACTCAGTGAAAACGTCCGTGCCCACAGTGACTATAATAGCCTTTTAGAAAAAACTTTCCCAGAACAATTAGGAGGTTGATAATATTTAGTCCTTTCTGGGAATCGTGCCCAGTATATAATCCCACAACGGCGTACTTACTCCAAAAGCCACATCGGGATCTTTGTAATGATGAATCGCATGGTGTACCCAAAGTACTTTAAAGAAGTTTTTTGGTGGCTGTACGGCATGTACCAAATAGTGTATCCCCAAATAGAGCGCATAACCTAGCAAAAAACCCGGCAAAAAATAGAATGCCAAATCTCCCATAATTAATTTGAATATTAGGTATAAAATAGCAGCATAAGCAGCGCTCACAAATGGAGGCATTGCCAATCTATCTTTATCCTTAGGGTAGTCATGGTGAATTCCATGAACAGTATACTGCAATTTGTCTTTAATAGGAGTGTTTGGCTCCATATGGAAAAAATGCTTGTGCATCATGTATTCCACCAGTGTAAATCCAATATATCCAACTACAAATAAAAGAATAGCTGTGCCTACGCCAACAGATGTTTTCTGAATTCCAAAGTAAATAGAAATTCCCCCTAGAATGATGAACATGGTAATGGGCACTAATATGTTTGTTCTCGAAATTTTTTCCAGAATTGGGTTTGAGAAAATCTGGGCTGTACCAAAATTATCCGGCTTATCCAATCTTCCTATCTTTTTCATACGCTACTGGTTCTAATTTTACTAAAATTTCTGAGGCCCAATTAAAAATCTACATACAAAGATAATTTAAAACGCCCTTTTGTCACTGTGAAATTCATGACAATAATCATTTTTTAATCAAATCTGTGCCATTGTTGATTCAATGGTCTTTTGATAATAGGAAATATAATGTGGTAGAATATTAGAAATATCAAATTCCTTCGCTCTTTCAAGTGCATTTTTCTTGAAGGTCGGAAGATTAGCATCGTCCAATATGAAAAGGGCTTTTTCTTTCATGTAGTGAATATCCCCAATTTTTGAGACAAAGCCAGTGACTCCATCTATATTTAGCTCTGGGATACCTCCTGCATTGGAAGTGAGAATAGGCACTTCACATGCCATAGCTTCCAGCGCAGCAAGTCCGAAACTTTCCTTTTCGGACGGCATCAAAAATAGATCAGCAACAGAGAGTACTTCTTCTACCGCATCGAGTTTTCCAAGAAAACGGACATCATCACAAGTGCCCAATTCCCTACAAAGTCGCTCCATCTTATCACGCTCTGGACCATCACCTACCAATAGTAATTTTGCGGGGATTTCTTTTCGGACTTCATAAAATACCCGAATTACATCCTCTACACGCTTTACTTTTCTGAAATTTGAAGTATGAACTAATAGTTTTTCGCCATTAGGACAGATTGCTAATTTAAAATGCTCCTTCTTCTGGCGTTTAAATCTTTCCAAATCAATAAAGTTTGGAATCACTTCGATTTCCCGATGGATATCAAAAAAAGCATAGGTCTCCTTTCTCAGATCTTTCGAAACTGCCGTGACCCCATCTGATTGGTTAATGCTAAATGTTACCACCGGCTCATAGCTCGGATCTTTCCCTACCAACGTAATATCGGTTCCATGAAGTGTGGTCACTACAGGAATTTGAATCCCCTGTGTTTTTAATATCTGTTTTGCCATATAAGCAGCAGATGCATGCGGAATGGCGTAATGAACGTGAAGAAGATCAAGTTTTTCGTATTTTACTACGCTCACCATTTTGCTGGCTAGAGCCAGTTCATAAGGGGCATGTTCGAAAAGTGGATAGCTTTTAATATCTACTTCGTGATAGTATAAATTTTCGCTAAAAAAATCTAATCGGCTAGGTTGCTTATACGTGATGAAATGAACTTCATGACCGATTTTTGCTAGACCTTTACCAAGTTCTGTCGCTACTACTCCACTACCTCCGAAGGTCGGGTAGCAAACAATGCCTATTTTCATGTGTTTATAATTTGTTTTTTTAAGGTCACATAGCCTGTCCCGAACTCGATTCGGGAGAATCTCGCATTACGGATAATCATCACTCCGTGTGCCGACTTCATAATGTTTTGGGCTGGTTTATTAACCTGTTTTTTAACACGCATTAACTCCAAAATTGTTCACTTTGGAGAATAAATATCTGATTATTAGAGATTTTATATTGGAAATCACTGTAGCACAGTAGTATTAGGCTGTCCTTGTTGAGCAGAGCATCAAAGAAAAAACCCTTGAAAATCATGATTCTCAAGGGTTTTTTCATCTCCAATTCACTTTTTGTGGTTAATTTTTACTTTCATTGACAGCATGATGTGCTGCTCTGGCAGCAAATGCCATATAGGTCAGCGTAGGATTCTGCGTAGAAGTAGATGTCATTGAGGCTCCGTCTGTAACGTACACATTTGGCACGGCATGAAGCTGATGGTTTGCATTAAGCATGGAGGTTTTTGGATCCTTACCCATTCTCACTCCGCCCATTTCGTGAATATCCAAGCCGGGAACTCTGTGATCATCACGAACAGAGATGTCCGTGAAACCCGCCTTGTCAAACATTTCTGAAATTTGCTCCTGATAATCAATGATCATTTTCTCATCATTATCATCATAGTCCACATTGAATTTCAACGTTGGAAGGCCATAAGGATCCAGTTTCTCCCTATCCAATGCAATAAAATTGGATTCTTTGGGAATTGTCTCCCCCATCATGTGCGAACCCACCCTCCAAGGCCCATCGGGTGGAATTCGATTCAGCATATTATTTTTTAAATCCATCCCTACTCTAGCGTCAGCGACATAGCCCCCACCACGATAAGCACTAAACCCTCCAGCATAGCCACGAAGGAAGCCAGTCTCCTGATTTTTCACGTTTCTGAATCTAGGGATATAGCCACTGGTAGGGCGGCCACCCGTGGTGGTATGTTCCATAAAGCCTTCGTAGGATGCGCTTACACCAGCTCTATAATTGTGGAAAGCAAAATATTTACCCAGCACTCCACTGTCATTGCCCAAACCATTCGGGAATCTAGCAGAAGTAGAATTCATCAAAATAGCATTGGAATTGATTGCAGCAGCGTTTATGAAGATCACATCAGCATAAAATTCTTCCACTTCTTTGGTGTGCGCATCTATCACTCTGACGCCGGTCGCTTTACCTTTTTCATCATCATAAATCACCGAGTGAACTACCGAATCTGGTCTCAAAGTCACATTTCCGCTTTTCAAAGCCCATGGAATAGTAGAAGAATTACTACTGAAATATCCTCCAAAAGGACATCCGCGCTGGCAGAGGTTTCTATTCTGGCAGGATGCGCGCCCTTGGGCAGTAAATTCCGGTCTTGGCTCATGAATGTGGGCGCAGCGCGAAGAGATCATGTGACGGTCACCCCCATAAGTCTCCTTCAGCTTTTGAGCGAAATGTTTCTCAACAATATTCAAATCGTATGCTGGCAAAAACTCTCCGTCTGGCAAGGTATCAAGCCCATCTCTATTTCCTGATACACCTGCAAATTTTTCTACATGACTGTACCAAGGAGCTATGTCTCTGTAGCGAATCGGCCAATCCACAGCAAATCCATCCCTAGCTGGACCTTCGAAATCATAGTCAGACCAGCGCTGAACCTGCCGCGCCCAGAGCAGAGATTTTCCGCCTACCTGATACCCTCTGATCCAGTCAAATGGTTTTTCTTGGATATAAGGCTGCTCGGCATCTTTGGCAAAAAAATGCTCAGAATCCTCTCCAAACGCGTAACATTTGGATACGATTGGGTTTTCATCAAGAACTTTCTGCGGAAGTCTGCCTCTATGCTTGAATTCATAGGGGAGCATATTGGTGGTGGGATAATCCTTGATATGCTCTACATTTCTTCCCCTTTCGAGTAGGAGAGTTTTCACTCCTAAGTCACCGAATTCTTTTGCCGCCCATCCTCCGCTGGCTCCTGAGCCTACTATAATTGCTTGATATGTTCTTTCTTGTTTATTACGGATATTCAGATTAGCCATTGATTCTAGGTTTTTGAATTTCTGAGATTAGTGCTGCACCATTGTAAGGGCCAGGGATCAGTGAATAAGGAATAATTTCGGTCTGAATGTACTCTGAGGCCATGTAGCCTTGCATCGTGAGTCGCTTAGTCGTATTTAAAAAATACGAGACAGCTTTATCCATTTCTCCTGCAGCGGCCTCCGCTGGCTGAAGATCTATTCCGGTTTGGATCAGGCCTTCTTTCTCGATGGTGCTCAGCTTATCAAATTTTTTCCCAGTTATGTTTTTTGCATAAGCAGGAAACGCCGCAAGGCCATTTGTAAATTGAAGTTGATCTTCTTTTTTCATACAATCATTCACCATCACCAGAATAAAATCAGGGACTTCCACTTCCAGTGCTCCTTTTAATTCTCCAGATGGAATAATTGTATCGGATATTGCTCCCAAGAGTTGCTTTTGCGTAGCAGTAACCTTGAGATTGTCATATGCGGCCAGGATGTCATCTGAACTGAAATCGCAGGAAGGAATGAGTGCCATTCCTCCAGAAATCAATGCAAGATGCCTTAGGGCTATTCTTCTATTCATGATTTTTTAGATTTTGGGTGAAGTGAATCAGGGGGGCGGTAATGTAACCAAAATGATATTTATTTGCCATCTAATTAATGTGGCTGGTAAGTGATCTTTTACATTCGCACTCTTTTCCTACCTTGTAATAACTCCGATCTCCGCAAATGTGGCTGGATTGTCATCAGCAGTTTTTGTGGCTTTCAAGCGAATAAACTTTGCTTTTACTTTATCAAAGCGGATGGTTTGCTCGATAGGACTATTGACTATATTCGAGAATTCTCCAGAGGAAACAATTGTCCAAGATTTACCATCAGTACTTACTTCAAATACATAATTGGTAATAAACCCACTCGGATATCTTCCTTGCATTGGCAAATACGTAAAGCCTGTGAGAGATACCGTCCCTCCCAAATCAACGGTCAGGTTATTGTTCTCACTAGTAAAATAAGATCCTGCATTTTCGTCAATTGCTTTCACGGATTGCTGGATAGAGCCAACCCATTTCGCTTTGGAAAGATCAACGTCAATTCGGAGAGACTCACTTTCCTCTTTTAACATAGGATCTACAGAAATAACCTGCAATGTACTCGCCTTATCAACTTGGAAAGGCGCTACATATTTTTGGCTTTCCGTACTCGGCTCTGATCCGTCCAGCGTATAATAAACTTCCAACCCTTCATCTGGAGAGTTCAATGTTACTTCTCCAGTGATAGCCCTAGAATAACTCGGAGCAAGCAAAAGCTTCGGTGCATTGTAAATTCCGATTTTTGAGATCACTGGAATGTCCTTTCCGTCAGTGAATCTTACCCGGATTTTCGAAGCTGAGACATCAGGAAATGGAAGTATTCTTTTATGCCCAACTGTGGTTCCTTCCGTGATTTTCTCCCAGTTGCCATCTGACTCTTTCTCTAGCACAAAAGCCTTCACCCGCTGACCAAGAGGCGTGTATTCTTGAATCAATAGTCTGTTGAATGTGGTTTTTGATCCAAAATCAATAGTGATCTCTCCTGTTTTTCCACCATCTGGAGTTGTCCAGTACGTTTCGTAATCCTCGTCTTGTACGTTTTTGGCTTCATATCCACTTCCACGCTCCACATCAGCACTTACGCTTGCTTTTGCCACGAGATTTACTGCAAAGTCTTCTTTAATCTTTTCGCCAAACTTCAAAATCGCCTCCACATCATTTTCATGAATCAAACCACGGGTGTCCACAGGGAAGTTGATCAACAATGAGCTATTTCGCCCAATACTCTTATAATAGATTTCCAATAATTCAGGAAGCGTTTTGACCTTGTGATCCTCATATTTATGATAATACCACCCTGGACGAATAGAAACATCAGCTTCCGCTGGTACCCAATGTGTGCCGTTCTCTTGTCCAGTTGCATATTTTTCCGGATATTCTGGCATGCCTGCATAGACTGAGTCTCGCATCAAATTGGACCAAGTAGTCTCGTAGGCAAAGCCATGTTCATTTCCTACCCATCGCACATCAGGCCCACCATCACTAAACATCATCGCGCCAGGTTGCAATTCACGCACAAGTTTGTAAGTATTTGGCCAGTCGTAATACGTTAATTTATCAACTTTCCGAACCTCATTCGCACCTCCATAATAACCATCTCCTCCATTGGCGCCATCGAACCAGACTTCAAAAATATCCCCATAATTGGAAAGTAATTCTGTAAGCTGGTTTCTCATATAAGTGATGTATTCCGGTTTACCATAGTCAGGATGGTTTCTATCCCAAGGCGAATAATATATACCGAATTTTAAACCGTATTCCTTGCATGCTTCAGCCAATTCCTTAATCAGATCGCCTTTTCCATCTTTCCAAGGACTGTTTTTGATAGAATGCTCCGTGTAAGCTGAAGGCCAAATAACAAAGCCGTCGTGATGCTTTGCTGTGATGATCAATCCTTTCATACCAGCTTCAGCGGCTACTTGTGCCCATTGCCTAGGCTGAAGGTCAGTTGGGTTGAACATTTCAGGTTTCTCATCTCCAAAACCCCACTCTCTATCCGAGAATGTATTCATATTAAAATGCACAAATCCGTAATATTCGAGTTCTTGCCATGCGATTTGTTTTGCATCTGGAATTGGGAGGACCGGGCTTGGTGGGGCCACTTTTTCTTGACAAAAAGTAAGTATCAGCAAAAGTGCTGGCCAAAGTATTTTTTTCATGTGATAATAATTGTTTTTCAAAAGTCATAACCTGTCCCGAGACGAAGGAAACGGGATGGAATCTCGCATACATACTAATCATCCTAGTGTGTGACGCCAGCGACATGCTCGATTTCATAAGGAAGGTTTAAGCCCGAATACTACCAATTTTGTATGGGAATCGAAAGCTGAAAGTGATTTTGGGGGCTTGAGAATGACCTTTGGTGTATTCATTTTTCCAACTCAGCCCAAAAGCCATTAACTTGCCAGTATGAATAAAACTTTTACATTGATATTTCTACTGATTTCCACATTATGTCAGGCTCAGATCCAGATCAAAGTAGTGGATGCGAAAACACAAAATCCCTTGGAGAATGTGCGAATTCGACCCAGAACTGGCAAATCCCAAATCACTAATTCATCAGGAATTCTAGCTTTTCCTGGTTCGGAAAATCAGATTTTTACATTCTTCAAATCGGGGTATGAAGCTTTCTCTGCAACATTTGGAGTAGGGGAGCATGTAGTACAATTAATCGAAAAATCACTTATCCTATCCGAAGTCACTGTTACAGCATTCGAATCAGAGCGACCACTTTTGGAGCAATCTGCCGCCATAGCGGTGGTGTCCGAGCAAGACTTCAATCGGTTCAATGAAACTTCCATTGTCAACTCATTCAATACTAAGCCAGGGATTCGTATTGAAGAACGTGCTCCAGCTAGCTACAGAATTTCCATTCGAGGCAGCTCCCTCCGGGCACCATTTGGTGTTCGAAATGTGAAGGTATATTGGAATGAAGTTCCTTTCACTTCCCCAGATGGCACGACTGCGCTGAACCTCCTAGATCTCGCCAATATCCGTAATGCCGAAGTAATTAAAGGCCCTTCGGGAAGTATCTATGGAGCAGGTAATGGTGGCGTAGTGAATCTCTATAGTCCTGCAAATCCAATGGGAGGAAGAGTATCAGCTGATTTTATGGTGGGGGATTATGGTTTGACCCGTTATAGATTGGGAGTTTCTCAGCAAGTGGGAAATGGCGGATTTGAGGCGTCTTATGTTAGCCAAAAAGCAGATGGGTATCGGGAGCATTCGGCGATGGATAGACAAGTTTTTCAGTTGGGGGGATTTTTCTCTGTTTCAGACAAGCAGGAAATACGAACCCAACTATTGATCTCTGATCTGGATTATCAGATTCCCGGTGCCTTAAATGCCGCTCAGTTGGCGGAAGATCCTACTCAAGCTAGACCTGGATCAGTGAACCAAAACAGTTCTATTTCCCAGCAGTCTGTCTTCGCTTCGATCGGCCAATTGTATAGCTTTTCAGCGAAGCTCAAGAACTCTACCACCCTATACCTGAATACCAATGACTTTGAAAATCCATTTATTCTGGATTACAAAAAGGAATTGGGCTTTGGATTTGGAGGAAGGACAAAATTCACTTTTGATGGAAAATTGGTAGGGAAAGACCTGAGAATTATAGCTGGGGGCGAATACCAGACCAGCTTGACGGATGCACAGAATTTTGGAAATGTCAATGGTGTAGCTGATACAGTGCGGTTTGCAGATAAACTTCGAGCCAGACAAGGATTTTTGTTTCAACAAGCAGAATGGAATTTGACAGAGGACCTTATCGTGACTTTCGCACTCAGTGAGAATTTCAGCAGCTTGGAAATAGACAGACAAATCGATGCTTCAGGAGGATCAACTGGACTTCAAGAAAGAAAATTCGATCCAATTGTAGTTCCGCGTTTTGCGCTGAATTATCAGTTCAGTGACTATTCTGGAGTTTTCGGCAGTATCAGCAGTGGTTTTTCTCCTCCGACCATCGATGAAGTCCGCACCAATGAAGGAAGCTTAAATCTTACCCTAGAAGCTGAAAAAGGGATAAATTATGAAGTAGGCTATAGAATGGGGAAAGGAAAATTGAATCTGGATTTGACTGCATTTTATTTCAAACTAGATCAGACGATAACAACTTATACCAATTCTCAAGGTGTAGTATTATTCAGAAATGCAGGATCTACTGATCAAAAAGGAATAGAAGCTGCGATTGATTATGCGTTGATCCGAAATGAAATGGGCTTTATAAATGATTTAAAAATCGGAACAGCATTCACGGGGCATTACTTTAAATTTAATGATTACCAGAAAGGAGAAAATGATTTCTCTGGAAATGACCTGACAGGAGTTTCTCCAAACACGGTAGTTACCCGTATTGATCTTCGGACTTCACCAGGATTCTATGTGAATTTAACCCACCAATACGTGGAAGAAATCCCGCTCAATGATGCGAATACAATTTATCAGAATGCATACAGTTTGGTCAATGCAAGATTCGGTTGGGCTAGAAGTTTTGCGGGAAAGTGGGAATTGGAAGCTTTTGCCGGTGTGGATAATTTGCTGAATGAAAGCTATTCGCTTGGTAACGACCTCAATCCTTTTGGCGGAAGATATTACCAGCCAGCACCGACTAGGAATTGGTATGGTGGGGTGAAAGTGGCATTTTTGTATTAGTAGCAAGTAGCTAGGTATCAAGACATAAGATTATAGAGGCAAGACTCAAGAATTTGGCAATTCCCCCTTGGGCTACTCCCCTTGTTTTGGAAACGAGAAACTTGTTAAAGAGGGCTGAGGGGATTTATTGAAAAGTAGTAAGTAGCAAGACACAAGATATTAGATTTTGACGTCATCGTGAGTCGCGAGGTTCGAGCGAAGAAGCAATCTGTTTGTTATTATGTGATTGCTTCACTCCTGCGTCGTTCGCAATGATGCTAAATTCACAATTACTCTATCCCGTCTAGCTCACTTAATTCCAGCCAAGTCAATTCTAATTCTTCCAGCTCAGCATCGATTTCCCCCATTCGATTGGATTGCTTGATCAATTCCTCATGATCATCGATGCCAGCCGAGATTTTTTCGGTAATGGTAGATTTTTCCTTTTCCAATTTAGCCATGGCAGCATTCACTTCCTTGAACTCATTCTTTTGCTTAAAACTGGCTTTTGCCTTAGTTGGAGCGTCAACTTGATTTTTGGTAGCTACTTCTTGCTTCTCCTCTTTAATCTCTTTTCCCTTTTCTCTAATCTCTTTGCCACCATTCTCCTTTTCTGTCTCACGGAACTCAGAATAATTACCAGGGAAATCAGAGATCTCGCCCTCTCCTTCAAAGACAAACAAGTGCTCCACCAATCTATCCATGAAATACCTGTCGTGAGAAACGATGATCAAACAACCTGGAAAGGTATCCAAAAACTCTTCCAGCGTGTTCAACGTCATCAGATCCAGATCATTGGTAGGCTCATCCAGAATCAGGAAATTAGGATTCTTGATCAAAACCATCAGTAGCTGAAGTCTTCTTCGCTCTCCACCACTGAGTTTTGCGACTGGCGTATGTTGTTGCTTTGGAGGAAATCCAAACTGTGTCAAAAACTGAGAAATAGTGATGGTAGCACCACCTGCAATAGTCACCACTTCGGCTACTTCTTTTACAATATCCAACAGCCGCTTTTCCTCATCAAAACTACTTTCTTCCTGTCGGTAATAGCCAAAAGCGGTGGTCTGCCCGATGGCAACCTTTCCTGAATCAGGCGACATCTGTCCTGTGATCATATTCAGGAAAGTGGTCTTTCCGGCACCATTTGGCCCCACTATCCCAATTCTGTCTTTCTTTTTGAATGTATAAGAGAAATCTTTTACAATGGTTTTGTCGTCAAAAGCCTTGTTTATTTTTTCGATTTCAATGATTTTATTTCCAAGCCGCTGAGTAGTTACAGTCAATTGAATATCACGCTCTTCACGTTTCTGAGAGGCTTTTTCTTTGGTGTCTTCGAAAGCATCCACACGGTATTTAGCCTTGGTACTTCTTGCTTTAGGCTGACGGCGTATCCAGTCTAATTCCTTTTTGTAGAGGCTTTTGGCTTTTTCAAGCTCTATATCCTCGATCTCCATGCGCGCTTCTTTCTTGTCCAAGAAGTAGCCATAGTTTCCTTGGTAGCGATGTATTTTTCCCTGATCGAGTTCAAGGATTTCATTGGTTACTTTTTCCAAGAAATATCGATCGTGAGTCACCATAAACAGGGCAAGATTGGCTTTTGCCAAATAGTCTTCCAGCCATTCGATAGTTTCTAGATCAAGGTGGTTAGTAGGCTCATCGAGAAGCAACAAATCCGGTTTTTCCAAAATGGCTTTCGCCAAAGCTACTCGTTTACGCTGCCCTCCAGAAAGAGTTCCCACTGGAAGATCGGTATCATGAAGGCCTAATTTTCCCAGTACTTCCTTTACTTGATATTCAAAATCCCAAGCTTGAAAGGCATCCATTTTCTCAAATAATACTGACATTTTATCAGAATTATCAATGCCGCGTTCAGCCTCTAGCATTGCCTTGTGATAATTTTCAATCACGTTGAGCACTTCAGAATTACTTTGGTCAAAGATGGTCTGGTAAATGCTCATTGTGCCCTCAAAAACCGGGTTTTGGTGTACATAAGCCACTTTTATCTGCTGATTGGTGCCAACTTCACCTGTGTCAGGTATCTCCAAACCCATAATGATTTTCATCAGGGTGGACTTACCGGCACCATTGATGCCTACAAGGGCGATTTTTTGACCCTGGGAAATGCCAAAAGATATATTGGAAAAAAGCTTGCGCTCACCGAACGCTTTACTGAGATTTTCGACCGAAAGGTAATTCATGCCGCAAAAGTAAGGAAAAGGCAGGCAAGATTTGTTTAATCTCTTACAAGTTAATCGGAGGCTTTACTTTAGAAGATTAAAAATAAGTGTTTACTGCGAACTCAGCTTGTTCAATAAATAGACTTTTCATTGCTGTAATATTGGTTTGTTCATAGAAAACCAGCATTGCTTTTTTATAGTCTAGTGGATCTACAGTCCGAAAAGAAAGGGGACAATAATTTGCTCCAATCAAAACCCCATTGGATAGGATTCGAGAAGTTCTCTTATTTCCATCAGCGAAAGGCTGAATATAGGAGATTAGAATTAAGCTTAAAAAAGCCTTTTCATAAATTGATTTTTTGGAATTTACAAGATCACAAGTTTTATCCAATGCTTCTCTTATTTCAAATTCATTATCAAGAGGATTATAATTAGTGCCTGTGATCCCAACTCTCCTTCTTCGGATATTCCTATTGATGTCCAATTCCTTGACCAATAGGCTATGCACTTCTTCAATAAGTTTTAGTGATAAAGTTGCCCCATATTGAGGCTGTTCCACGAGGAAATCGATTGCTTCTTTATGATTGAGTAGCATGACCGCTTCTTCTTTTGATTTTCCAGCAGCAGTCTTTTTTTCTTTCAGCAGCTGTTCCGTTTCTAAAAGTGAGTACGTATTCCCTTCTATTTGCGAAGATTTCCAGCTTAGGTCGATAGCCAGTCTTTCCATCTCTTTTTGAATTTCCAATGAAGTCAGTTCCAGTGTCTTATTCTGGAATTTGGAATGAAGATTAGAAAGGTGGATTTGCTCTTCATCAGTGAAGAGTGTTGTTCGGTTTAAGTTGTCAAAAACACCAAAGTCAAACCTTCCTTTTATCCTTCTTTCATCCTGTTCATTAAGAAAGTAGGAATCCATCTCTATAGGGAAAATGATTTCCAATTTTGGAGAGGAAGTGTAAGTAGTAGCTTTGCCCTTTCCAACTGGAATAATCCAATCTTCTTTGACTAAATCAGCAACAAGCCGTTTGAGAGTGGATTCACTTACATTTAAACCAGAATTGCTCATGATTTGAGCCCGTGAAACCTGTTTGCTTTCATGAATGAAATCCAAAACGATTTGATGATTCTTTTTCATTGATAATAGGTTCGGCTCAAAATATACAAAAATACGGCTCAATATTATTAGTAATTGAGCCGTATTTTAGGATTTTTATGTTTTTTTGAGCCGATTGCTCCGAGCCATTTTTAAAGAGCAAATAGTATAATTTTTAAGGTAAGGTCAATTTTACTTTTATTACCTATCAATTGCTGCCAACCAAACTATCCAAGGTTGAAATTTTTCTCGCCTTATAGTAACCAGTGAGCCATATAAAATCAGTTATCAACATTCATAAGTTCAAACAACCTAAACCTAAAGGGATCTTCTACTACTGTAGGATTATAAGGGTTATTTATTGAAATGTATAAGCCTTTTTTCTGTGATGAATACATTATTTAGCAAATATATTTCATCCTCAAAATAGCGTTCTGTGATAAGCCCTAAGGATTCATTAAAAACTTGGACAACGAATGGGCCGGGGCTTTGTCGTAGCTTTATAAGCTCTTCCTACTTTGTGATTTGGATTGTAGGATAAGCAATTCTGTAGTAGACTTTGCGGAATTTGTCATTCAACAAGGATTCATATCTAGAAGAACCAAGAAGATATTGGTGCGTTTCCAGTCGTGCACCATCTATTGGAAATTTTGGTAAATATTCGTCTAGAAATTGACTCTTTCCTTCAAATGACTCCAGCATCCCTGAATTACTTTTTTTGAATATTCTATGATCCCCAAAAATCGAAAACACGGTGTAATTAGAATGAAAAACTATGCTTGGTTCAAAAAGTTTTAGCCCATTAGAAAGATAATTCTCAGGATATTCTAAATCCTCCACCTTGACATTTCCAGAATTTAAATTAACAGAATAGGCCATGGATGACTTCGAAAGAGCCTCTTCAGTCATTGGTCTATAATTTCCCGAAATATGCGTTTTTACTGTCAACTCGTCGTTTCTAAATATTGGAGGACTAAGTAAATAGGAATTGTGAGCAAAGGAATTAGAATAACGATCTGGAGCATTATATTTAATTCTGTTTTAAATTTTACAAGTAGTGTCTGCTAATACGATTACTGATGTCATTTGAGTAAAGAGAAATATGCTGTCTAAAGTATGTACATAAATCCCAAAAATACTTCCAACACCATTTGGCCCTTCTTGATCAAAGAGGATTTCTTTATCTTTTGTATTAGATGTCAAATCAAAAAAGTGCAAGGAATTTGTTTTCCAATTTACATTTATCAGATTCCCGTCTTTATATACCAGGCCCATGCTGATATTTGGTGTGTTCTGATCAATGGGTAGAATTAAAACTTCCTCGGAGGGGTGCAGCACTAAAGCATTTGACTTCTTAGATATTCCTTGACAAGAACAAACTATTGAAGTTATGGTATAAAACAATACTATAGATTTTTTGGATAATGTCATTGATTATTTACAAAGTTCGCACATAGAATAGAAAATTGGCTGCTATGATAGCTAGCCAAGTACTTACCTCACTTTATTACTCGGGGGGCAAATTTCACCATCTTCACATGGAACTGGCTCGGGTGGAGGACAAATCTGATTCACACAATTGTCAAATCCTTGAGTTGGACAAAAAGTGGCAGGGTAGTAGGCTTCGAAACATTCTCTTATTTCTTCTTCGGTCATTGCATTTTGCGGAATAAAAAAGGCAAGGCTTAAAGCAAATAACCCAATCCCTAAATTTACTTTTTTCATGTGTTTATAATTTAAATTTCCGTCAAGTCTTTCCCTCAAATGGGAATTGAAAGTTCTTGATTCTAAAATCTTGGTTCTCTTATCTTGATACCTTCATCCAGCTACTTGCTACTCTGAAAAGTCTTACCTTTGCGCTATGGAAGCAATTCAGAAAAAAGACATCCGTAAGCTATCTCTGACCCAGTTGGAAGAATTCTTTTTGGCTCACGGGGAAAAGAAATTCCGCGCCAAGCAGGTGTATGAATGGCTGTGGAATAAGTCTCTGAAGAACTTTGATGATATGAGCAATATCTCGCTGAGTACGCGGGAAATGCTCAAAACGCATTTTGAAATCAACCATATTCAGGTTGATCTGATGCAGCATTCGAATGATGGAACTATCAAAAATGCAGTAAAACTCTACGATACTATGATTGTGGAGTCAGTTTTGATTCCTACGACTAAGCGAATTACGGCCTGTGTTTCTTCTCAGGTTGGATGCAGTTTGAGCTGTAACTTTTGTGCAACGGGAAAATTGAAGCGCATGCGAAACCTGAATCCTGATGAGATCTATGATCAGGTGGTGGCTATCAAAGATGAGGCGGAAGAATATTTCCAGCGTCCCCTGACCAATATTGTTTTTATGGGAATGGGTGAGCCGCTGCTAAACTATGCGAATGTGCTGGAAGCGATAGATAAAATCACCTCTCCAGAAGGACTGGGAATGGCTCCTCGAAGAATTACTGTTTCTACTGTGGGTGTGACCAAAATGATCCGTAAGCTCGCTGATGATGAAGTTCGCTTCAACTTAGCAGTTTCGCTTCATTCTGCAATCAACGAAACCAGATCTATGCTGATGCCTATCAATGATACCAATCCTGTAGAGGAATTGGGAGAATCATTGAAGTATTGGTATGAAAAAACCAAGCGCAAAGTCACCTACGAATATGTGATCTGGGATGGGATCAATGACGACGAAAGGCATGCCCGGGCTTTGGCAAAATTCTGTAAAATCATCCCTTCCAAAGTCAATCTGATCCAGTACAACCCAATCGACGAAGGAGAATTCCGTCAGGCTAAGCAAGAAGCCGTAGATATGTATGTGCGAATATTAGAATCTCAGGGAATTATTGCCAAAGTCAGAAAATCCCGAGGTCAGGACATCGATGCTGCCTGTGGACAGTTGGCGAATAAGAATGAGGTGGCTGAACTGAACACTCTATAGAATTTGCTTTCTACGCTAAAGTCAACTAAATTCTTTTCTAATTTTAACATTCTCAAAATATGCGAAAGGCTTTATTGATTTTTTGTGCAGTTTGTATGATCTCATTTGCCTCAGCTGCGCAGTCACAGGAGCAGGGAAATATGCGGCTTCATGGCTATGGGACTTATGGATTACGATACCACAACTTTGGAGCAGGAGCAGGAATCGAATATTTCTTTGCGGACAAATTCGCGCTGATGCCGAGTTATACATTTGTTTTTCCCGAAGTAGGTAAGGAAAGTAATTTCAGTGCCGATTTGCGCTATTATGTATCCGATGGGCCTTCTCAGATGTATTTCATGGCGGGCTATAGCCAGACTTGGGTAGATACCCAACCAGATGGGGCAGGCACGAAAAGAAATCAGAAGGGTGCAAATATTGGGGTGGGAGCGTATATACACTTGACAGAATTTATTGGCTTAAGTACAGAATTCCGTTTCCAAAGCCCACATCCTAGAGAAGTTGGATTTAGGGTAGGATTGGCGATTCCATTATAAGTGAGTAGCAAGTATCAAGACATTAGATTTTAGAATCTAGAGCCTAGATATAAGAATCAAGAATTGGAGAAGATTTAGAAGTCAACGAACGGTTACGTACTTCCGTCTTCGGTCTTTTCTACTTTTTCGAAAACTCAAACAATTTCCGCTTCTCATCCTTATTCAGCGCTTCGTAGCCCCGATCAGCGATTTTGTCCAAGATCTTATCAATTTCCTCCTGAGTTGCTTCGTCTGAACCAACCTGCGTAGAAGTAGATTTTGATGCTTTTTTGAAAGAAGAGAATCCGCCACCACTAGTGGTTTTTGCTTTACGGTAGGAGACTTTTACATTACTTTTTCTCCCGGAGAAGAGATCCTCAAAGAAGATTCCGACTCTCTGCACAGGCAGTCCCCAATCGTTTCCTTTGCGAAGCTGAACGATGTATAGATAGCCCAGCAATGCTCCACCTAGGTGCGCTAGTTCGCCACCTGCATTTGCTCCTGCGGAATTGGCAAAGGAAAGGATCACATAGAATATTGCTATGTATTTGATCTTCACAGGACCGAGTAAAATCAAGAAAAAAGTAGTATTTGGGCTCAGCGTAGCTGCACCGACTACAATCGCAAAGACTCCTGCACTCGCACCAAGCATCAGAGAACCATCAACAGACTGGCTGAAATATGGAGCCAAATTATAAATCAATACATAAAATAGTGCTCCTGCTAATCCCCCAAGAATGTAAAGATTGGCAAGTTTTCGGCTTCCAAGAAACTGATGAATCAGCTGACCAAACCAAAATAAGAAAAGCATGTTGAAGAGAATGTGGAATATTCCCTCATGCAAAAACATGTAGGTGAAGATGCTCCATGGCTGGAAAGCTAGCTTAGGTAGAGACGCTGGCATCATTAGATAGGACAGAGCGATAGAATACAAGTCTCCCAATCCTCCGATGGTCATAAATACCCGAAAAATAAGCACTACAAAAAACACCAAAATGTTAATGGCAATCAGCTTATAAAGACTGTTGTTGCTGTGCTTAAAAGCGTTTCGAAGATTATCCCAAAAGTTACCGTGCATAATTAATAAAAACTGTTTCTGTCTTTTTTCCAGAAGTAAACTAAAACACCACCAATCACCAGTCCGCTGAGATGGGCAAAGTGCGCAACGTTATCCAGCGGATTATTCACAAATACGTTATATATGGTGTAAAGGCTGTAGAAAAGCACCATATATTTTGCTTTGATAGGAATCGGCGGGAAGAGTAAAAATAATTGCGTGTTGGGGAAAAGCATCGCAAATGCGATCAAAACCCCGAAAAGAGCCCCTGAAGCTCCCACCATTGGAACGTTTCCCTGAACCTCCAAAATTGCGTCTAAAGTTTGATTAGCCTGGCTGATTTTATTTGGGTCATCTGGGTTGCGGCTATAATCATCCACAAAATCGAATACCGTCCGCTTGAAAAACCCACGGTTTTCCAACACCAATTTATTGAAGGAGTCTGGATCAGGATTGTTTTGGAACATGGCCACTTTTTCCTCCAGATTATTCATTTTGTAGGCAGTATATCCTGAGTAAAGAACCCCTGATCCTATACCACACACCATCCAAAGGATTAGTAGTTTTTTTGGCCCCAAAAACTGCTCTAGCAAAGGTCCGAAAATCAGCAAACCGAACATGTTGCCGAACAAATGCCAGAAATCTGCATGCATAAACATGTAGGTCAGAAACTGAAACGGCTTGAAATAAGGGCTATGAATGTAGTAAAGTGCAAACCACTGATTCAGCTGAGGAAAGATAAACTGAGACACGATAAGTAATGCCACATTGATAATAAGTAGATTTTTAACTACCGGTGTAATATTTCTAAACATGCTATTTGCCGAAGAAGGAATGAATACTGGTTAAATCTAATTTCACGAAGGTTTTGTTTCCTCCTAATCCATAATTTGGATTTTGACAGGCAAAGAGCTGCCCAACCAAAGTTTCCATTTCTTGTGAATTCAGTTTTTGTCCTTTTTTCAAAGACGATTTTCGCGCCAAAGATCGCGCTAGATTTTCTCTAGTATCGAGCGAAAGCTCACTTTTGAAATGTTTGTATTGCTCAAGAAGCCCTTCGAAAAGCTCCTTTTCATTTTTAACGGGGATATCTGCCGGGACTCCTTGAATAAGCACTGTGTCTTTGCCAAACTCAGAAACCATAAAGCCCAAACTGTGAAGTTCTGGCATAATATCCATCACCAAGGCATAATCAGAAGGACCGAGATTGACGGTAGGAGGGAAAAGGCATTGCTGAGAAGTGCCTTGAGCGAGTTTCAGCTGGCGCAAATAGCGTTCATATAATATCCGCTCATGAGCTGTCTGCTGATCGATGATCAGAAATCCAGTGGACAGCTGAGCGACTACATAGCTTAGCTCTACTTGAAAAGTAGCTCCCGTGGCTTCGGTCTCAGCTGGTCCAGGGATAAACTCAGTGTTTTCGTCTGGCTTTGCTCTACTTTCAAAAGTTAAAACTTCTGTTTCATCGGTTTGAGTGAACCGATTGATATCTCTGGTTGATGGTTGGTTTCCTTCAAATAATTTTTCCCAGCCAGAAGTACTTGCTTGCTTGAATTCTGGGGTATTGAATGATTTGTAGCTGTATTCTCGATCCACCTGAGCTTTTTTCTCTGGGTCCTTATCCCACTTTTCGTTGAAATTCACATCCAAGCTGAAGTCAAGAGAAGGAACTACGTGATGCGCTCCCAAAGCCTGTTTAACTGCAGATCGAAGGACCGCATAGATCGTGCGTTCATCGTCAAACTTGATTTCGGTTTTTGTAGGATGGACATTGATATCAATATGAGTAGGGTCGATTTCCAAAAAAAGCACATAGAATGGATGCTGATCCGGCTGAAGCAACCCTTCGAAAGCTGAGCTTACTGCGTGATTAAGATAGCTGCTTCTGATGAAGCGATTGTTTACGAAAAAAAACTGTTCGCCGCGGGTTTTCTTGGCGTTTTCAGGCTTACCAATATAGCCTTTCACATTCACATGCGGCGTCAGCTCCTCACAGGGTACGAGTTGCGCTTGGTAGTTTTTACCAAAAATGCCCACAATTCTTTGGCTGAGCTTTCCTGGCGTAAGGCTGTAAACTTCCAGATCTTGCTGAAATAGAGAAAACCCAATTTCAGAATACGAAAGTGCTACCCGCTGAAATTCATCCACGATGTGGCGCATTTCTACAGGATTTGACTTTAAAAAATTTCTTCGGGCAGGAACATTGTAAAACAGATTTTTCATGGAAACCGATGTTCCCACATTCCCTGCGAATGGTTCCTGTTTTTTCACATCGGAGCCTTCGATTTGTATCAGCGTTCCGAGTTCAGCTTCGGCTTGCCGGGTTTTCAGTTCTACCTGAGCCACCGCAGCAATGGAAGCCAGAGCTTCCCCACGAAATCCGAATGTTCTGATGGAAAAAAGATCTGCTGAACTTCTGATTTTGGATGTGGCATGCCGCTCAAAACTCATGCGGGCATCAGTAGCGGACATGCCTTTTCCGTTGTCTATTACTTGGATAAGTTGCTTTCCGGATTCTTTTACCACCACCTGTACTTGGGTAGCGCCAGCGTCCACCGCATTTTCAAGTAGTTCCTTAAGTGCGGATGCTGGTCTTTGAACTACTTCTCCTGCTGCGATTTGATTAGCTATCGCATCGGGAAGGAGTTGGATGACATCACTCATATTTCTTCTTGGGTTTTAGCCTGAAGAAAAAATAGATCGCAGCTCCAAGTGCAATCATATACGCCATGTATTCAAATATCACTGGCCCCATATACACATAGCCGAAGATTGACCCAAGGAGTAATAGAAAAATGAGTGTTCGGATCATGGCTGTGGAGGCAAACATGTTAACACCACCTCGCTCTTTTATCCCCTTATGCTGAGCAAAAGAACCCCGAATACCAGCGCCATATGAGCCAATGTCACGTGAAGTCCCATCACTTTTGTCCAAAAGTCCCTGAGCTTCCAATTCCTTTTTGATTTGGGAGGTTCTTTGTTCGATCTCCTCCCGCACAGGATCGTAATATCTAGGCTTGATATCAAATCTCATTGGGGCGGCTGTACGAAAGACGGATGGGAATTTCATGTGTTTATAATTTTATTTTTAATGGGCACATAGAATCTCGCATGGGGAATAATCATCTCTCTGTGTGTCGCTTTAGACATGCTCGATTTCATGACGTTGTAATTTAAAATATAACTTTCACGTTAAGTAAAAGCATACTGGGAGAATAAGTTCCGGCAGATTGACCTGATATCAAATTTATGACCTTTTTAACCTGATTTAGGGCAATATGTTACCTTATCTTTGAGTAACTTCAATTTATAAGTTCCAAATTCCGTACTTAGGAGTATCCCCGGAACTTGGTAGGTTTGCAAAAGCTAAAGAGGATCGCATCGGTCGGATACAAATTTATTTAGAAAGTTAAGGATTAAAAATTTACTCACATATGAGCAGTAAGCTTTGGAGAGTTTTCGCAGTTGGTATTATAGCGCTTACTTTTTCCTCCGGGAAACTTGATGAATCATTAATGGTAGCGGATCCTCTGTCTACCGCTGACCCGATGGTGCAGATCAATTGGGTGGATTCAGTCTTTAACAGTATGACTTTTGATGAGCGTTTGGGGCAGCTTTTTATGGTGGCCGCTTACTCGAATAAAAATCAATCTCATGTAGATGAAATCAGCAATCTTATAAATACAGAGAATCTTGGAGGTCTGATTTTTTTTCAGGGAGGACCTGATCGACAGGCTCGCTTGACGAATTACTACCAAGCTCAATCCAAAACGCCACTTTTTATCGCCATGGATGCTGAATGGGGCATAAGTATGCGCTTAGATTCTGTTCCGGATTTTCCTAAGGCAATGACTTTGGGAGCGGTACAAAACCCAGATTTGGTGTATGCTATGGGGAAAGAAATTGCGCGACAGTTTAAGGAGCTAGGCATGCATATCAATTTCGCACCTGTGGTAGATGTGAATTCCAATCCTGAAAACCCGGTGATTGGCTATAGAGCCTTTGGGGGAGATAGAGATGTGGTGACCAGGCGTGCTGTTTCGTATATGAAAGGACTTCAGGAGAATGGAGTGATCGCTAACGCCAAGCATTTTCCTGGTCATGGCGACACTGAGGCAGATAGCCACTATTCTTTGCCAGTCATCAAGAATCCTGAGCAGCGGATTTGGGATGTGGATTTATATCCTTATCAGGAGCTTTTCAAGGAAAACTTAATGTCTGTGATGGTAGCGCATTTAAATGTGCCCAGTCTAGACGATGCTGGAAATATGGCTACCAGCCTTTCCAAAAAAGTCGTAACGGATTTGCTGCAAAACCGGATGAATTTTCAGGGGTTGATCTTTACGGACGCGCTCAATATGAAGGGCGTTGCCATTGCAAATGCTCCGGGGGAAGTGGATTTGAAGGCTTTATTGGCAGGAAATGATGTGTTGTTGTATTCTCAGGATGTATCAAAAGCCAAAAGGCTCATCAAAGCGGCTGTGGCTGATGGGATAATTTCGGAGCAAGAAATAGATCGAAGAGTAAAAAAAATATTAATGGCGAAGTACTGGGCTGGATTGAATACCTATAAGCCCATTAATACATTCGGATTGGTAGAGCGACTAGATACACCTGAGACCAATGCGATCATCGAGAGCCTTTACGCAGACGCATTTACGGTAGCGACTAATAAGGATGACTTACTTCCTTTCAAGAACCTAGATTTGAAAAACTTCGCGAGTTTAAGCATTGGTGATGAGGGGAAGGAATTTCAGAAGTATCTGAGCAAATACACCAAATTTGATCATTTTAGCATTGACAAGGCTGCAAATGAAACTACCCATAACAATACCCTCAAAAAGCTGGAAGACTACGATGTGGTCGTGGTGGGGCTGATGGGCGTGACGAATAGTCCAAGACGAAAGTTTGGCGTGGCTCCTGCAGATATGCAGTTGATCAAAGATTTAGCAAAACGACAGAAAGTGGTGACGGTGCTTTTCGGCAATGCATACGCCTCCGAGCAACTACTGGGACTAGGAAATGTGGTGTTTGCCTACGAGAATACTAAAGTAACTCAGGAACTTGCCCCTCAGATTCTATTTGGTGCTAGAGCGGCAAATGGCATTCTGCCTGTGACCGTAAATGAGCAATTCTCACAAGGTGTAGGTGGCTATCTGGCTCCTATTAATCGCCTATCTTATGGTACACCAGAGAGCGTTGGTCTGGACGGAAAGATCTTGGATAAAATTGATGCTGTGGCCGAAAAGGCGATCAGGATACAGGCTACACCAGGTGCCAATGTGCTGGTAGTGAAAGATGGAAAAGTGGTTTTTGAAAGATCTTATGGTAAGCTAGAATATAAGTCCAGCCCAGCGGTGAATTCTGAAACCGTGTATGATTTAGCCTCAATTACCAAAGTTTTGGCTACTACTCAAGCGGTGATGTTTCTGGAAAGCCGGGGTGAGTTGGACATGAAAAATTCCCTGCAAGATTATCTACCAGAACTCAAAGGGACAAATAAAGGGAAAATGGTACTTAGTGAGGTGATGGCCCATGAAGCAGGTCTGATTGCCTTTATTCCCTATTATGCTCGGACAGTAGAAGCAGGTCAATGGCGGGGAGATTATTATAAGCCTGCAGCTTCTCCAGGGTTTTCCAGAGCAGTTTCCAATGACATGTTTGGAATGGACGCACTCCGAGATAGTATCTGGCATTGGACAGTAGAGTCAAAGATTACCCCTATTCCACGAGGAGCCAGTAAACATAAATACGTGTACTCTGATCTCACTATGTACTTGATGCAGGCAGTGGTAGAAAGAATAGTGAATCAACCATTGGAAACATTTTTAGATCAAAACTTCTATGATCCACTAGGGCTGAATACAATGACGTTCAATCCTGCTTTTAAAATGCCCCTTGACAACATAGCTCCAACTGAAAATGACATAACATTTCGAAAAAGATTAGTTCAGGGATACGTTCATGATCCCGGAGCAGCCATGTTTGGTGGAGTAGCGGGTCATGCGGGACTTTTTGGCAAGGCAAATGACCTAGCTGTGATGATGCAAATGATGCTGAATGAAGGCAGCTATGGTGGTGTAAATTTGATTCGGCCAGAGACTGTGATGAAATTCACCAAAAACCAATCTCGTCAAAGCCGCCGTGGCTGGGGCTGGGATAAGCCAAATACTGACGTAGGGAGTGGAGGATCTGCAGGAGATTTGGCTCCTAAATCTACTTTTGGACACACTGGGTTCACGGGCACGTGTGTATGGGCTGACCCGGATAATAATTTGATTTATGTGTTCCTTTCCAATAGGGTATATCCAGACGCGACTAATACGAAGCTGCTAAGAGAAGGGATTCGTACAGATATCCATGATATTATCTATCAGGCTATGGGAAAGAAGTAGCTTTTACTAAAAAGGCAATTTCCCCAAATCCACATTACCACCGGAAAGAATAATCCCGACTTTTTTGCCTCTAAATTTATCTTGATTTGCCAGTAAAGCAGCCAAAGGAACAGCACATGAGGGTTCTATTACTATTTTCATCCGCTCGTAAATCAAGCGCATGGCTTCTATGATTTGTGAATCTGAAGCTAACAGGATGTCAGATACGTAGGTTTGGATCAATTTAAAATTCCATTCGCCCAGTGAGGTGCGTAATCCATCAGCTATGGTATTTGGAGTAGTTTGGGGAATTAATTTGTTTGCATGGAAGGATTGAAAAGCATCATCAGCACCTTGTGGTTCTGTACCGATGACCACAATACTAGGGTTTAAGTAATGTGCCGCCAAAGAAGTCCCGCCAAGTAAACCACCTCCACCCACAGGAGCCAGAATGACCTCTAAATCTTCTTGATCCTCGATCAGCTCCAATGCACACGTAGCTTGTCCCTCTATTACATCCATATTGTCATATGGAGGGATAAACGTAGCTCCCGTTTTTTTCACGGTTTCTTCCAGGGCAGTTTCTCTGGCTTTTAGGGTTGGTTCACATTCTATAATAATCCCGCCATAACCTTTCACGGCCTTCTTTTTGATTTCAGGAGCATTGGAGGGCATGACGATGTAGGAAGGGATTCCTGCCAGAGTAGCCGCTCTAGCCAATGCTGCCGCATGATTTCCGCTACTGTGCGTTGCTACTCCTTTCGCTTGTTGGGTATCGCTAAGTTTCATTACAGCATTTGCCGCTCCCCGTGCTTTAAATGCTCCCACTTTTTGGAAGTTTTCGCACTTAAAAAATATTTCACACCCTGCATTTTCATTAATTGCTGATGAGGTCATAATAGGAGTTCGGTGAATAAAAGGCTGGATACGTTCGTGTGCAGCTTGGATGTCAACTAGGGCAGGGAAGTCAATTTTCATGGGCTGAAATTAGCTAAATTTGGGTTTGGGAGCTTAAGAATAATAGATGATATTTCTATCTTCCCCGCATGAATTGGAATGAAATTGATTTTTTCCCTGTCATGGGCGAGAACCTGAATTTTGAAAATACGGTCAAGCTGGATTTCAGCGCGGAGAATTCAGACCTGGACGCCTTGGATTTGGGGAATACTGCTTCATTTGATGCATATGTGACTCAGCAGTTACGAAACTCAGGAAGTAAATATGGCATCGGTGGTTATTTGGAACACAGGGCAATTTACCGTAGAAGTGCTGTATTTGCGACCGCAGAGGCCGATTTTCGAAATATTCATCTAGGAATAGATATCTGGACGGGGGCAGGGGTGCAAGTCTATTCCCCTTTCCTCGGGCGAATTCATAGCTTTCAGGACAATGCAGGATTTGGGAATTATGGTGCGACTATTATTTTGGAACATAAACTCTTAGGAACTACGCTCTATTCGCTTTACGGTCATCTTTTTCTATCCGATCTAGAGAACCTTGAAGTAGGTCAAGAAGTAAAAGCCGGTGATTTACTTGCTCATGTAGGGCCATTTCCTGAAAATGGTGATTGGCCACCCCACTTACATTTTCAGTTGATGTGGGATTTAATGGGGAATGTAGGTGACTTTCCGGGCGTCTGTTCTAAGCGGGAAGTTGGTGTATATAAGGCTAACTGTCCAGATCCAAACTCGCTTTTGCGTAGCGAGGTCATTTATTGATTGGCTAGTGTAATTAATCTCAAACCTTCAAGTGTCAGATTTCTATCGATTTCATCGAAGACTTTTTCAAGAGGTGTCAAAATCTCTGCTAAACCACCTGTAGCAATCACAGTAAATTCAATTTTTGTTTCCAGTGAGATCGTTTCTATTATTCCTTTGACCAAACTTGAGTACCCGTAAAGTACTCCAGCTTGTATTGCATGGATAGTGTCTTTTCCAATAGCTGATTTTGGGAGTTTGAGTTCTACATCAGGGAGTTTGGATGTGTTGGTAAATAGCGATTTGATAGCAGTTTTGAGGCCCGGGACGATATTTACACCTATGATTTCACCATCGGAATCCACGACGGTAAATGTAAGTGCGGTACCAAAATCAACTACGATCAGGGCTTTGTCATACTTCACATAGCTTGCCATCACGTTACACATCAGGTCGGTTCCAATTTCATTTGGTTGGAGACTTTTTACAGGAAGTTTTTGAAAACTAGCTGGGGAAATAAGATAAGGCTCTGTCCCCATGTAATTTTCGCAAAATTGCAGAATCTGATCATTTACCTCAGGAACTACAGAGCTAAAACCTATTTGCCTTATATCTCTGGGGCTGATACCATGCTCCAAAAAATACATGGGGACTTTTTTGTGAAGTTGACCGGCGAATTTGGAAGATTGTGTTTCGACTCGAAAGTGATTCTTCCAGCTTTCATTCACTTCATCGTACAGCGCAAAAACTACATTAGAATTTCCCGCATCTATTGCTAAAAACATTGTTTCTCGGATTTGATTAAATTTAGTCTTTCCTAAAATGAAAATCCAAATTATAACCTCCTAATAAAATTTGAAATGTACACATTAAGAGAAGGCCAAGTTGAGGACCTACCTCAAGTATTGGAATTGATAAATGAGTTGGCTCTTTATGAGAAAGCTCCTGAGCAAGTGACAAATACGCTTGCAATGATGGAAGCCGATGGATTTGGAAATAATCCTGTATTCGGAATGTTTGTCTGTGTTAAGGATGAGACTTCTGAAATTGTCGGCATTGCTATTTACTATTATCGCTACAGTACGTGGAAAGGCAGACGTATTTACTTGGAAGATTTGGTAGTCACTCAATCTGAACGAGGAAATGGTGCAGGAAAATTGCTTTTTGATCGTATCATGAAGAAAGGCCTAGAGGAAAATTGCACTGGAATGATGTGGCAGGTTCTCGATTGGAATGAGCCAGCGATCAATTTCTATAGAAAATATGGAGCTACACTAGAAGCAGGCTGGCTAAACGCACACTTACAAGATTATGAGATAAAACAGCTGCTTGATTAAGCATAAATAAAAATATTGCAAATACAATTATATAATATTGTATTTGCAATATTTTTTTGTAAATTAGTGAGCGTTAAATGAATAACTATGACACACACTTGGAAAATATCATTTGGTGAGGCGGGAACTGAGTCCATTCACACAGGCAATGATTCTTATTATTTTTTCCACGAGACTTTTTCAATGGTTAGCGAGCCGATGGAGACCTATGAGGTGGCTGTGTCGTTTCATGATACAGGTGAGCTTTTTGATTTTTTAGACTTTACCCAGCAGGATGTGTCAGAGATGCTAGAAGTAGATCCTAGTACATTGTCCCGGTGGCGCAAGGAAGACAGGAAGCTTACCAAGGTACTTACGAAAAATATTTTGGAGATGGATCAGGTGATCGCAAAGGGCATCAGGATATTCGGTACGGAGGAGTTGCTTTCACAGTGGCTTCACACTGAGAATACATCCCTGGGTGATCAAAAGCCATCTGTATTGATGAAGAATCCCTATGGAATAGATCGTGTGGATGAAGCGATGGAAGCGATGACTTGGGGATCTATTCTGTAGATGGTGAGGTATTTTCGACTAATTGAAAATCTTGTGGGTAGGAGTTCACTAGGCTTTGGTCTGGGAGCTGGCAGATGGAATCAATATGGAACTCCGATAATCTACGGATGTAGCGTTGCCTCCCTAAATTTTCTGGAGCTTCTGAGTATCAAAGGAAGTGTAGTAACACAAAGCAAGTGGATGTTGGTTGTACTTGAGATTAATGAACCAATACCAGAGTTAGACGCTACGCTTTTGCCTTCTGACTGGAAAAATAGACCTCACCCCCGATCGACGCAGGAGTTTGGTACGGCTTGGGCTAAAGGAATGATTTCTCCGGTTTTAAAGATTCCTTCCTGTCGAATTCCTCTTAAAAGCTATCCAAGTGAACATAATCTGTTGATCAATCCGCTTCACTCTGAATTTCAAAATTATGTTAAACTAGTGGAAGAATGGGATGTGAGTTTCGAGGTAAACTCTTAGGAGGAAGACCGAAGTAGCCTCATCTCTATATTTTACCAAAGCCGATCTTGTTTTTAATTCTTTTGTAGAAAAACATATTTACCCAAAAAGACCGGAGTTTCCGGTCTTTTTGGGTATTACTCAGTAGGTTAATAAAATCCAAGTTAATTTATGATTTGAGGCTATAGTTTGGAGCTTCTCTGGTTACACTTACATCGTGTGGATGAGATTCTTTCACACCGGCAGCAGTGATTTTTACGAATTTGCCGTTGTTCTGAAGATCCTGGATAGTCTGCGTACCACAGTAGCCCATTCCTGCTTGTAGCCCACCGACAAGCTGATATAGAACTTCGGAAACCAAGCCTTTGAAAGGAACCCGGCCTACGATTCCTTCTGGAACCAATTTTTTGATATTGTCTTCTGCGTCTTGGAAGTAACGGTCTTTGGAACCAGATTCCATTGCTTCCAGTGAACCCATACCTCTATAGGATTTGAATTTTCTTCCTTGGAAAATAATCATTTCACCCGGTGCTTCTTCAGTTCCCGCAAGTAATGATCCGATCATAATAGAACTTCCGCCAGCAGCGATAGCTTTCACCAAATCACCAGAGTAGCGTATCCCGCCATCTGCGATAACAGGTACACCACGACCCTTCAATGCTTCCGAGCATTCAAATACAGCAGACAATTGAGGGACACCTACGCCGGCAATGATTCTAGTAGTGCAGATCGATCCTGGTCCTACTCCGACTTTGACTGCATCTGCTCCTGCATCAGCAAGTGCTATAGCTGCTTCTGGAGTAGCAATATTTCCTACGATTACCTCCAAATCTGGGAAAGCAGCTTTGATTTTTCTACAGGCTTCGATTACTCCCTTGGAATGTCCATGAGCAGTATCTATAGAAACTACGTCCACACCTGCATTTTTCAATGCCTCTACTCGCTCTACAATATCTGCTGTCACACCTACTGCTGCTCCAACCCGAAGTCGTCCGTATTCATCCTTGCACGCATTTGGCTTATCTTTTCTTTTGAGAATATCCTTATAGGTAATCAGTCCACTTAGTCTGTACTCATCATCTACTATGGGAAGCTTTTCGATTTTATATTCCTGTAGAATTTCCTCTGCCTGCTCCAGCGAAACTCCCGATTTTGCTGTAATCAGGTTGTCAATTGTCATAATCTCACGGATAGGACGATTCTGATCCTTGATAAAGCGAAGGTCACGGTTGGTGATAATGCCTTTCAAGACTTTGTTTTCGTCAACTACAGGGATTCCGCCAATGTTAAATTCGCGCATGATTTGCTCAGCATCACGAACTTTTGCATCTATGTGAAGTGTGATAGGATCAAGGATCATTCCTGCCTGCGAGCGCTTTACTTTGCGTACTTGTGCAGCTTGCTGATCAATGGACATGTTTTTGTGAACAAATCCAAGTCCCCCTTCAAGAGCAATTGCTATAGCCAATTCAGCCTCAGTGACCGTGTCCATAGCAGCGGAAACCAATGGAATGTTTAGCCTGATTTTCTTGGTGAGTTGTGTAGAGGTATTCGTGTCGCGTGGAAGGACTTCTGAATAACCTGGGACTAGAAGCACGTCGTCGTAGGTGAGTGCTTCGTAGAGAAACTTATCGGAATTTCTATTCATGGCAAATATTGGTGTGAGGTAACCCTATTTGCCCGTCAAAGTTACACACAAAATTCAATGCCAAACCAATCCCTTCCAAAATAAATTTGGAATAGAGCTACATTTCCTACCAAAACCAAAATTGTAATTTGATGAAATCGAGCATGACGCAGGCGACACACACTGGGATGATTATCAACTTTGCGTGATTCCATGTGACCAATAAAACTCAATTATAAACACATGAATAATGAAGAAATCCTGAAATTGAATTCGGTAGATTAAATCAATTCAATAATGCCGTGTTTGAGAAGAAATACATCTACTTCTTCTGTAGCCTGGCAATATAGAACCCGTCGAAGCCACTTTCCTGTGCCAAAACTTTCTGATCTTCGATTAATTCGAACTCCCTTCCAGCCTCACTTGCCAGGAATTTGGCGATTTGATCCTGGTTTTCGGATGGCAAAATACTGCAAGTAGCATAGACCATTTGCCCACCCGGCTTCACCATTGATGAATAGCTTTGAAGAATTTCCTGCTGGGTCTGCCGTACTTTAGCGATGGATTCCTCACTGAGCTTCCACTTGGTATCAGGATTTCTGCGAAGAACTCCCAAACCTGAACAAGGAACGTCTAAGAGTAATCTGTCAGCCGTTTCTTTCATTCGCTTAATTGTCTTGGATCCTTCGATCACCTTACGCTCTATAATAGAAACCCCATCTCGACGGGCTCTAAGCTTGGTTTGCTGTAGTTTCCATTCTTCCACATCCAAAGAAAGGACCTTGCCTTTGTTTTGCATCAGAGCTGCGAGATGAAGTGACTTACCTCCAGCACCTGCGCAAGCGTCAATCACTCGCATTCCCGGCTCTACCGCGAGGGCTGCAGCGACTAATTGCGAGGAAGCATCTTGCACTTCAAACATCCCTTCTTTAAAAGCAGCATTTCGAAACACATTCGTACGTTCATCCAAGATCAGCGCATCAGGATACCCTTTTATTATATGTGTGTGAATGTTATCTTCTGCCAATCTGTTTTTCAGTTGCTCGCGAGTGATTTTGAGCGTATTGACACGTAAGACTACTTGTGCCTCCTGATTCAAACTGTGGAGCTCTGCTTCCCATTTATCTCCCAGCTCCTTTTTACCAAGGTCAAAAAGCCAATCCGGTACTGACTCCAACTTGGCGGGGTCATCCAGCTTTTCATACTTTTCTTGGATTTTTTCGGGGTTGATTTTTGCGAACTCTTCCCATGGTGGAAGGGTATTCCCCTGCATCAGCCAGTAGGTTCCAAAAAGATCATACGGCTCCTTGCTTGGGCTCAAATAATTGATCAGTCGCCACCAACGAACCATCTCATAAGTAGTCTCTGCAATAAAAGATCGATCACGCGCACCCCATTTTGGGTTTGACTTTAATGTCCGCTCGATTACTTTATCAGCATATTGGCCTTCTTCAAAAATTGCTGTAAGTGCGGTATGAACTCCGCGGATGGTATTGTTGTGTAGCTTCATGGGAAATAAATTCTCCACAAAGGTAGTTTTTCTTTCTGAGTCTCTCAGAGTGAGTTTTTAAAAGGGTCTAAAAAATGCCTTTTTCGATTATGAGCCGTGTATCCCATAATAGAAATTTTGCTTTCTATACCTTTACATTCTAAAATCGATCAACCCATGCCAACCTTTCAAGAGCTTTTGTCTTCTTGGGCCGTAAAACTTTCCGATTATGATATGCAAGAATCTGAATCGTTAGTTAGCTGGCTTTTTGAGCATCATTTGGGATGGAAGAGAACTGAGAACTTGAATAAAGCTGACGAAAGCTCCTTTCCTCCAAAGCTTTTTGAAGACCTAGAGCGATTGAAAACTGGGGAGCCTATACAATATATTCTGGGGAAGGGTCCATTTTATGGGAGAGAATTTTTGGTAAGCCCTGCCACGTTGATTCCTAGAAATGAAACAGAGGAATTGGTGCACTTGATCATTAAACAAAATCCAAAAGCAGGGTTGAAGATTCTAGACATTGGCACTGGAACAGGTTGTATTCCGATTTCTTTGGCTTTGGAGATGAATAGTCCTGAGATATTTGCAATGGATATTTCGGAGGATGCATTAGTGATCGCTCGTCAAAATGCTGATGTGCTGGGAGCTAAAGTAACTTTCACTAAATGTGATATACTAATTCAGACTCCTGAAGTTGGAGAACTGGATATTTTGGTATGTAATCCTCCCTACATTCCTGAGCAAGAGAAAATTGAAATGCATAGAAATGTACTGGATTTTGAGCCGGAGTTAGCCTTGTTTGTGAGTAATGATGATCCCCTGATTTTTTACCGCGCGATCGCTCAAAAAGGAAAGCAACTGCTAAAGACAGGAGGGAAGCTGTACTTTGAGATCAATGAAAAGTACGGGAAAGAGGTGGCTGCTTTGATGCAGGCCATGGGTTATTTGGACGTTCAGCTTTTAAAGGACATTAATGGGAAGGATAGAATCACAGTAGCTCGACACTAGATTTAAGTATCTAGTCGGAATTAGTCTAGCTGAGTCACCATTTCCCCAATCCAAAAAGTCCCAGGCGCTTTGATCTCTGTAATTCCCTCTGGCACTTCCAGCATCGTAGCATAGGTAATGGGCAAGATCAATTCTCCATTTATATTTTGAATTTGCACAGGCATCCCTTCTTTGCCATGAATGTGGATATTGCTTTCTGCAAACCATTTTTTGAATTTGCCGGATTTCACTGGGTAGTATTTCCAATCGCCATCCAAGATGGTAAGATTCATCAGCTCAAGTTTATCTTGAAGATCAAGTGCTTTCAGATGTGAAATTCCTACTAGGTGCACCGCTTTGTGGTCAGTAGATAAAAGATATTCCAGTCCAGTATGCAAATCGGCTTCTTGGAAAACTGTAACAAATGTAACGGGATATTGCTCTTCCAGTACTTGTTGATTTTCTGCTTGAAAAGCCTCTGAAGCTAAAATCACATCAATTTTTATTCCCCAACTCAATACCTGATCCAGTGCTCTTTCACTGACAAGTACGGTAGGAACCCATTCTAGAAGTGGAGAAACCTGATCAAAACGAATCTTGTCTGCATCTAAAAGAAAGACAGCTGGCTCTTGTTGTTCTATGACAAAATGATGCGATGACATCAACCCTGTAGTTTACGGTAAAATTCAAGTGAATTTCTATAGGCTAAGCCCTCCAGATCCGACGGAGTTAACTTGTCTTCCAAACTTTCGATCAATGAGGGATATTTTCCCGCATTTTCGGCTAGAGGAAAATAGAAAGGGATGCGGGATGAATCTCCAAAATCTTTGGTGTAAAAATAATCTGCACCGAAGCAGATGGCCTTTTCTCCCCCAAGCTGAAAACCATGAAGGAAATGCTCAAATAGGCGCTCCGGTACTTCTGGATCTAGGAATTCTCTAAGGAAATTTACACCAATAAGCCCCCCTCGTTGGATGATTTCTTTGGCAAACTCATCCGTAAGATTTCGAGGGTGATTCCAGATTGCTCTGAAGTTGGAATGACTTGCAAGCACCGCTATATCCAGATTATTGCTATCAATATGGTTTAGGATCCCTTCTGCGAGCAAATCTGAAGTATGTGATAAGTCAATTGGAATTTGCTTGCCGGCGATATAATCCAGAAGTTTTTTGCCATCATCCTTCAGCCCAATTCCCTTGGTATAATTTCCTCCACCAAATCGATTCTCAGTATGATGTGTCAAGCTGATGTAAGCGAGCGATTTTACTTTTTCCAAGATAAAATCAAACTGGCTGTAGATCTCTTCCCAACTCGTAGTTTCATTCCCAAATCCAGCCGCATTTTCTACTGAAGCTTTTATCCCTATGCAATTTTGCTTTCCCCAGTTTTGTAAAAAATCTGAATCAATTAATGCTAAGTCATTCCTGTTTTTTTGATGTAGCTCCTCAAAAATCACTGCTTGCCTCGCAGCCAAATCCATGCTTTCCGACTTTACATCTGTATAAATAGCCAAAATTTGCATACGCACCCCCCCTGCTATCATCCACGGAACAGCACAGGCAATGTCACCTTTCGAATAGGGATCTGCACCGGGGATCTTAGCAAGATAGGACAACAAATCACAATGCAGATCAGAAATAGGGAATGTCATCGTTTTTTGGGGTTAGGACAAAGTAAACCAAAAAAGCATACGTTTTTTAATACTTTTAGGCAGGATTACGGTTAAGTAATACTAAAATAGATTTTCAATTTCACTGGATAAATAAAGATATGGCCTTAGGACAACCTTTCAACTTCAAAAAATGGATAGATGAAAATAGACATCTGCTCAAGCCACCAATTGGAAACCAGCAGGTTTATAAAGGAAATGATGACTTCATTGTGATGGTGGTCGGCGGTCCTAATTCCCGAAAAGATTATCACTCTAATGAAGGAGAAGAGTTTTTCTATCAATTGGAAGGTGATATCATCCTAAAGGTGATAGAAGACGGCAAGCCAAAGGATATTCCTATCAGAGAAGGAGAGATATTCCTTCTTCCATCAAATGTTCCTCATTCCCCTCGCCGCCCTGCCAATACGATCGGGCTGGTGATCGAGCGCTACAGAAGAGAAGGGGAGCTAGATGGATTTATCTGGCATTGTGAAAATTGCGGAGAAAAACTCTACGAGGAATATTTCGAGGTTACAGACATTGTCAAGCAATTGCCACCAGTTCAGGAGAGATTTTGGAATAATCCTGAACATACTACTTGTAGCAATTGCGGAACAGTGATGGGAAAATAGAATTGTAAGAAGATGAAGCATTACGCTGCCTCCTTTTAAGGCGCTGATCCACAACGATTAATTCAATTATACTAAAAGAATGACGTACCAATATTCAGCCCAATTCGCACGGGAGATGGATGAGAATGATCCTCTTTCCGACTTTCGGGATCGTTTTCTTTTCCCAAAAGTTCATGGGGAAAACGTAATTTATCTGTGTGGAAATTCTCTGGGATTACAGCCTAAAACCGCAAAAAATTACATAGCAAAAGAATTGTCGAATTGGGCTGAAATGGGGGTGGATGGGCATTTTCATGGTGAGGATGCGTGGTTTTTTGCTAAGCAAAAATCGAAGTCGGCATTAGCGGAGATCGTAGGAGCTCATGAGCATGAAGTGGTGGCCATGAATAATTTATCGGTGAATCTCCATCTGCTGATGGTATCATTTTATCGACCTACCAATGACAGATATAAAATAATCGTGGAAGCCGGGGCTTTTCCCTCTGACCAATACATGCTGGAAACGCAAGTAAAGGTTCATGGATTAGCCCCAGAAGATGCCATCGTAGAACTTAAGCCGAGAAAAGGTGAGCACGCACTTCGTACGGAGGATATTTTGGCAGAAATAAGAATGCAAGGAAATTCACTGGTCATGGTTAATATGGCTGGTTTGCAATATTATACTGGTCAGGTTTTCGATATGAAAGCCATAACCGCTGCAGCCCATGAGGTGGGTGCATATGCTGGCTTTGATTTGGCACATGCAGCAGGCAATGTTCCCCTGAATTTGCATGATTGGGATGTGGATTTTGCGACTTGGTGCAGCTATAAATACATGAATTCAGGTCCTGGAAATGTGTCTGGAGTATTTGTTCACGAGCGGTTTGCTGAGCGGCCGGACATGAACCGTTTTGCAGGCTGGTGGGGTCATGATCAGGAGCAGCGCTTCAAAATGGAAAAGGGATTTGTGCCTATGCACGGTGCGGATGGCTGGCAGCTTTCCAATTCTGATATAATTGGTCTGGCAGTTCATCAGGCTTCTTTGGATATTTTTCAGGAAGCAGGCATGGCGAATCTAAGAAAGAAGTCAGAACTTCTGACAGCCTATTTAGCCTATTTAATTGAGGAAATCAGTGGAAAATCGGGTGTTTTGGAAATTATTACTCCTAAAAATCCAGCGGAAAGGGGTTGTCAGTTATCTTTGCACATTCATCGAGGTGGCAAGGCAGTCTTCGATGAATGGTATAAACAAGGAGTCGTAGGCGACTGGCGCAATCCAAATGTGATCCGTCTGGCTCCTACACCGCTCTATAACAGCTTCCTAGACCTGTTCCGATTTGCACAGATTTTGGAACAATCTCTGAAGAAATTCGCTTAAAGGAAGCGGGGACAAAAAAATCCAAATGGAAAAAAATCAAGTTACCGTATTAGGAGCCGGATTGATCGGTTCTTTGATGGCTATATATCTTAAGCAGCAGGGGCTGGAAGTGGAAGTCTATGATAAGAGACCTGACAAGCGCAAATCTACTTTTGATGAAGGCAAAAGATCCATCAATATGGCACTTAGTCATCGCGGATGGAAAAGCTTGGAAGAGGTAGGATTGAAGGAAAAAGTAATGCCTTTGGCGATTCCAATGTACGGCCGCAAAATCCATGATGAACATGGCGGTACTACTTTTATTTCCTACGGAAAAGAAAATCAGGCGATATACTCACTCTCAAGAGGAAAATTCAATCAGCTGCTTGTAGAAGAAGGGGAGCGATTGGGCGTACATTTCAACTTTGAGCACAAATGCACTGATGTAGATTTTCGCAATCAGGAAATTAATTTCAAGACACCTCAGGGTGAAAAAAAAGTTTTAGCCCCTGTATTAGTTGGGTCGGATGGGGCGTATTCTTCGCTTAGACTTGCGATGCAAAAGCAAATCCGATTCAATTACAAACAAGAATACATCACGCATGAATACAAGGAGCTGACTATTCCTGCTACCGCTGATGGCGAATTTGCCATGGATCCGAATGCACTGCATATTTGGCCTAGAGGCAAGTTTATGCTGATTGCACTTCCAAACCCTGACAAAACATTCACCTGTACCTTGTTTTTGCCTCACAGCGGTTCCAAAATATGCTTCGACAAAATCAATGACGAAAATGATTTAGAGATCTTATTCTCTAATTATTTTGATGATGCGTATCACTTGATGCCTAATCTCAAAACAGAGTTTTTCGCAAACCCAACTTCAGCGTTGATCAATGTGGAGTGTTTTCCATGGGTGCAAGGCACAAGTTTGCTTTTGGGTGATGCCAGCCATGCAATGGTCCCCTTCTATGGGCAAGGTATGAACTGTGGTTTTGAAGATTGCTCTATTTTAAATGGCTTAATTGATAAGTTCGGGACTAATTCTTGGGATTTGGTTTTTGAGAAATTCCAGAAAAAACGCAAAGTAGATACCGATGCCATCTGTCAATTGGCGATGGAGAATTTTGAAGAAATGAGAGATTCTGTGTCCGACCCTAAATTTGTCCTTCGTAAGAGAATAGAAAGCAAGCTCTATGAACTCTATCCGAACGATTGGATTCCATTGTATTCCATGGTGACTTTTACGGATATGAGGTATTCGGAAGCTTATACCCAAGGAAAATTGCAGGAAGCAATAATGGATCGCGTGATGGCAGATCCGCTGATCACGGAGAACTGGAATAAACTCAACTACGAGGATATCATCTATAAAATGGAAACAGCAAAAGCGGTCTAAAGCTATTTTTAACCGCGAAAAACTCTGTGACCTCTGCGGTAAAAAACTCTCATAAAAAAGGCGTTGAGAAATCAACCCCTTTGGTTTTTATAAAAGTGGCCTAAACTGCCTCAAGAATCTCACATCATTCTCAGTGAATAGACGAAGATCTTTGATCTGGTATTTTAGCATGGCTATTCTCTCTATTCCCATTCCGAAGGCAAACCCGGTATATTTTTTAGAATCAATCCCACTGTTTTCCAACACATTTGGGTCAACCATTCCTGATCCTCCTATTTCTACCCAACCACTGCCTTTGCAGACATTACAACCTTTGCCACCACAAATCAAACAAGTGATATCAATCTCTGCGCTTGGCTCGGTAAAGGGAAAATAAGATGGTCTAAACCGGACTTTGGTTTCCTTGCCAAACATCTCTTTGGCAAAGTGATAAAGTGTGTTTTTCAAATCAGCAAAGCCTACATTTTCGTCCACATAAAGTCCTTCTACTTGGTGGAAAATACAATGCGCCCGCGCTGAGATCGCTTCATTCCTATAAACTCTCCCCGGAGATAGTGTACGAATCGGAGGTTTCTGATTTTCCATCACACGTACCTGTACAGAAGAAGTATGCGTTCTCAGAGCAATATCAGGATTCTTCTCAATAAAAAATGTGTCCTGCATCTCACGGGCTGGGTGATTTTCTGGAAAATTCAGTGCAGTGAAGTTATGCCAGTCGTCCTCTATCTCGGGACCTTCAGAAAGGTTGAATCCGATACGTTCGAAAATCTCTATAATACGCTGACGGGTAGCAGTCAAGGGATGAATTCCACCTAGCCTTTGATTAGATGGTGGAAGTGTCAGATCTATACCGGCCGATTTAGACTTCTTATTCGCTTGATTTACTTTTTCGATCAGTTCCTGAAACTTCTCCTCAGCAAGCTGCTTTACTCCGTTTACCAGCTGTCCGTAGGATTTCTTCTCCTCATTGGGGATTTTTCCCATTCCTGCAAAGAGCTCACCCACCACAGATTTTTTGGAGATATACTCCATTCTGTAGTTTTCCAGCTCCTCTGGATTAGTTGCATCGGCGGCTGAAATAGCGGCTTTAATAGCTTCGATTTTCTCCTGGTACATTACTTACTGGTTAATCAAGCCACAAAGCTAATGGTTTTGAGGTTTTTTGGATAAAAAAATCAAGCGATTACAATAAAGTACTCAGTGAAAAGCTGGCTTAATGACCAAGAATAGAAATCTTTTATGAAGGGTACTAAATCCACCCAAACAGAAGTGCTCGTATCTCATCCCAAATAAAGAAACCAAAAAAATCATCAAACTAACAAGATCATGAAAATTCAAAATTTCTTCAAAGTGGCTTTCGCAGCCTTTATTTTTCTTTCTGCAAACCTAGCTTTTGCTCAAATGGAAAAAACAAAAATGGTAGGTGGCGCAGAAATGTATCCTTCTAAAAACATTGTGGAAAATGCAGTGAATTCTGCAGATCATACCACATTAGTAGCGGCTGTAAAAGCAGCAGACTTGGTGGAGACACTACAGGGTAAAGGCCCATTTACAGTTTTTGCACCAGATAATATGGCTTTCGACAAGCTTCCTTCTGGTACGGTAGAGACACTTTTGAAGCCAGAAAACAAAACTACACTTCAGGCTGTTCTTACTTACCACGTTATAGCTGGTAAAATGGGATCAAAAGAAATCGCTGCCGCAATAAAGAAAGGAGACGGTAAAGCTGTTCTTACTACAGTGCAGGGTGGAAAGTTGACCGCTTGGATGAAAGGTAAAGACCTTTATATCACTGACGAAAATGGTGGAGAATCAAAAGTAACAATTGCGGATGTATGGCAATCAAATGGTGTGATCCACTCAGTAGATACTGTGGTTCTTCCTAAAATGTAATCGTTGCTTGTTGCCCAATTGCTAAGCCGGTTCCGTTTGGAGCCGGCTTTTTTGTTTTTGTGGAAGATCAAACAGTTGTCTGAATATAAAAAAACCGACTGAGATATTTCAGTCGGATTATACTTGTTGAATCTCGTAAATAGTAGTTCAAAACTCTTACGTCTAATTTACCAAGTCCTTCCACCTCTTGGCGGTCCGCCTCTCCACGGTTGCTCAGTTTGCTCTGGCTGTTTGAAATTGCCTAAAATATAAGTGAAGGTTAGTAAGCCATAGCGTGTTAAGACATTGGTATATACATCTGACACGGACACATCTGAGATGGTACGTGTGATGCTGTTATTCTGATTGAGCAAATCGAAAATAACTACTTTCATCTCGGCCTTATTGTTTTTTGCAAACCTGTACCCTGCTTCGATATTCCATAGCCATACTGACTGATCAAACCCTTCCGAAAGTCCACGATACAAGCTATTATTGATCGTATTTCCCACAAATAGTTTCCCACCATTAGGGGAATAATACAAGCGAAGATTTGATTCTTGGATGTAATAATTGTTTTCTAAGCTCTCTTGTAAACTAGAGTTAACAATCGTATATGTCCCAGTAGTACTAATGGTGAAATCAAAATCCTTACTGATGTTAGACGTAAAGGTTATTCCCTGGCCTAGATCTATATTGTCATTGATGTTTTTCTCACCGTTGATTATCCCGGGAGTTCTGTTAAATCCAAGTCTTGTATTTAAGTTGATATTGGTTTTGATCCCTTTGATTGGTGCGCCATAAGTGAAGAAAACCCGGCTATTAAAATTCCCATCCAAGTTAACTGGTTGTGAAATTTGTCCGCCGGGACGGAGTAAAATTTCATTATTGATTAGCGTATCCTGGGAAGCAATGAATGTACTGCTCCCTATATAATTACTGGTGGTAGAGAGATTAACAAACATGAAGAAGCTACGGTTTTTCTCCATATTAAATTTACCGATGTTGGCAAAAATGCTATTCTGAAAACTCTGAGCCAAGGTAGGGTTACCCACGCTTAGACTAAGCGGATTTTGATTATTTACCACGTTTTGCAACTGATTAACCGAAGGTTCGTCTGTGCCTGTTCTATACCTTAGCCGGAAGTTCATGCCCGTTTCTCTATTTCTAAAGCTGACACTAGCACTTGGTAGGATATTATTGAAATCACGAACAAATACGCCTTCAGTTGGGAAGAAAGCTTCATTGTCCATTTTAGCATATTGATAATCAAGGTTGAAATTCAAATTCCAGCCTTCACTATTGTAGGCATAGCCTGTTCTAATTCTCTGCGTAATAAATTTGTTATTGAACTCATTACTCAAGGCAGTATCCAAAACGGTAATATTTTCATCGTTGAGCACTCTGGTCTTTTGATCTGAATCAGTTTTATTATTGCTGACCTGGTATCCAATAGTAGCAATTGATTTTTCGCTTAGAGGTTCTGTTAAAGTTGCATTTACTCTATAGTTGAATCCGTTGGAGAGAAGGTAGGTATCTTGCAACGTCGTGTCTAATTGATTTCTATTATAGTCTATACTTGCTCCCAACAGCTCGGAATCTTGGTCTCTGTTATTCCAAGAAGTACTTATATCTGTAGAAAATGTCCTCCCTGTCTTGTCAAACTTATATCGGTATGTCAAGTTGTTTCCAATGTTATAAGAATTGTTCTTAGCATTGGTGATGGAGCGAAGTGCAGAAAGTGAATCTGTATCATTTGCCAAAGTCAAGGCATCTCTATCACTGAATGTATTACTGCTCTGAAAGGAAATATTTGGCGTAATAATCAATGAATTATTTTCGTTGAGATCCGCTTCGATTCGTGCATTTGCCCTATGATTGAAATTTTCCACAGCATTGATCAGATTTTCCTGATAATTCTGTGTAGTATTTTCATTAATTACAGTTTGACGATTGGTTATCTGTCTTCGGGTATTCTGTGTGTTATTGAAAAAATAACTTCCTGTAAAATTGACCTTAGAACCCCATTTGTCGCTGTAGTTTAACCCCATTGCATTGGTAGTAATAGTACCAATATCATTTCCTCCATAGAAATTACTATTTCCTCTACCAAAGCCGCCCCGACCTCTACCACCACCACCACCGGAAGAATTTGCATTGACACCCGCCAGATCATCGCTGGAGAAGTTTTGCTGGTTAATATTGTTGAAAAGACCAAGAATAGAAACTCGTCTATCCCCGTTGAAAAGGTTTAAACTACCTCCGGCATTGTATTTATCGTCTGTGCCATAGCCTGCGTAAGCTCTACCAAACTGACCATTTTTACTGTCGGCTCTCAATATGATATTGATCGTCTTGGTGTAAGTGCCATCATCAAAACCCGTCAATCGACTTTGATCAGACCGCTGATCCAAAACTTCTACTCTATCGATTGCGTCAGCAGGAAGATTTCTCAAAGCGATATTTGGGTCAGAACCGAAAAATTCACGGCCATCTACCAAGATTTTTTGTACTGCTTCGCCCTGTGCCTGAACTTCGCCATTTTGAATTGTTATTCCCGGTAGTTTCCTTACAAGGTCTTCAGCCATGCCATTTTCTTTGGTTTTAAATGCATTGGCATTGAATGAGGTAGTATCTCCCCTCATTTCACCTAACTGGTTTTGACCTTCTACCACTACCTCTCCAAGTACTTGAGCATCTTCTACAAGTGTTAATATTCCCAGATCAACAGGCTCTCTTCCTGAATGGACTTTTGAGATCGTGTGATAACCTATAAACTTGATTTCAATTTTTACCGACGGAATCCTTGGTCTCGCGATTTCAAATTGTCCTTTCGCATCGGTCACTGTGCCTACCAAAAGTGAGTCGGTCACGGTTTTGATTAGCACATTTGCCCCAGCCATTGGAGTTTTGGTGCTTCCGTCCATGACAGTCCCAGTGAGTTTTCTTTCGGGACTGCCCTGCTCTGTAGGTCGTTGTCCATACGCTGAGAGACCTATTAAAAAGCTAAAAATCAGAACAATAACTGAGTAGTGTTTTTTCATAATTATGCAAATTGCTACTTCTTTGACTGCATAGTAATGCCCAAGGTTTACTCAGTATCTGAGGAAAAATAAGAATGGGTTTTGAAGTGGATAAATGGTATAAAAACCATTTAAAAATCAGAATAACTAAATTTTTCCCATTAGGTCTGAATAGGAAATCCCAAAGTGACTATTATCATAAATCACGTCTCCACTTTTTATTAACAAAACTTGGGGTGATTCATGTGGTACCTGAAATTCCTTTGCCACAAATTCGGATAATTCGCGATAAGCAATAAGATCCAAAAAATAGGGAGTTATTTTCTCAAAGTCAGTTTCATTCCATTTTCTTAGGAGCCGATTCAATGACATGCTGCTTATTGAGCAACGCGTACTATGCTTGAAAATCAATACAGGCTTATTGGCGCTCAGTACTTTGATTTCATGTATTTGTCCAACTTCTGTGAGTTTATTCCAATTCATTTTCTTGATTTAATTTTTTTGGGGCAATAGTTGTAGAAGGAACATCACCCAATGAAAACCAAACTTCATTTATGAAATTACAGTTCAATAGGCGATTTATAAACTTTCCGATTGCTATCGTATTAGTAGTCCTTATTTCATTTTCCTGCAAAAGTATAAATCCTAGTATCAATCCGGAGCCATCCACTCCTCCGCCCAGTGCGACTGCTAGGGTCAATATGCCTCTAAAAATCCCCAAAGAAACGTTAAGCAAACTTCTGGATAGTCAGGTTCCTGCAGTTTTACTTCAGGAAAAAGGATTGGATATGGGAAGCGGAATAACGGGTGATCTGCAATTGAAGAGAAATGGCAAAATTTCTTGGACTGCGCTGGATAGCCAACGAATTCAGCTGACTGTTCCTATTAATGTTATGGGGGAAGTCGGCTTAAAATCTAAAGGATTAGGAAGTTTATTTCAATCCAGATTACCCTTAAACGAAAACTTTTCGCCTGTTTTTGTGATAGATCCAGTGATCAATTCTAATTGGGGTATTGGAGCTAAGAGTTTCGAACTGGTAGCGTTAGGAGGAAATTTAGCTGTAGAGGTATTGGGAATGAAAGTGGATCTGAGTGGTTTACTGAGCAAGGAATTAAGAAAATGGGGAAATGAAAATCTAACAGGAGGAAAAGAAATAGCTAGTTTAAAAACTTTGGTTAACCTTGCTTGGGCACAGGTTGGCAAGCCTATTTCTATTGCATGGATAGGTGGAAATACCGCTTTTTCTATACAGCCTCAGCACGTAAAACTCAAAGAATTTTTCGATACGGATCAGAATTATAATCTATGGCTGGGAATGGATGGAAAAGTAAATTCTCATCCTGTATATGCTGCACCTTCACGAGCATTCCCCCTTCCAGGGCTTATTCAGAATGAAAATCCTACAAATGAATTAGAAATACTTATTCCCTTGACGATAAGTTATGCTACGCTAGACGAGCTATTAAAACAGAATTTGGAGGGAAAAGAATTTCGGGTAGATAAAAAAACCACCATGATTCCATCCAATATTAAGACTCAAGCTTTTGGAGATTTATTGGCAATAAACATGGATTTTATTGCGGAGCAGACGAACGGCAAAACGTTGAACGGTACACTTTTCGTGGTTGGTAAGCCAGCGTACACTACTCCCTCCCAAAGCATAATTTTTGAGGATGTTAATTTCAAAATGGAGAGTGGAAGCTTCGGAGCGCAGACAGGTGTTGGTCTAAAAAAGCGTAAAATTATCCGCAGCATTGAGAGCAAAGCTGTTTTTCCAATTGGAGAGATGCTGAATGAAAGCTTGAGTAATATCACAAATCGTCTGGGATTAAGTACGCCGATTATGGATTTGAAAGTCGCAAACCTTTCAATCGAACCTTCAGGATTTTATCCTTTGGCCAAAGAATTAGTGATTCAAATGAAAGCTAGTGGTGAAGTTGATGTAAAATGGAAATAAAAAAGCCGTCAAAATGACGGCTTTGAAGAGTGCCTTTTTTGAGATTTATTTCATTTTTTTCATAATATTCAAGGCATCCAATTTGATTTCATCTTGGTGAAATGATTTGGAAATTTTATCAATTTTAGATTTAAATGTTTTTTCCAGTTTCATCGCCGAGGCTGATCTCAATGCAAACTTTACCACAGAAGGGTCATTATCATCTAAAGATCTAGAAAGTATGGATTCAGCAGCTTTCGCACTCCGCTTTTGTGCACCATAAGCAGCAGCAATTCTTACTGGGGCGCTTCCCGTTTCTGCAGCCATTTGCAGAATATCATTCCCTGCCTCATCATCGATGTATCCGACTAGATAGGCAGCTTTTATGGATAGGTTCTCATCAGAACCTTGTACCAGTTCGGAGAGAAAAGGAAGAGCTCCTTTACCAAATTTCTTTGCACCAGCGGGATAGTCCAACTCATCTTGTCTGAGAAAAGCAAGGAGTTCTTGCGCATCAAAATCCTGTGCGGCTGTATTACTTTTTGACTTTGCCATGTTTTTTCAGTTTAAAGTGGGGTAGTTAGACTAGAATTTCGCATTGTTGTAGATTCACCAGATGTGAGGTTTGGCGGGGGATTGGTGATATTAAATGTCCCGTTGCCTGTCATCAGACGATTATTGTCATTCACATGATGAATGCCCAGTACGTGTCCAAATTCATGTCCCAAAGTCCAACGACTTGCTGAGCGGACGACCACGCAACCAGGTCTTCCTGATGGGTGCGCAGCACAGCCATTGTATCCCGGCACTGTACTTCTGACGTAGTAAACCACCACATCATTTGTTCCTACAAAATTCCTGTTGTCAAAAAGACTTACTTGCTCAGATGAGACAGACCCCATAGTACATCCCCCTACATCCACATCTTTGAGAGTTGCTAGATTAAGATTTTCGGTAGATGCACAGTCAACTCTCACTCCAGCCACAGCATATACTTCCTGCATGGCCGCAAACTGCTCATTGATGGAGAAGGAAGTAGGAGTTTCCAAGATTTTCACATGCACTCGTACACGTTCTTTCAACACCCTCACCCCTGCTGTAGGAGACCAATAGATGCTTCCACGCTGGAAATGAGAAATCCGTGCTGCACCACCAAACACTACCAGCTCATCTGAGGTAGGATATCCCAACGCACTTTTTTCCCAGCCTAAAGAGGCCCAGTGAGATCGAATAGCGCCATGGACTTCATGAGCTCCTGTGCTTGGGAACCAGTAGATGCTTCCTCCTTGGAAGTGGTTAAAGCGACCTACACCATCGGGGCAAGTATTTTCATTGGTCAGTGGATATCGAAGAAAACTTCGCTCCCACCCGAGACTGGAATATTTGCCTCTAATAGCCCCATGAACCTCCCAAGCTCCTGAAGAAGGACTCCAATAGATGCTTCCTCCCTGAAAGTGATTGTACCGCCCAATACCGTCGGGACAGGCGGATTCATCTGTGCGAGGATAGCCAAGCAGGCTTCTTTCCCATCCCATGGATTGCCACCGGGCACGGATAAGTCCATGAACCTCATAGGCGCCGATAGAGGGATGGTAATAGATGGATCCATTTACATAATGTTGAAACCGGCCTATTCCATCCGGGCAGGTCTTAATCGGCGTGGTATGCGTGCCGAGCCAACCGCTAGCTCCTCCCAGCGCCCAGTACTTTTGAGTAATTGGGTGCGCAGGTAAAACATTGAGCTCTTTGAGCAATTCCAAATTCAGCTCCTTTTTCAGAACCAGTTTTGGGTCAATTATTAGTTTTGCCATAGTATTAAAAGTTTTTAAATGTGTATAAAAATACGATTTAAATTTACCTTTAATTAACTGTTCATAAGCTAGTTACATCATGTATATTTTGCAAAAAACACCAAATATGTGAAATAAATTAGTATGTAATATTTCAGTAGTAATTCAAAACTGTGAATGCTGAGATGAGAATATACACTACTCCATCTTCCATAAAAAGTAGCCTGATTAGGCCGTCAGCATTGATGTCGCCAAAACTCTGCCGATGAAAGCAATTTTCTGACAATGTGTCAACAAGAATATTGGGAATGCGTTTTGTAGCTTGGTTTTTATGAAGCACTTTCCAATTATCCGTTTCCTAAGACGTTTAACTTGGTCTTTGATCGTGGCATTCATGGTGGGAGTTCACAATTTCTATAAACAGGAAATGGATTCGGCTGATTCTATTGTCTCTTCGATACAAATGGACGAGGAGGAGGAAGATGCATCTCCAAAAGATTAATAGCCAAAGCTAAAAAATCAGAGCCAAGAAAATAATTGCTTGGCTCTGTATTTTGTTCCTATTTTTTACCTTCAATAATTTTCGTCACTACATCCGGATCAAGCAAGGTGCTGGTATCCCCCATGTTTTCGAAGGATCCCTCTGCTACTTTTCGCAATATTCTACGCATGATCTTTCCTGATCTGGTTTTCGGTAGCCCCGGAACAAGTTGAATTTTATCCGGCTTGGCGATCGGACCAATAATTTTGGAAACCATCTCCTTAATCTCGTTGATCAGATTATCCTCTGTTCGATTAGTCAAATCTGCAATAACGTAGGCATAGATACCTTGCCCTTTGACCTCATGAGGATAACCCACCACGGCAGATTCAATTACCTTAGGATGCTCGTTGATTGCATTTTCCACTTCTGCAGTACCCATTCTATGACCGGATACATTCATCACATCATCGACACGCCCAAGGATTCTATAGTAGCCATCGTGATCACGCTTCACGCCATCCCCTGTGAAATACATTCCCTTATACGTAGAGAAATACGTTTGCTTGCAGCGCTCATGATCTCCATACGTAGTGCGAATCATAGCAGGCCAGGGGAATTTGATGCAGAGATTTCCTTCCACTGAGTTTCCCGTCAATTCATTTCCTTCCGGATCTACGATACAAAGCTGTACACCGGGAAGGGGCAAAGTGGCATAAGCCGGTTTAGTAGGAGTGATACCGGCAATCGGAGAAACCATAATACCACCAGTTTCTGTCTGCCACCAGGTATCTACGATAGGACATTTATTTTTCCCAATATGCGTATGATACCAGTGCCAGGCCTCTTCATTTATCGGTTCGCCTACAGAACCCAACACTTTCAATGAGCTTAAATCATATTTCTCTATTGGCTCAGTGCCAAAGGCTTGCAACGCTCTGATGGCTGTAGGTGCGGTGTAGAATACATTGACTTTATATTTTTCTATCACTGCCCAGAATCGCCCAGCATCAGGGAAAGTCGGGACGCCTTCAAACATAAGGGTGGTCGCTCCAGCCAAAAGTGGCCCGTAAACTATATAGGAGTGGCCGGTAATCCAGCCTACATCAGCTGTACACCAAAATACATCCCCTTCAGAATATTGGAAGACATTGTCAAATGAATACTGGGAATAAACCATATAGCCGCCTGTGGTGTGGACTACACCCTTTGGCTTGCCCGTAGATCCAGAAGTATAGAGAATGAAAAGCATATCCTCACTATCCATCTCCTCGGCTATACATTGCTCAGATTCAGCTGCGATGACATCGTGCCACCAGTAGTCTCGCCCTTCTTTCATGCTCACTTCTTGCTTGGTGCGCTCATAGACAATCACTGTCTCAACACTTGATTTCTCCAATGCTTCATCGACCACAGCTTTCACAGCGATCTTTTTGGTTCCTCTATAATTTCCGTCTGAGGTCAAGATTGCTTTTGCTTCACAATCAATTACTCTATCTGCCAATGCAGAGCTGGAGAATCCTGCAAACACAACTGAGTGAATAGCCCCAATTCTTGCACAGGCAAGCATAGCGATTGCTGCCTCAGGAACCATTGGCATGTAGATAATCACCTTATCTCCTTTCCCGATTCCTTTACTTTTGAGCGCATTTGAGAAGCGATTTACTTCGTGAAAAAGCGCTCTATAAGTCAGTGTTCTTCCTTCTTCATTCGGATCGTTTGCCTCCCAGATAATAGCCGGGCGTTCGCCGATGGTATAAAGATGGCGTTCAAAAATATTTTCGGTGATGTTAAGCTTTGCATCAACAAACCACTTCACATCTGGTTCGTCAAAATTCCATTTCAATACCTTTGACCAGCGCTTTCTCCAGTGAAATGAATCCGCAATTCTTGCCCAAAACTCTTCGGGCTGGGTTACGCTTTTTTGGTATTCGTAGAGGTACCCGCTGAGGGTATGAATTCTGTCACTCATGATAATTTTGGTTTATTGTATTCAATTCTGGGTTAAATATGCTCTAATTTAATGATCCTGAGCCTTACCTGCACCACGTGGGATTCTTATTTCCTGCACCATATCCTGCACCGCTTGCGGAGGAGCTGGAGTGAATTTGGAGACAGTCACACATACGATAAAATTAAGAATCATTCCTATGGAACCTATGCCTTCAGGTGAAACTCCAAACCACCAATTCTCTGCACTGCTAGTTTCCGGACTGACAAATTTGAAATAGACAATATAGCCAATTGTAAATACCAGACCGGTGATCATTCCCGATATAGCCCCTTCTTTATTAATTCTCGTGGAGAAAATGCCCATGATAATCACTGGGAAAAAGGATGCTGCTGCCAATCCGAAGGCAAAAGCCACTACTTGGGCCACAAAGCCTGGTGGGTTTATACCAAAATATCCAGCAAGAAGAACCGCTCCAGCTGCAGCGATACGAGCAATTCGCAACTCCTTTTTATCCGAAATATCCGGTCTGAATGTCTTGAATAAATCTCGTGATACTGAAGTGGAAATCACCAGAAGTAAGCCGGCAGCCGTAGAAAGTGCAGCTGCCATCGCCCCGGCTGCTACCAAGCCAACTACCCAATTTGGCAGCTGAGCGATCTCTGGACTTGCCAACACCATGATGTCTCTGTCGATCGTCAATTCATTTACAGCTGGATCTGCCACATATTGGACTTTGCCATCGCCATTTTTATCATCTACCTTAATCAGGTCGGTTTTTTCCCAAGTAGAAATCCATTCAGGCAGATCCGTAATATTCTTTTCTGAAGTAGTCTCTATGGCATTGTAAATCCCAAACGCAGCAATCGCCGGAGCTGTAGTGTAGAGTATGGCAATAAAAACTAATGCGTAACCCGCCGAAAGTCTCGCGTCTTTTACTCTTGGAACGGTAAAAAAACGCACAATCACATGTGGCAATCCAGCCGTTCCTACCATCAAAGCCAGCGTAATCATAAACATATCTGTGATGCTTTTTCTCCCAGAAGTATATGCAGCAAAACCCAATTCAGTGAGTACTCCATCCAGTTTATCCAGCAGGGGCGTTCCATCTGCAATTGATCCGCCCAGCCCGAGTTGTGGAATAGGATTTCCTGTCAACTGCATAGAAATGAAAATAGCAGGAACCATATATGCGAAGATCAACACGCAATACTGCGCTACTTGGGTATAAGTGATACCTTTCATGCCCCCAAGTACCGCGTAGAAAAACACAATACACATCCCGATGACAACGCCCCATTCTATGGGGACTTCCAGGTACCTTGAGAACACTATTCCCACTCCACGCATTTGTCCGGCAACGTAGGTAAAGGAGATGAATAAGGCACAGATCACTGCTACAACTTTAGCCGTATTGGAATAATACCGATCACCCACAAAATCCGGAACGGTGAATTTGCCGAATTTCCTAAGGTAAGGAGCTAGCAAGAGGGCAAGCAAAACGTAGCCTCCAGTCCATCCCATCAAATAAACTGAGCCGTCGTAACCCGCGAATGATATAATTCCCGCCATCGAGATAAAGGAGGCTGCGGACATCCAATCTGCCGCAGTCGCCATGCCATTGGCTAAAGGAGATACTCCTCCGCCGGCGATGTAGAATTCCTGAGTAGATCCGGCACGAGACCAGATAGCTATTCCTATATAAAGTGCAAATGAAAAGCCTACTAGAATGTAGGTCCAGGTTAAAATTTCCATAGTTTTTTAGCTTAAAAAATTATTCTTCGTCCACATCAAATTCCCTATCCAATAAGTTCATGCGCACCACATAGATGAAAATCAAAATCACAAAAGCGAAAATAGATCCTTGCTGCGCAAACCAGAACCCTAGTTTATATCCACCGAGCCGGATTTCATTTAGCTCATCTACGAAAAGAATTCCACAGCCGAAAGAGACTACAAACCAGACTATTAATAGAATAAATAGCGTTTGGAGGTTTTTCCTCCAATAGGCTTTCATTTTTTCCTTGTGTGTAGGCATACGCTGGGGTTTAGGCTAAGAAAATAAAACTTGCCTTCAAGCTAGCAATTGCATCCATAGGAATGCAAGCTGTTTTCCAAGAATTAATCGAAATTTTATCGCAAGCCCCAAAATCATCCTGATATTCTTCGGGTCAAAAATGATCTTACATGGGAAAACTTATTCTCAGTGCCCACTTTCTTGCGCTTTTATTTGATTAAAAACTCAGAAAGAATCGCTAAGCCTGCGGCTAAAAAGCTTACCAATAACTTGTTGAGCTGGAACTTGTGATGGGGACTGCTCTCAAAAAATATAGTAGTAGAAATATGCAAAAATCCACCAGCAACCAAGCCATATAGAATGCCGATTCCTTGTTTTTCTAACATGCCACTTTCAAATAAAAATGAACTGGATATCATACCTAGGGGGGATGCCAGTGCAAAAAGTGTCAATAACATCAGTGTGGTTTTTTTGCTTAAAGAGCTTGATAATACTGCCGCCAAGGCAAATGCTGCGGGTCCTTTGTGCAGGATAATGCCGAGAAGTACCGTTTTGCTATTATGCACATGACCAAGAACCTGCTCCCCCTGATCCATCAATTCTCCATGTGAAAGAAGTGTGCCTTCTAGAAATGCATGAATGAACAAGCCAAGCATAACGGTGGTCATGGCTCTACTCCCCTGATGCTCATGTGCATGAATATGGCCGTGCTCAATACCGCTAGACCAGAATTCCAAAAGTTGCTGAAGCAAAAAACCAATCAGGATGTATAATCCCATTCTTTTGCTATCGAATCCGCCGTCAAATAATTCTGGTAAAATGTGTAGAATAGTAATAGAAAACAGGTAAGAGCCTGCAAAAACCAGCACCAAACGAAAGTACTTCTCTCGAAAATCAGGAGCAAAATAAACCAATGAACCTGCGCTCATGGCAGTAATAAAAAGAAGCAAAAATTTGAATTCCATTGGCCTACATTCCTTTCCTTTTTTCTATTGAAAAGGAAAAAGTAATAACTCTGGCAAAGGTAATAAAATTCAATAATGTTGCATTTAAAATTAATTCTCCTGAGGAAAAGACAAGAATGGCTTTAAGCTTTCGCTCGCAAAAGTCTTAAATCCTCCCATTCCATCATCGTAGATTAAGAACACTTCAATTTCTTCCAATCTTTCATCCAATTTAATAGCCTCATCTTTTCCCAACACCATCATGGCCGTGGCATAAGCATCTGCCATCATACAATTATCCGCCAAGACCGTAGCGCTGAGCAAAGAATGATTTACAGGATATCCCGTCGCTGGGTTTATAGTATGAGAGATTTTTACGGAGTCCCGCACATAAAAATTGCGATAGTTCCCAGACGTAGCCATTCCTCGGTTTTGCAATGCAATGATGCTGATCAGGTCAGATGCATTTGCAGATACCTCCGGACGATTTACTCCCACCTTCCAAAGCTCGCCTTTATCATTCACCCCATTAGCAACTAGCTCGCCGCCTATTTCTACCAAGTAATTTACTATTCCTTTGGTTATCAAATAATCAGCGACCACATCCGATCCATAGCCTTTTGCGATAGCTGAAAAATCCAAATAAATCCCAGCTACTTTTTTGCGAAGCTGCTTCTGGTCAAATTCAATTTTTGAAAAGCCAACTGTCGCGAGCAGATTTTTAATATCCACACTGTCCTTTAGTTCTGGACCTCCCGGGCCAAAACCCCAAATATTTACAAGCGGTCCTACAGTTGGATCAAACGCTCCATTAGTATTTTCAAAGACTTTTTTGGAAGCTTCTAGCACAGGCAATAAATAGGGTAATTTGAACTCCAGAGTGTCACCTTGATTGAATTGACTAAGTTCTGAATTAGGAATGTAGGTGGAAAGGCTTTGATTAAAAACAACCAAAAGTGAATCAATGGATGATTGCAAGTCCCTACTCTCCTGATCCATGTACGTAATGTTATAAGTCGTGCCCATGGTTTTACCCGAAATCGTCATTTTACCAGCAACAGCAACGGTAGTTTCCTTCAAAGCCATCTCTGTCTTATCACGATTACGCCATGAGTAAACAAGCATAATGGCGGTAAGGAGTACAATAGAATATATAATGTTTTTTCGGGCGTTTTGGCGCATAATTTTGGGGATTTGAAAGCGAATTTAAGGCTTATTTTTCAGTTTCGCAGGAATGCCGAGTATTCAAAAATGCGAGTGAAGGCATTCGTATTTTTCTATATTTGTGAGCGTACGGATTAACTATGAGAGAAGATTATTTAAGCGGGGAAGATGAAAGTCTAAGCCCAAAGGACAAGGATTTCGAAAAGGCTTTACGGCCCTTAAGCTTTGAGGATTTTACTGGACAGTTCAAAATCGTGGATAATTTACGCGTGTTTGTACTGGCGGCAAAGAATAGAAATGAGCCATTGGATCATGTACTTCTACATGGGCCTCCCGGCTTGGGCAAAACCACACTGAGTTACATTATTGCAAATGAACTGCATGCCGGTATCAAAATCACCTCGGGTCCTGTACTAGATAAGCCCTCTGATCTGGCTGGCTTGCTCACAAATCTGGAAGAAGGTGATGTGCTTTTTATCGATGAGATTCATAGATTAAATCCCATTGTGGAGGAATACTTGTATTCGGCTATGGAGGATTTCAGGATTGATATTATGCTGGATTCAGGCCCCAATGCCCGATCAGTTCAGATTTCACTGAGTCCATTTACCTTGATTGGTGCTACCACTCGCTCAGGTTTATTGACCTCTCCTCTTCGGGCGAGATTTGGTATCAATTCCAGATTGGAATACTACGATGCCAAATTATTGACAGATATTGTTACGCGCTCTGCAGGTATTTTGAAGACTCCAATCGATGAAGTCGCCGCTTATGAAATAGCAAGAAGGAGCAGAGGCACACCAAGAATTGCCAATATGCTGCTCCGAAGAACCCGTGACTTCGCTGAAGTAAAAGGAGATGGAACTATCACGCTAGAAATCTCCAAGATCGCACTTGATGCACTTGATGTGGATGTGAATGGGTTGGATGAAATGGATAATCGGATCCTGCTGACCATTATAGAGAAGTTCAAAGGAGGACCAGTAGGTCTGAGCACGATTGCCACGGCTTGCGGGGAAGAAGCCGAGACTATCGAGGAAGTTTACGAACCATTTTTAATACAAGAAGGCTACCTAAAGAGAACCGCTCGGGGTCGTATGGCAACAGAACTGGCCTATACGCATTTGAAAATAAAGCCAGCTCAGGGATTGGGAGGGTTATTTGAAGGGATATGAGGAAATAGTAGCGTATTTGTAACTTATAAGTTCCCTTTGGGGATGAAAGTTAGAGAGGTAATAGCTTTTAAAAGTTATTTTGAAGATTTCCTAGTCTCTCAACCTTAAAAGGTTCAGGGTAAAATATTCAAAATAATTGAAGCCATAGAAACTTTAGAGCGAGTTCCTCAAAACTATCTCAAATTCCTTGTCGGCACTGATGGATTGTATGAAGCCAGAATTCAATTAGGTTCTAATATCTGGCGTGTTTTCTGCTTCTTCGATCATGGAATATTAGTAATTCTGTTAAATGAATTTCAGAAAAAACCTAAAAAAACGCCAAAACGTGAAATTGAAAAAGCGTTAAAACTAATGGCTGAATATTACGAGCAAAAAACAAGATAGACATGGAAACTAAAACCTGGAAAGATATTAAAAATGACGTTTATGGCTCAAAAGGAACTGAGCGTCGCGATCAATTGGATAGAGATTTTGAAAGTTTCCAGATTGGTTTACTTCTGAGAAAAGCTCGTGAAGAAAGAAAATTAACTCAATCTGAACTTGCAGAACTCGTGGATAGAAAGCGTGAATATATTTCAAGAATTGAAAATAATGGAAGCAATTTGACTTTGAAAACCCTATTTGATATTGTGGAAAAAGGACTTGGTGGCAAAGTCAAAATTTCAATTGAACTTTAGAATCCATTCCCGTTTTGCTTTGAATAAGGGTCATCATTGATCAGCTTATCTACTTTATCCTCCAATAATCCGGTTTTTCACAGCCTTCTGCACGGCTTCCAGCTTACTGTGAACCTGTAATTTTCGGTAGATGTTTTCGATGTGTTTTCGGACAGTTTTGGGAGAAACAAATAAGTTTTCTCCGATCTGATTGTAATTCAGCCCTTTTGAGATCTGTTCCAAGACCTCGTTTTCCCTTGCTGTTAATTTTATATTTTCCACAGGTTCGGAGAAATCAGGTGGGTTTCGAAGTAGTTTCAGTGCTTTCATAGCAACTGACGGAGTCATCGCAGCACCACCCTCTATGGTATCTAATATACCTTGATGCAGTGTTTTTGGATCTACCTCTTTGAGAAAATAGCCGCTGGCTCCTGCTTGAATTGCCTTGAAAATATATTCATCGTCATCAAATACCGTGAGCATAATCGTTTTAATCTGCGGATACTTTTGAGAAACCTGAGCGACGGTATCAATCCCATTCATTTTGGGCATCTCGATATCCATCAAGATCAGATGAACATTCGAATCCTTCTCCAATTTTTCCAAGAGCTCCAGACCATTATAAGCTGCATATTTCACCTCTATTTTTTCAAAAAATGAAAGCTTTTCAATAATTGCTTTGAGTAAAAAACTGTTGTCTTCGGCAATTGCTATCTTAATAGACATAGAATTAAGGGTTTACAAGCACCTAAAATATACAAACTTGAGTGCCTTTGCCAATAGCCGAATCGATTTTCAATTCCCTTCCGATCCGCTCAGCCCTGTTCCTCATATTACCCAATCCATTTCCTATACCTTTCTGCGTTAGGCCTTTGCCATTATCTTCTATACAAACCCGAATGTGACCATTCTGCCATGTAAAAACGATCTTCACCCGATCTGCTTCTGCATGCTTGATTGCATTATTCAGTGCTTCCTGAGCTACCCGGTAATAATTTACTCCTTCCATCGAATTGAGCAACAAATCCTTTTTCAAGTCAGCTGCTATTTCTAGCTCAAAATCAATCTGTGGACACGCAACTTTGGCTTTGGCAATTAATCCCGCCAATCGGCTCTGCAAATCACCTAAGCTGATATTGTCCTTGTTCAGCGCCCAGATTGTATCACGAAGTTCATTCACCGTCTCTACTGTGAACGCTGAAATCTGATCAATTTTGCTCGCCATTTTTTCCTTGCTTAACTCATAAAATTTCAAATTATCCAATGAAGAAACAATGAAAGTCAATTGCGCTCCAATATTATCATGAAGGTCGGAGGATATCCTATTTCGCTGCTCATGAAGCTGCTTTTGCGTATCCTGCTCCGCATAGATTTGCTGAAATTTCGCTTCCTGCTCCAAGTGTCTGTTTTTGGTCTTCTGTCTATAATAAACGAAAAAGCCCAGTCCCAAAATGATAAGCACAAACACTACCAAAAGCAATAGCTGATTATTGCGGTTTTCAGCCAGTAACTCATGCTCCACAAGTGCCGCTCGGGATTCGGCCAATTCCCGCTCCTTGGTTTGAACCTGATACTTCGCTTCCAATTCTCCTAGCATTTTGACACGATCTTCTTTGAAGATAGAATCCTTCAGCGTGGAATATTGCTCCAGGTAATCCATCGCTGAGGTAAGCTCGCCTTTGGCTTTATGAAAGCGATATTGCTCCTCTAGGTAATCTCTCATTTTCTCTGTGGATTGACTTTGCTCCACATATTTGTAGGCAGAATCCATCAAAATTTCAGCTTTCGGAAAGTCCCGCAGCTTGTATCCAATGGAAGCAAGATTGGTATAGTTTGCCGCCAAACTATACTCATCCTGATCCTTCATGTTCAATTTGACAGCCGTCTGAATCCATGATTCTGCTTCACCATATTTTTTTTGCTTTAGGAGCGTATTGCCAATATTATTGAAGGTGAAAGAGATTCGAGAACTATCCAGTTTATTGATATTATCGAAGATTTTGTAATGGTAAAATAGTGCTGAATCCGGCTTGTCCCAATCATCAAAATTGATTGCAATTGCATTCAACGAATAGGCGATAAATGTTGGGTTTGCTTTGTTAAAATGTGTGAGTAATTCATGTGCTTTCTTACCATATACGACGCCCCTCGCATAATCTTCCATGTCATGATAAACCACAGAAATATCCAAAAGAGCATAACCCATATAGTTGCTATCCAGTCCAGCGGTAGCATTTTCCAAGCCTTTTTGAGAGTAAAGCAACGCCTTATCCCAATTGCCTGAATTAGCCTCCAATCGGTTCAGTCGGATATAACATAGACTGATCAGGTCATTGCTTTGCTTAGCATCCAGCAGTGAAGCGCTTTTTAAGAAGGTTTCGTGCGCGATCACATTTTCAAAGTCCCGATTATATTTCTCCGCCTTAAAAAAGTAATAAAGCCCACTATCATTGGCGGTATGCAGATTCTCCTTCTCGAGCTCGAAAATAATAGCTGCTGAGTCAGCATTGATATTAGTTCTCCCCAATCTTTTCCTGAGATCTTGAGAAAAAGAACTGGAACCAATAAGAAAAAAAATTAGACTAAGGGTGAGAAGTCTCCGCATTTATTAGCATTTACGACTAGTAAAATATAAAAAATGCCGTCGGTCATCAATAGTCCACCGGCATTTAAACGAATATTTTTTCCCTATCCATATATTTCTTCCAAAATCTGGGCTAATCTCACGCTGGCAGCAATTAATCTTTCTTCTAACAGCTGCGTGCTTTCATAGCCATATACGTAGGAGATTTTCTTATTCTCAGGTAGATTATAAACTGTTGGTCTTGCGGCCACAGCTTCTGTCAGCCAATCCTGCATGCTCCCTGCACGATATCTCGTGATCACTTCCTTATTTACTCTTTTGGAAAGCTCATCTCCAATTTCAGTATAGCTCATCGATTTGCCGTCAATGATTCCGCTATCCCATACCGCATGTAGATTGGTATCCCTCCCAAAATATTCAAGCTTCACATCATTGCCGCCCCTATCTTCACCGGTACCCACGTGCAATGGTTGATGGATATCCTCTACCATGTGAATGAGTATTTTAAGCAATTCTGCTTCCTTCCCAGACTCAAGATTTCCTGCTTTCAACTCGTTTTTGATGCGATTGATCTCAGCATAAATATTTCCGCCTTTTTCCTGAATCGATTCGTCATATTCTCCGCTTATGCTTGTCATATAATGCCAGGAAGAGGCATAATCAAAAGCATGATCCGATCTGATCTCATCCATCCACGTTCCGCTTCTGCCTACAGACATAGGATAAAGTACTTTTTCGACTTTTTTACGGACAGAGCGCTTCATTTGCTTCTCTGCCATATAGCCGATCAAGTAGTGGCCTAATTGTCCCCAAGCAAAGGTTTGGGTAGCTAAAAGAAAAACAAAAATTGAAGTTGTCAGGAGTTTTTTCATTTTGGAAGTTGGGGAGAAAGCGGAAAGATAAAGCTAAAAAGCAGAAGGAAAGTTACCGGAAGTTTACCCTTTTGCGAGCTCAGAAACAGCCAAGAATGCCATCAATCCTACACCAACTTCCAAAGCATCTTCATCAATATCAAAAGTAGGTGTATGAACCCCAGAGGTTATTCCTTTGGCTTCATTTCGTGTACCTAATCGGTAGAAACAACCTTCAACTTCCTGAGAATAGAAAGCAAAATCCTCAGCAGCCATCCAAATATCCAAATCGAGTACATTCTCTTCACCGAGATAGTCTACAGCTGCCTGATGTGACCTGTAGGTCAGTTCTGGATCATTTTTCAAAAATGGATACCCTTTCTTGATGTCAAAGTCTACTTCACCACCCATTCCCTCTACAATGCCCTTGGCAATAGAGCGCATTTTCTCGTGAGCTTTTGCTCTCCAGTCTTCATCAAGCGTCCGGAAAGTTCCTTGAATCTTCACTTCATTAGGAATCACATTGGTAGCACCTAATGCCTCCACTCTTCCAAAGGAAAGAACTGAAGGGATCTTTGGACTAGCGGCTCTACTGACTACTTGCTGCAAAGCAACTATCATATGAGAAGCGATCAAAATAGGATCTATCAAGGTCTCAGGCATGGCAGCATGACCACCTTTGCCCTTTACTGTCACGTAGAGTTCATCAGCACTGGCCATGTAAATTCCAGGTCGGAATCCGACTTTGCCCACTTCTATAAAAGGCATCACGTGCTGACCAATAATTCCATTTGGTCGGGGATTTTCAAGTACTTTATCCGCGATCATCAAGGAAGCCCCTCCTGGAGCCACTTCCTCACCCGGTTGAAAAATCAACTTGATCGTTCCTTCGAAGTCATTTTTGACTTCATTTAGAATTTTGGCTGCTCCTAATAATGAAGCAGTATGCACATCATGGCCACAGGCATGCATCACACCCGGGTTTTGAGATTTATACGGGACATCATTTGCCTCGATAATCGGCAAGGCATCCATATCTGCACGAAGCGCTATGACTCGCCTACTAGGGTTTTTTCCTTCTATTAAAGCAGCCCAACCCGTGTCTGCCTTCGATTCAATCGTTGTAATTCCTATTTCTTGAAGTTTTTCCTTTACAAACTTTGAGGTATTGTATTCTTGAAAGGAAAGCTCAGGGTTCGCATGAAGGTGGCGACGGTTTGCAATTACTTCTTCTTTGTAGGCCTTCGCCAGAGATTTAATTTTGTCCTTCAGCATTTTCTTGGTTGAGTTCATTTAGCGTTTTGAATTCTTCACGCTGAAAGCGATCTTGAATAATCCTAGCTGTGGGGAATTGCATTTTTACTTCTGAAAAGCTCTTTTGAGCTTCTATTTTGTGGGCAAATTTTCCAACTTTCACGAAATACCTTGGCTGCTCATATTGCATTTCGGGAAGAAGATCAGGGAAATTCATGGCTAAATCATCTCGGGTTTTGAATGCCTGGTTGCGATCAATTCCCGAATAGACCAAGACAGAATATCCATTAAAGTAGGGCTCAGACTTATTCTTACTGATCAAACTTGCCTGTACCTGATCCAATTGACGATCAATCGCTTCTGTAGGTTCTGCTGAGACTAGCGATGATTTTGCATTCATCTGTGCACGATAATCTGGATAGACTGGGAGGGAAGGATTCAAATTTTCCTGGTAATTCGCATAGCTTGTTGCAGAATTTGATGATTTGCGACTCGTCTTGCAACTTGCCAATATCAATACTAACCCAATAATCCAGTATATCTTCATGCGTTGTTTAATTATCAATGACCACACATTTCCCTTCCTGCACATCTTGTTCCACACTTTTGTATTTCACATCATTTTTGGTGGTTCCGTTCGTGTACTGAACAGAAACTTTATCATTTCTTCCGAACGCTTTATCCGATTTCCTCGGAGCCACCACTTGAGGAGCAGGTCTCCCCGCATGGGAAGCGGCTGCAGCAGCACGGTTGGCACCCGGGTTTAAGCTGCTTCCAGCATCAGCTTTGGACGCTTGTATTTGCGCCTCGGCTTTTTGCTGTGGAGCTGCAGCATGTACTTGATTTGGATCTTGCTTAGGCAAATCCGCTCTAGTTAAGAAAGTAGTCATATCTTCATTCAGCTTGCCGATAAAGCGCTTAAACATTTCAAATGCCTCAAACTTATAGATCAAAAGAGGATCTTTTTGCTCATAAACGGCATTTTGTACCGACTGCTTCAAGTCATCCATGTCTCTTAGATGCTCTTTCCAGTTTTGATCAATGATGGCAAGCGATACGTTTTTCTCGATCGCTCTCACTAATTCTCTTCCTTCCGAATTCACAGTGGCTTCAAGATTTGCTACTACACCGATTTGCTTGATGCCATCAGAAATCGGCACCATGATATCCTTTACTGTGGCTCCTCTTTCATCCTGCACTCGCTTGAAAATCGGAAGGGCGGTGCTCATCATCCCTTCGCTTTTCTTTTGATACGTTTCAAAAGCTAGGGTATATAACTCCTGAGTCAATTGACCAGCATCTTTTTCTTTAAGCTCATTTTCAGTTACATTTTGATCCACACCTAAGGTAGTGAATACGTTCATTCTGAAATCCTCAGGATCTGCATTAAGCTTGCCCATATCCACAAGACCTTCGCAGACATCATAAAGAATATTCAAAATATCCAGCTCTAGTCGATCCCCTTCCAGCGCATTTCTCCTTCTCTTATACACTACTTCACGCTGTGAGTTCATCACGTCATCGTATTCAAGTAGTCTCTTTCTGGTGCCAAAGTTATTTTCCTCCACCTTACGCTGTGCACGTTCGATAGACTTAGAAATCATGCTATGCTGTATTACTTCACCTTCTTCAAGGCCCATTCTATCCATCAATTTTGCGATACGCTCCGAACCGAAAAGACGCATCAAGCTATCTTCCAAAGACACAAAAAACTGCGAAGATCCCACATCACCCTGACGACCAGATCTACCTCGAAGCTGTCTATCTACACGACGGGATTCATGGCGTTCTGTACCGATAATTGCCAAACCTCCTGCTTTTTTTGCCTCGGGTGATAATTTAATATCTGTACCACGACCAGCCATGTTGGTTGCAATAGTTACTGTACCGGCTTGACCAGCAATTGCCACTACGTCAGCTTCTCTAGCATGCTGCTTCGCATTCAATACTTGATGGGGAATTTTCTTTAAGGTCAGCATTCTACTAAGTACCTCAGAAATTTCTACCGAAGTGGTACCCACCAATACAGGCCTTCCAGCAGCGACTAACTCATTGATCTCATCGCCAACTGCATTAAATTTCTCACGAACGGTTTTATAAACTTTATCGTCCCGGTCATCTCGGATTATCGGTCTATTTGTAGGAATTACTACTACATCCAGTTTGTATATTTCCCAAAACTCACCAGCTTCGGTCTCGGCTGTACCGGTCATTCCAGCCAGTTTGTGATACATTCTGAAGTAGTTTTGAAGCGTAATCGTCGCGTAGGTTTGGGTAGCATCTTCCACCTTCACATTTTCCTTTGCCTCGATCGCCTGATGCAGTCCGTCAGAATACCTACGCCCTTCCATCACACGTCCTGTCTGCTCATCGACGATCTTCACTTTACCATCCACCAAAATATATTCTGTGTCCCGCTCAAACATGCAATATGCCTTCAGCAATTGATTTACGGTATGAATACGTTGTGCTTTGATGCTATAATCTTTGATTGCTTCCTCCTTACGAACAAGTTTCTCAGTATCTGAGACTCCTTCTGCTTTTTCCAAATCGGCGATTAAAATCCCAATATCCGGAAGGATGAAAAACTCTGCATTTTCATTCTTAGTAGTCATCGTCTCTATACCTCGATCCGTCAAATCGACTACGTTTGTTTTTTCATCTATTGTAAAAAAAAGCGGCTCATCTGCTTCAGGCATTTGACGCTTATTATCCTGCAAATAATGATTCTCCGTCTTCTGAAGAATCACTCGCATGCCGGGTTCAGAGAGGTATTTGATCAATGGCTTATATTTCGGTATTCCACGAAAAGCACGGAACAAAGCCAAACCACCTTCTTTATCCTTACCATCAGCAATCATTTTCTTGGCAGAGCTCAGGAAGCCCTGAACCAACTTACGCTGCTCATCTACTAGGGTAGAAACCCTAGGCTTCATGTCATCAAACTCATGTACATCCCCTTTTGGCACGGGGCCAGAAATAATCAATGGCGTTCTCGCATCATCAATCAACACGGAATCGACCTCATCTATCATTGCAAAGTGATGCTTTCCTTGAACTAAATCGCCCGCTTCACGAGCCATGTTGTCTCTTAGGTAATCGAAGCCAAACTCATTATTGGTACCATAGACGATATCAGATCTGTAGGCTTTCTTACGCCCTGCTGAGTTAGGTGAAAATTTATCTATACAATCCACACTCAATCCGTGGAATTCAAAAAGTGGCGCATTCCATTCGGAGTCACGCTTAGCCAGGTAATCATTCACTGTGACGATGTGAACACCACGTCCAGCCAGAGCATTGAGGTAAGCTGGAAGAGTGGAAACCAACGTTTTACCTTCACCAGTCGCCATTTCGGCTATTTTCCCTTTGTGAAGCACCATACCGCCGATCAGCTGCACATCGTAATGAATCATGTCCCAAACAACTTCAGTACCTGCGGCCATCCACTTGCCATGCCAGATTGCATCTTCGCCCTGGATCTCCACATGAGGCTTATTTGCCGAGAATTCCCGATCACGGTCAGATGCCTTCACAACTAGCTTTCCATTTTCTTTAAAGCGTCTTGCGGTCTCTTTCACCACTGCGAAAGCTTTTGGCAAAACCTTCTCTAAAACCACTTCCAACGCTTCATTTCGTTCTTTTTCGATCTGATCTATCTGATTGAAAAGCTGGTCTTTTTCATGAATTGCTTTTATTGGCAACTCGTCGACCTTAGCTCTAATAGTAATGATCTTATCATCGAATTCCTTCAGATAAGCATCGATTTCGGCTTTGATTTCTTCGGTTTTAGCTCGCAATTGATCATCACTGAGGCTCTTTAATCCAGAAAAAACTTCATTGATCTGAGTAACGATCGGAAGAAGTTCTTTGATATCTCTGTCGGACTTGGTTCCAAATACTTTTGCAAGTCCTTTTGCTATTATATCTAACATGCTAGCTTATTGTAATTCTTCTTGGGGCTTCAAAATTAAGCCCTTTTTGTTATAATTGATAATAAAACCAGATCATCGGAGAAGAACTCTAATGATTGGCTAAACACTTATTTTTCCGGCAAAAACCTGCTCCGCAGGTCCTATCAGCCATACTTCTTTAAATGCTCCGTTTCTGGAGGATTTAAATTTTACAGCTAATTGGCCTCCGAGGGTCTTGATGTTAATCGTTGCAGTAGGCTGCCCTTTACCGAAGGCTATTGCTGCCGCCGTCACTCCAGTACCACAGGAGAGCGTCTCATCCTCCACGCCTCTTTCATAGGTACGAACGAAGATTTCATCTGCACTTACTTTTTCCACGAAATTGACATTTGTGCCAGCAGGAGCATACATTTGGTCATACCTGACCTTTTTGCCTTCTTCAAAAACCGGGTAATTCTCCACCTCTTGGACAAAACGAATGTGATGTGGCGAGCCGGTATTGACAAAGAAATCATCCTCTTTTTCATCTATTCCAGCTACATCTCCCATCAGAAGTTGCACCAATCCATCCTTCAGAATGGCTTCATGTGGTCCGTCAATCGCTAGGAAACTTGTCTTCTCTTGCAAAATCCCCAGAAACGCCGAAAAGGCAACTGCGCATCTCGCGCCGTTACCGCACATACTCTGACTTCCGTCTGCATTGAAATAGATCATCTCAAAATCATACGCTACATGATTACGGATCAAAATCAACCCATCAGCACCTACACCAAACTTTCGGTCGCATAGCTTACTGACTAACTTCAAATCCGAATCATCAAACTTCTGCGCACGATCATCGATCATGACGAAGTCATTGCCAGTTCCCTGATATTTGTAAAATGAAATTTCCATGGAAAATTGTTGTAGACATTGGGACAAAAACCCATCCAAGCCAATGTTTAAACACAAACTTAAACATCTTGTCACAAAAACAGACTTATTGTCTGATTCTCAATTTAAAATCCGTCAGATAATTATGATTTAGCAAAACCCCCAGCCAAATTTAAACCGAATAGTTCAATGAGCTCATTCTTAAAAAACGGCTCCCTTCCTTCAAATACATCTCAATTTTGCCCTTTAGTGCAACAACTTGTTAATAAATTCTACAAAGATTTGTTTACGAATCCCAGATCTAAATAATCTCAATACAATTGAAAAATCATTCTTTTGATTATTGTAAAAAACACGATCAGGTAAGATTAATCTAGTCACATCAAAAGAATTAAAAAGTGGAATCTAATTTCACTACTTGATCTACTTTCCTTTTTATCAAGCACTTATTCCAAGCTAAAAGAGTTCCATTTGTTCTTTTTTTATGCCTAAGAGATAAGCTGAGACATTTCAAATTTTACAAAAATGCCTATCCCCATCCAGCTGAAACTAGCTAGCTAAGCAGAAAAGTTTCGAAATGGCATTTGTGTTGAAAAGGCAACAGGAATCAAAATTTTAAAACTTATGAAATTGAATATTGGAAAAATAGCCTTTGCTGCAATAGTATTACCAGCAGGTTTGGGATTATTTTCTTGCCAATCAGAAGATGAAAAGCCAATTTCTGAATCTGAAACTCAGGCTTCATTGAAAGCCACAACTACACAGCCTACTTCAAGCACCTCTGAAAATGGTAGGTTTACAATTAGCGGATTCACTGTGAAAGAATTTACAGTAGGAACTCGAGATGTAGAAATGAAGTACTATGCTGCCGCAGATTTAATAGCTGGAATTGATTTAGGAGGAATACAGCTTACGACGGCTTTAAACGCAGATTTACAAAGATCGTCCTCAGAGCAAAAATCCCTTAAATTGATATCAAATGGAGAAACTAAGGTTTCTTTGGTAGGTGAAGGGAATACTCCAGCAGGTAGTTATAAAGAAGTATCTTTTTCACTTTATAAGACTCAAAGTAGTGGTGATCCTATGTACCAGAAATCTTTGCTGATCACCGGAGAAATCAATGGCAAGTCAACTCAGTTTTGGACTGAAACCGAAAAGGTAATAGAAGCTGCTGCAGAATCTGATTCAGGAATTGAAGTAGAAAACAATACTGAATTATTACTCTCTTTTGAAATGGATAAGCTTTTCGCTGGAGTTGATTTTAGCAGTGCCACAGATGTTAATAATGATGGCAAAATTGAAATTCGTCCGAACAGCCCAGATGGTAACACTGAAATTTTAGCCAAGATAGAAGCTAACATAGAAAACTCAGTCGTGCTGAGAAAACGATAAGTCAGACTTTAATATTCTTCAAAAAGACCGGTAAATCCCGGTCTTTTTTAGTTATTTCAGACTTTCATTTATTCTAAAATCATGCAAGATCCTAAGTCACTTACTTCTGTCGCTTTATTTCACGAAACTTTCAAACATCCCGTATTGCCTTCTCCAACTATCCCTGAGAAAGTAAGATGTGACCTACGTGTTTCACTTTTGGCGGAGGAGCTTAAAGAACTCGAAGAAGCTATCTCAAATAATGATTTGGTGGAGGTAGCTGACGCATTATGCGACTTGCAGTACGTACTTTCAGGAGCAATTTTGGAGTTTGGATTGGGAGAAAAATTCAAAACACTCTTTGACGAAGTGCAACGCTCCAATATGAGCAAAGCCTGTAAAACCGAGGACGAGGCCAAAGCAACCGTAGCGCATTACAATGCAAAAGGCACCGAATGTTTCTATGAAAAAGAAGGAGATTTGTTCTTAGTTTTCAGAGAAGGAGATAGAAAAACACTGAAATCAGTAGCCTATTCACCGGCAGATTTAGAAGCAATCATCAAATCATAAAGAATCAGCAGCGGAGGTTTTTAATTCTTTCCCCTGATAATTCTTCAATTCTAAGATACGGGCTGGCATATTAAAGCCGCCTTTTTCTAATGCCGTTAGCACCATTAAAATCGCAGAACTTTTCACCACAGCGTCGGAGATCTCACGTTCAAACGTATTAACCCAAAAAGACACCTGAATATTCAGCGTGCTTTCGGCCATCTCAGTCACCCATACTTCTGGCAGTTTGGCGCTATCCAAGACTCCAGGCACCTGAACTATTATTGACTTAATCACCTCAATAGCGGCTTGGTAATCTGAACCATAGTCCAGGCCCACTATAAAATCATAACGTAGAAATCCATCTATCGTAAAATTGACCAGAGGATTTTTGAGGATAATCCCATTGGGGATAAATACATCTTTTCCATCTGCTGTTTTGATCTGCGTATCACGGAGATTTAGCATAAGCACTTGGCCGCGCATCCCATTAATATCAACTATATCTCCGACACGGAAAGGACGCTTGAACGCCAAGATGATTCCCGCAAGGAAATTTTCCCCAATATCCTTCAGTGCAAAACCTATGATAAAGGCCGATATCCCGGCTCCTGCCAGCATGCCGGAGATAACTCCCGTCAAACCTATGATACGGAAAACTACCAACAAGCCGATCAGAATTACTATAGATCCAAAAATCCCAGCTAGAAAGTTAGCAAGCAGATCGTCATCCATTCTCTTTATTAATCTTCTACTTAAAAGCGTCCGTGATTTTCTGGCTAGAAAAAGAAAAATCAAAAAAGTGACAAGTGAGATGCCTCCAATAATTAGCCAATGCTTTACTGTAGGCCAGTCTGTTGATAAAAATTCTAATTCTTCCATAGGTCTCAAAATACAAAAAAATAATACGGAGGATAAAAATATTATCTCACTCTAAAGTTAAAACAACCTTCGATTTGGCTTTCAATAGGCCGCAATCCTAGTAAAACTGGGAAAACGGACTATCCTTCCCATTAAAAATAGTAGCTTGCAGCTCTCTAATCACACTTTGCCGAATATATTTTCTGTTGGATTCAATCTCTTGTGAAAATCCAACTCCAATCGGCATGTCAATATTCATTTTTGAAAAGCACACCACCCAATGCTTAAAAAGTTACTTCCCTCATTAATTATTATGCTTGTGTTATTGCTCGCCGGTGCCATTATGCATTGGATGGGCAGACCTGTCTATTGGCCAGGTTTTATTGCAATGATGTTTTTCTATGCGGCTATTTTCTACATAGGAACTTATGCAGCAAATATGAAAGGACAGGACACCGAGGATAGTGTCATGCTGGCTGGGCGTTCTCTTCCATTAGGTGTTGCTATATTCACCATGAGTGCTACCTGGGTAGGAGGAGGCTACATCAATGGTACGGCAGAATATACCAGTTCCTCTGGACTCGCCTGGGTGCAAGCACCATGGGGATATGCACTAAGCCTCATCTTTGGAGGTTTATTTTTTGCCCGGAAAATGAGACGGTATGAGTTCAAAACCATGATTGATCCATTGGAGCAGCGATTTGGCAAAAATGTCGCAGCTGCTCTAAGTCTTCCCGCGATCACTGGCGAGTTGTTTTGGACTTCAGCTATTCTTACAGCCTTGGGTACCACTTTCGGAACAGTGCTAGGCATGGACTTTGTCCCTTCCATTATTCTTTCAGCTGCCATCGCTATTGCCTATACTGCGCTCGGTGGACTATGGGCGGTAGCATTTACCGATGTCATCCAGATGATTTTATTGTTTTTCGGACTAATTCTAGTCGTTCCATTTGCCTTAGACAAAGTAGGAGGATGGGACTACGCTTGGGCTACCTATCAAGAGAATAAAGGCATTTATGCCAATCTATTCCCTCCACTAGATGGTTGGAAAAATGAGCTCTGGGGAGATTATTATTGGAACTGGTGGGATTCTGCGCTACTACTGATCTTCGGAGGGATTCCATGGCAGGTGTATTTCCAGAGAGTATTAGCCTCCAAAAATGAGAAAGTCGCTATGCGTCTTTCTATTATAGCAGGATTCGTATGCTTGATCGCTGCTATTCCAGCAATTATGATCGGTGTGATAGGCAATGTGGTGGACTGGAATGCGCTTGGCATTGCACCACCTGAAGATGCAGCTCTTACATTGCCTTACGTGGTACGATACCTCACCAATCCTATAGTAGCCACTATTGGTCTTGGCGCAATTGCGGCGGCAGTCATGTCTTCTGTGGATTCCTCCATTCTATCGGCTTCATCTATGGCCTCTTGGAATCTATATCGCAAGCTTTATAAGCCGAAAATTGATTCAAAATCCTTAGCCAAGGTCATCAAAAAAGTAATCTGGATTATTGGTATTGCAGCTACACTCATTGCCTTACAAGTGCAAAGTGTCTATGCGCTCTGGTTTTTATGCAGTGATTTAGTGTATTGTCTTCTTTTCCCGCCGTTGGTTTGCGCACTCTTCGATAAGAAAGCAAATCGCTATGGAGCCATAGCAGGATTAGTTGTTTCGGCTTTTTTACGCTTTGGAGCTGGAGAACCTGCCTTTGGATTAGAGGCTATTCTCCCTTATCCAATGACTCAAGCTGATGGAGCGGTTCTTTTTCCATTCAGAACTTTAGCAATGGCTTGTGGTCTAATCAGCATCTTAGTTGTATCTAGGTTAACGCAGAAAAGCTGTCCTCCACTAGCGCTCCAAAAAATGGGATAACTTAAATTTTCCACCTTTAGCCAAAAGAGATTCGCTAAAGGTGGAAAGTTCATTTAAGAATAGTCCTGAATGATGAAGTCAGCGCAACGCTCTCCAATCATCATAACAGTCATATTAGGATTGACACTGGTGATGGTAGGAAAAACCGATGCATCAGCGATGCGAAGCTTACCAATGCCTTTCACTTGAAGTCGACTGTTGGTAACCCGATTGATATCATGATCGCTTCCCATTTTGCAAGTTCCTGCTGGATGATAGACCGTGTTGTGAGTTTTGTAAATGTATTCTATGATTTTTTCGTCAGTCTGAATAGCTGGTCCAGGTGCAAGTTCTCGCTTAATCCAAGGCTTTAGAGCCGGCTGATTGGCTATCTCACGGGCTATTTTTATGCTTTCCACCATCACCTTAATATCGTAACCCTCAGGATCAGTAAAGTATTTAGGATCTATCAATGGCGATGCTTCTGGATTTGTGGATTGTAATCTGACTATCCCTTCACTTTTCGCCTGCATCACGTTTGGGGTAAGTGAAAATGCCTCCGCTGCGGTAGGAAATCCTGCAGGCACCGTATGCATATCAAAAGCTTCAGTACCCAAATGGAACATCACGTTAGCTATCGGCAAACTAGGATCAGTTTTGCTAAAAATACCTATTTCATACTTCTGCGCAGTTTCCGTAGGTACAGGCTTGGCAGCCTCCCACATAATCACTCCCTCAGGATGATCTAGTAAATGACTTCCCACTCCTGGCAAATCTACCACCAATGGAATGTCCATTTCCTTCAAATGCTTAGCCGGACCAATGCCAGATAGCATTAAAAGCTGTGGCGTCTGAAATGCTCCACCTGATAAAATAACTTCCTTATCTGCAAAGAATACACCTTTGCTAGTTTCTACTCCTGTCACATTTTTGTCTGAATCCAAGAGTAAGCGATACGCAAAAGTTTCAGTAAGAATGGTAAGGTTTTCGGCCATTTGATCGTATGGATGCAAATACGCTACAGAACTTGAATGTCTGGTATTCCCCTTTTTGTTCAGAGAAAACCACCCAGCTGCTTCTTTGTATTCCCCATTAATAAAATCTTGCTTAGGAATCCCGTATTCTTCACTGGCTTGTATCATGGCCTGGCCACAAGCATTACCTGAATCGGATAATTCTAGATTGACTTTTTCGAAAACCTTATCGTAAAAGGGCCTTACATCTTCAGGCTTCCAGCCTTCTAATCCCAATTTAGTCCAAACCTCAAAATCATAATCTGGAGCCTTAAAAGCAATAGCGGAATTGTGTGAACTGCAGCCACCCATTACCTTGGCACGGCTATGTCGCATATTGGAATTACCATGTGCTTGTGGGGAAATCGTAAAATCATAATCCAACTCACCTTCCATTAGCGATTGCCATTGATCCAGCTGAAGTACATCTTCACGCTTTTCGTCGGAGATTCCAGCCTCTATGAGTAGTACATTTCCCGCCTTCTTTTCAGCAAGGCGATAAGCAGTGATTACCCCGGCAGAACCACCACCGACTACTATAAAATCATATTTCATAAATACTGTTTGTTTTGGCGCTTAGACAATTTTTTTTGTCAGAGAACGTAATTTTAGAAAGGGTTTCCCAGGTCTTTCATGGCGATATAAACTGTTTTCAGCTGGGAGTAATGCTCGATCGCAGCCAAGCCGTTTTCACGTCCAATACCAGACTGCTTGTATCCGCCAAAAGGAATCTCCACAGGGGTGATATTGAAGGTATTGACCCAGCATATTCCTGCTTGCAACCTGGCCACCATGCGGTGAGCCCTTCTTAAGTCATTAGTATAAACGCCAGCCGCAAGTCCAAAAGGAGTATTGTTCGCCCGCTGCAAAACATCTTCTTCCTCTGAAAAAGTCAGTATTGACATCACAGGACCGAAGATTTCCTCCTCTACAATTCGTACCTCGTCTTGAGCACTGGCGAAAATAGTTGGCTCTACATAATAGCCGCCTTCACATCCTGGTACATTTACCTGGTTGCCCCCAAAGATCAATTCTGCACCTTGTTCTTTACCCAAAGCGATGTAGCCCATCACTTTATCGAAATGATTTTTATTAATCAAGGCACCAATATGCGAAGTCGGATCAGCAGGGTCGCCTACCTTCAGTTTTTTGGTTCGCTCTACGAGTATATCTAGGAATTTCTCACGAATAGAAGCATGCACAAATACCCGTGTCCCATTGCTACAGATTTCCCCTTGAGTATAAAAATTACCCAATAGAACTCCATTCACCGCTTCCTCTAGGTCTGCATCTTCAAAAACTATAATTGGAGACTTCCCGCCAAGCTCCAAGGTCACATGCTTCAAGGTAGCTGCCGCAGCTGCCATTACTTTCTTCCCTGTTCCTACTTCTCCAGTAATGGACACCTTGGCTATATCCGGATGTGAAGTCATCATTTGACCTACCTCAGCATCTCCTTGCACTACATTGAAAACTCCCTCTGGCATGCCCGCCTCCTTATAAACTTCAGCCAGTTTGTAGGCCGTAACCGGTGTGAGCTCCGCAGGTTTGAAAATCATCACATTGCCACAAGCCAATGCAGGGGCAGATTTCCAGCAAGCAATCTGAAGTGGGTAATTCCAAGCTCCTATGCCTGCACAAATCCCAAGAGGCTCTCGTCGGGTATAGGCAAAATCACCGCCCAAATCAATATGATCTCCATGCATGGAAGCAGCTATACCTGCATAATATTCCAGGCAATCTGCTCCAGAAACCACGTCCACCTCTAATGCTTCGCGAATAGGTTTACCCGCATCCTGAGATTCCAATAGCGCCAATTCATCGTTCTTTTCGCGCAAAAGTCGAGATGCCTTATGTAAAATTCTACCCCGCTCCGTAGGTGACATGGCAGACCAAACCTTAAATCCTTGTTTAGCAGATTCTATCGCTACCTCAAAATCGGCTGTAGAAGCACTACTCACTTCATTTAACAAGTCCCCAGTCCCTGGATTGTAATTATTAAACTTCTTACCTGATCCTGGAAATGGCTTATTGCCAATATATAATGGAATGTTTTGCATCAATAATGTTTATTGGAATGAAAAGGAGGAGCGAACAAATAACCCAAATGCACATCAAGGGTTTCACTACCGAAGAAATCGCCTCCGCCCCAAATATAATTTTATTCTATAGAATAAGCTCTAAACAAGGCATGCAAGTTCCTTTACGTTTGTTAAATGGAGTGCTTAAGGGAGTTTTTGGGGAGGATGGTTTAAGCCTAGTTGGAGTAAAGTGTTTAAACACAAAAAGCCCCGTATTTCTACGAGGCTTATGTACCAGGAGCGGGAATCGAACCCGCACGACCTTACGGTCACAAGATTTTAAGTCTTGCGTGTCTACCTATTCCACCATCCCGGCTTAATCTATACCCTAAAATATAGATTTTCTCTTTAGTGTCTTTCCCGATAAGATCTGGGTCAAACAATCAAGGCTTCACTTGGACATTCCCAAGCTACCAATTCCGTGAAACAAGAAAGCCCTTGAATCAAGGGCTTTTTGAGCGGGAGACGAGATTCGAACTCGCGACCCCGACCTTGGCAAGGTCGTGCTCTACCAGCTGAGCTACTCTCGCGTTATATTAACCGGAACGTGATCCAGTTGAATTGTGGATGCAAAGGTAAGCGTCAGAAATAAAATCACAAGCAATACTTTGTTATTTTTTTAGAGATTCCGTTCATTAACCACACTTATCATTGATTTTCAAGGAAATATCAAAAATGATACATTGATAATATTTTCACCATTTCTCCCACATTCCTTGCCTTGAGCTTTTTTAGGATGTTCTTACGATGTGTTCCAACAGTATTGATAGAAATATTCAAGTTCTCCGCAATTTCCTTGGACTCCTTTCCCTCCAAGATCAACTTTACAATCTCTTTTTCTTTTTTAGTCAAAGAAACTACCCGGCTGTTGGGTGAATTCTTGCTCACAAATATTCGTGTCCCATTCTCTTTCTGGTAGGAATAATTCCAATCGTAGCCGGTTGTTTGGGGTGGCGTATGCAGTTGCATGATGATATGCAAATCCATAGCAAAATTACCCGCTGCATCTATCAAGTATGGTCTCACTTTTCCAAGCATCCAAATGATCACGTTTGTTTTACGATGAACCCATCGTGTAGTATATGAAAATTCAAAGGTATGCTTCTCTTCCATAGTGAGTTGATGGAAACTGTCGAAAACGATTTTTTGAAACCGAAAGAGCTCTGGCCTATCCTCTGGATGTATCAATGCAAAAGATGTTTCCATTCCTTTGGCTCGAAACATGGACTCGGGATATCCTGTTAATTCTTCCACATTTCCAGTAAAAAACGCCAAACTCAAATTTCTATAGTCAAAGCAAGCAATTGTCATTCCTTCCCGCATACCGATATTCTGGCTGAGCTGCTCAAGTTGATCCATTTTCTTTTGCTCCTCAGGATGTGCTTGAAATTCCTGCTCCTTCCATTCTTGGAAAAATTGCGTGTATTTATTTTGCTTCCGCAGATCTTTCAACAATACCTTATCCATAAAAAAATCTCTTTGTCTTAAAACGTAAGTTACTACACGAAACCGAAATTCTTATGATTCAATTTTCTTTTTGATTTCATGCAGTTTTAAAAGTGCCTCTATCGGCGAAATAGCATTGATATCAATTCCTTCAAGCAGTTCTTTTGCCTCTTGGAACTTAGGATCCAGCTCAAACATACTAAGCTGATAATTATTCTTAGGTATGTTTTTCACTTTTTCTTTTTGCTCGGCTACATCCTTATCTTTTTCCAAATGAGACATAATTTCAGCCGCCCTTAATACAATTGGATTAGGCATACCTGCCATCTGAGCCACATGAATACCAAAGCTGTGCTCACTTCCTCCAGGCTTTAGCTTTCGCATAAAAATCACTTTGTTTCCAACTTCCTTCACCGAAACATTAAAATTCTTGATTTTAGGAAAATCAGCGGCAAGTTGATTCAATTCGTGGTAATGCGTTGCGAAAAGTGTTTTAGCTCTAAATGTCGGATGGTTGTGCAAGTATTCCACAATAGACCAGGCAATGGAAATCCCATCGTAAGTGGACGTTCCCCGGCCAATTTCGTCCATCAACACCAGGCTACGATCTGACAAATTATTGAGGATACTTGCTGTCTCGGTCATCTCCACCATGAAGGTGGATTCCCCTTTGGAAAGATTATCCGAAGCGCCCACACGGGTAAATACCTTATCGATAATGCCTATTCTCGCAAAGGATGCCGGCACAAAGCTTCCCATCTGAGCCATTAGGACTGTCAAGGCGGTTTGACGCAGCAGGGCGGACTTACCGGCCATATTGGGACCAGTGATGATCATGATCTGCTGTGAATCGTGATCCAAGTAAATATCATTCGGTACGTAATTCTCTCCTGGAGGCAATTGCTTCTCGATCACAGGATGACGGCCGTCTTTGATTTCAAGGGTTTCTGTATCTGAGATTTTTGGTCTGCAATAGCCGTTGGAGAGCGCCACCTGCGCAAAAGAAAGTAAGACATCCAACGTACCTAGAACTCTGGCATTTTGCTGGATTTGTGTGACAAACTGAGCAGTCTCCTGTACTAATGCTAGAAAAAATCGCTGCTCTATCGCAATCATTTTATCCTCAGCATTCAAGATTTTGTCCTCGTACTCTTTCAGCTCTGGCGTGATGTATCGTTCTGCATTTACGAGGGTCTGCTTTCGAATCCACTCCACAGGCACTTTGTCTTTATGTAAATGTGTCACTTCCAAATAGTAGCCGAAAACCCTATTGAAAGCAATTTTAAGAGAGGAAATTCCTGTTTTCTGCACTTCACGCTGCTGAATAGACACCAGAAAATCCTTTCCGGTATTCGCCAAACCACGGTATTCATCCAGCTCTGCATCTACGCCATCGTTGATTATCCCACCCTGATGCGTCAGCATAGGTGCATCCTCTTTGAGCTCCTTGTCTATTTTTTCTCTTAGAAATTCACATGGATGTAACTGATCAGAAAGTCGCTGCAGCGTAGGATTCTTCTGATTTTTGAGAAGTTCTTTTATGGGTAGAATGTTTACTAGCGCACGTTTGATTTGATTTATCTCACGCGGATTAGCACGACCGACCACCACTTTGGAAATCAATCGCTCCAGATCACCGATATGCTTCAACGGATCGACCATTTCCTCAATCAATACTGAATTCTGATAGAAAAAGTCGACAACATTCAAGCGCTCCTCTATAGTTGACTTCTCCTTCAGCGGCAACACCATCCACTTTTTCATCATACGCGAGCCCATCGGCGTCACTGTCTGATCTAGGATATTGATTAAAGGAACACCGCCTTCGTGCTGTGGAAATACCAATTCTAAATTTCGGATGGTGAATTTATCCAACCACACATATTTCTCCTCAGCAATTCTTGAAATGGAAGAGATATGCTGAATTTCTTTATGCTCAGTTTCTTCCAGATAATACAAAATCGCACCAGCTGCTATGATTCCTGTTTCAATATCTTCAATCCCAAATCCTTTCAGATTGGCTGTGGCAAAATGCGTTTTGAGCTTTTCGTAAGTAAAGTCATATTGGTAAACCCAATCCTCACAATGAAAAGTGATGAAATCATTCTTCAGCATTTCAGCAGCAAGCTTTTTAGCTGATTTAGAAAAAATAATTTCTGAAGGTGCAAAGCTTTGTATCAGCTTTTCGAGATAAGATGAAGTCCCTTCGGCACACATAAATTCACCCGTGGAAAGGTCTAGGAAAGCTATTCCATGCTTATCCTTTCCAAAAGAAATCGAAGCTAAATAATTGTTTTTCTTAGTGTCAAGAACCTGATCATTAAAGGAAAGACCTGGAGTCACTAATTCCGTTACTCCACGCTTGACGATACCTTTGACAGACTTAGGGTCTTCCAACTGATCACAAATGGCCACGCGATTCCCAGCACGCACTAATTTGGGCAAATAGATATCCAAAGAATGGTGAGGAAAGCCCGCAAGTTCGATATGGGAAGCTGATCCATTGGCTCTTTTCGTCAAAACGATATCCAGAATTTTACTTGCACGAACTGCGTCTTCTCCGAATGTCTCGTAAAAGTCCCCCACACGAAAAAGCAACAAGGCACCTGGATGCTTGGCTTTTATCGCATTATACTGCTTCATTAAGGGCGTTTCTTTGCCGTCTTTAGACTTACTCATGGGGTATGCTTACTTTTATACTTAAGTTCGAAAACTCACTAGGAGAATAAAGTCGAAAATAAGCCATTCATAAAGCAGAACAAAAGGTGATGAAAAAATTAAGCATGGAAGAGCTCGAAAGAGTATCTGTGGAAGAATTTAAGGAAATGGATAAATCCCCGATCGTGCTGGTTCTGGACAATATTCGAAGTCTGAATAACGTCGGTTCTGCTTTCCGTACTGGTGATGCTTTTGGTATAGAAAAAATTTACCTCTGTGGGATTACAGGAACTCCTCCTCATCGCGATATTCAAAAAACTGCCCTAGGCGCTACTGAATCTGTGACATGGGAGTATTCCTTGAATACCATGATAGCCATAGAAAAATTGAAAGCTGAAGGCTATCAACTCTGTGGATTGGAGCAAGTGGATCGCTCTGTAATGCTGAATGATTTCATCCCTGAAAAAGGGAAAAAATATGCGCTAGTATTCGGAAATGAAGTTTTTGGGGTAGAAGAAGAAGTGCTTAATGCCTGTGATGCGGTTTTGGAAATCCCTCAATTAGGCACCAAGCACTCTTTAAATATTTCTGTATCGCTAGGAATAGCGGTTTGGGATTTTATGGTGAAGATGAAGCAGTTTAATTTTTAGCAAATCTGTATCGAAGACCAAATGAGCCTCGGAATAGACTCAATTCACCAACAATTCCTGCTCCTTCTATATGAAATCCAAAATCCTTTTCCTCAAAAGGATAAATATTCAAACCAATTGGAACAACTACGCCTGAAAATGTTCCCACCCTTCCTCCTACTCCTGCATAGAACTCATATCGATCTGTCTTTTTGAAAATATAATTGGCGGCAAGTTCCGCTGAAAAATCCTCGAAGTAAGTATCTGTACCAACTCTAAATTCAGGGATAAATCGCTCGCCAAATTGATAATTAACTCCAATAAAAGGTAAGTTACTTTGATGAAAAGTAATCGTGGTTTGTGAAAAAACGGTCATTGAAAATAGACCTAGAATGGCAAGAAGTAGAGTTTTTTTCATTTGTGTGAAATTAAGTTGCGCAAAAGGTTAAAAGCCAAGTTCACTTACCTTTACATGAGTTTTAATCATGTTAGAGCTGGCTTTTGCTACAAGCTTACCTGAATCTTTAATGATTACGGCTTCCCAATGATTTAGGTTTGCTCCTGAGCGAACTAATTTTGCAGAAACTTCTACTTTCTCTCCAATCTGTGCGGTTGACAAAAAATCCACATTCAAGTTGATGCTGGTCATCAGATACTCAGAACCTGTAGCAAAGTTTGCTATTCCGATCACATCGTCCATCATAAGCGAGGCTACACCCCCATGAAGTATTTTGGCAGGATTACACATGGCTGGAGTGATTATATAAGATACTTTTATAAAACCTATTTCAATTTCCAGAAGTGTTCCTTCAAGCCAATTTCCAGCCATGGATGGGGTTTTGTGTAGCTTTTTACCAATTAATTCTTTGAATTGCTCTAATTGGGGATTCGGGTTTTCCATAGAATTATCTTCTTTCATCAATCAATCTAAAATAGTCTTCAACTATACTTTTTAAGGCCTCTTTTTCTTTTGGCTTAGACCAAATAGGACTCCAGGCTGAGTCCTTCTTAATTTCAAAATTGGCATCGGCGATTATCCAAGGTTGAAGCTTTCTAACGTAGTCTAAAAACTCCGAATTATTTGTGTTTTGAAAATGAAATATCTGTTCCTTTCCTCCTTGAGAAGCGCGAATTTCCAAAGGCCAATCAATATTTCCTGGTTCTAAATAAAGGTAGGCCTCATCTTTTTGGCTATTAAGAATAATCACCAAATCTAGCAAAGGGATATTCTCAGAGACCTCTCTTTTCCCGTGACGAAAAAGAGCCATTCCAGCATCTGATCTACTTTCTCTATCATATTTGATCGCCTTGATATTCAAAAAATAAAGGCGAGATGAAGAGCTCATTCGGAAAGTCATATCATCTCCAGAGTTATTTGCTCGCTTAGTATTGAAAAAGGAAAGAAGAATAACCAAACCCAAAGATATCAAGACAAAAATCTTCAGGATTTTGATCAATTCTGGAGAAAGGGTATCGTTTGATTTTTGCCTTTCAGACACAGGACTTTACTTAAAGATTTAAATTAAGCTCAATGAACATAAGAACCAGCATTAATATCGATACTAGCTCCAGTAGCATGATCAGCAAGTCCAGAGCATAGCAAGGTCACCATTGGCGCAATATCCTCAGGCTTTGTTAACTCTTTCAAGGCAATATCATTTAGCGCGAAGTCTTCTCCATATTCAGACAAGATCTCATCAGCCATATCTGTGCGTGTAAAACCAGGCGCGATTAGAAAAGCCTTTATTCCTTGCTTACCGTAGTGTCGCGCTATGGATCTTGTCAAGCTGACAACTGCGCCTTTAGAAGCCGCATAGGCTATGTAGTCTGTGGTATCACCACGAAAAGCGGCCCTTGAGGAGATATTCACAATTCTGCCATTTTGGTTACCCAATGCGTGATCTACAAACTCCTTACATAGAATACCAAGAGCTGTAGTATTTACCTGAATAGTTTCTTGCCAGATCTTGACCCATTCATGCGTGGATAAAGTATCGGGAGCTGACCTGGAAATTCCTGCATTATTTACTAATCCGGAAATCGGTCCATATTTCTCTACTAGTTTTGGTATGAAGCCAACAACTTGATTTACTTCAGATAAATCACAGGATTCAATGAAAGCGGGGTTTGATAGCTCACTTTTGAGCTTTTCTGCCTCGGCAGCATTGCTGTTGAAATGGATAATCACTTCTGCTCCAGATTCTGAAAGCTGCTTTGCGATAGCTCTACCTATTCCTCGGGAAGCGCCTGTAACAAGTATACGTTGATTATTGAGGGAAATATTCATGCTTGAAAATACTGGCTAAAGTCAATAATTCCTCAGAATTTCTATCGGAATGTAAAAATCCACTTACCATTTTTCACGAATGATCAGATGCTGAATATGTGCCAAATGATGCATTGAATGCCAATGATACATAAGGGTAACTTCAGACAAAGGAACAGATAACTGCGATTCCGGATGGAAATAGGTCTTTTCAAAATCTGATGGCGTCATGCTTTCTAGGATAACAGCCCATTTAAAATGTATTCCATCAATCAAGTTGAGAGATGCTTCAATAGGTAATGAATAATCAGACATTTTTGCCCAAGCAGCTTCCTCATAGGGCTTAATCGTAGGATTATCCTCTGTGAGAGCCAATTTGAAGCGTATTAACGCATTCATATGGCTATCGGATAGATGATGAAGTACTTGCTTTACAGTCCATCCTCCAGGCCGATAAGGAGTGTCTAACTGGTCTTTGGATAATTCCTTAACGGTTTCTTCCAAATACGCTGGATATGAACGCAGATAACTGCTAGCCTCCTGAAGATTTTGGTCAGAAATATTCTCAGGCTTCAGAAATTTACCAATTGGGTATTTCAATAATTCTATATCAATCATAATGTTTATCCTCCAGCTGCGATAGTAACCAAATCTACATTTTTTGCGCCGTTTGCCAAAAGCACATTGGCACAGGCACACAAAGTAGCCCCAGTCGTCATCACATCATCCACGAGGAGAATTGACTTATTGGTAATCGCACTGTGTGGAGAAACTTCAAATACATCGTCCATATTATGCATTCGTTCCAGTCGGGATTTTTGGGTTTGTGTTTCTGTAAACTTTCGACGTGCTAACCCATTTTCCAACTTCACGCACAACCCTTCACTGAGCCCAATTCCGAATTGCTCGCTCTGATTGTAGCCTCTTCGGCTCTGCTTCATTGGATGAAGAGGAACAGGAACAATGATATCCCAACATTTTTCAAACCCATTTTCATTAAGAATTTTACCATATAAGGAGCCCAATTCCTGAGCTAATTGTGGTTTATTTCTATATTTCAGTTGATGGAGTAGTTTTTGACTATTACCTCCCTTAGTAAATTTCAAATAAGCCATCACCCTGCCGACGGAGCTTAGTCCTTTCACCTTATCGCATAGATCATTCTCAATTGGTCTTAAATGATAGCTAGTAACCGGAAGAGTACCTTTACAAATTATACACAAACTTTTTTCATGGTCATAGAGAGAAGTTCCGCAGAGAAGACAATTTCGCGGAAAAACCAAATCCAAAAAATCTTTTACAAAAAATAAACGCATAGTGAAAAAGGCTTATTCTTATCTGCCGAGGGCAAATAGTGGTATATTTGCTACTTAATTCTTTCCTAAACAGTTAAGTTAATGAATCTCATAGAGGAATTCAACGAGTACCGTAGCCAAATGAACGATAAGATTTTGGCTGAAGACAATAAAGTAATCAAGCGTATATTTAATCTTGATACCAATGCATTTGCTGCAGGGGCAATAGATACAAAGTCCAAAGAGATGATTGGACTAGCTTGTTCGATGGTATTAAGATGTGACGACTGCATCAAGTATCATTTAGGAAAATGTCACGAGGCGGGCTTGCGGAAAGAGCAAATATTTGAAGTATTCTCAATTGCCACTTTGATAGGAGGGACAATAGTAATCCCACATTTGAGAAGAGCCACAGAATACTGGGAAATACTTGAAAACCAATAACTTACAATGTTCAAACGGGATTTAGACTTAGAAAAACGTTGGTCAAAATTACTTGAAGGCCTTAAGGAAACCATAGGAAAAAAACCTGCGGACTTAAATGGCGTACTCTTTCTTATTGGTGTTCAAGAACTTGGTCAAGGGAATAAAATATTCAGCAAAGAGCAGAAGCAGGACTTAATGCACATCGCTGTTTGTAAGGTATTGAGCTTTGATGGATTTTATGAACTTGACCATGTAGATCAGGAAGGTTGGCCTCATTGGAAATTAATTAAGGAGCTTCCACATTTTGATCTACTAGATCAAGAGAAGCTTTTAAAGATTCAGGTATTGGAATATTTTGAAAAGGAATACGAAATAGTAATTGAATAGCATGTGAAAATAGTATCGTATAACGTGAATGGCATTCGTGCTGCAATGAACAAGGGGTTTATAGATTGGCTTAAGATGGTAGATCCAGATATAATTGGTTTACAGGAGGTTAAGGCAAATTTAGATCAAATTGATACTACAGTTTTTCGAGATTTAGGTTACGAAATATACTGGTACCCAGCTTTCAAAAAAGGTTACAGCGGAGTAGCGATATTGACTAAAATAAAGCCAAAATCGGTCAAGTATGGTATGGATTATTCAAAATATGATGAAGAAGGTAGATTGTTACAAGTGGATTTTGAAGATTTCTCTTTTCTGACAGCATATTTTCCCTCTGGTACCACAGGAGACATTCGTCAGGCTTTCAAATACGATTTCTTAGACGATATTTACGGATACGTCCAAGATTTACAGCAAACCACCCCTAATTTCATATTGAGTGGGGATTATAATATTTGCCATAAAGCTATAGATATTCATAATCCAAAATCAAACAAGAATACCTCTGGGTTTCTACCAGAAGAGCGGGCATGGATGGACAAATTCACCAACTCAGGATTTGTGGATAGTTTCAGGAAATTCAATGATCAGCCAGACAATTACACATGGTGGAGCTATAGAGCCAATTCTAGGGCAAAAAATCTAGGATGGAGAATCGACTATCACATGGCAACAAAACCCATGGAAGACCGGCTAAAAAGCTCAGTTATACTAGCAGAAGCTAAGCACTCAGATCATTGTCCCATATTAATCGAAGTAGAATAAAACAGGCAGATATTACTCATTGACAACAATTATGATGAAAAGCATAAAAATATCTATTCCTTCTCTCATTGAGAACATAAAAATAATTGAAAGTTTCATCGACAACGCTCGTGAAAATTTTGAGATCAATGATGATATCTATGGTAATATTATGATATCTGTTACCGAATGTATTAGCAACGCAATTATACATGGAAATCATAGTGATAAGAATAAACTTGTTCATTTGGAATTAGCACTTGAAGAAGAGTTGCTTTTATTCACTATTCAGGATGAAGGAGATGGGTTTGACTACAATGAGCTCAAAGATCCAACGGCTCCAGAAAACATAGAAAAAACAGGCGGGAGAGGAATCTTTCTGATAAAGCATCTTTCTGACGATGTAAAATTTGAAGAGAATGGCACAAGGGCGGTTTTATCATTTTACATGAATTAAGTTATGCCTATTAATTTCTTTACTGAAGAATTTTCTTTTACGCTGCAAGAAAAGCGAAAAAGAAAAATTTGGCTGAAGCAAATTGCAGAAAATGAAAACCATAAGATTTCAGAACTTAATTATGTCTTTTGCTCGGATGAATACCTTCTCAGCATCAATGTAGAATACTTAGATCATGATACTTATACAGACATCATCACATTTGATAATTCGGAACAAAAGGGAATTATAGAAGGGGACATCTTCATAAGTATAGAACGAGTAAAAGACAACTCAAATACCTTAAAAGTTGATGAGGAAAAGGAACTTAGTAGAGTAATCAGCCATGGTCTATTTCACTTACTAGGATACAAGGATAAATCAAAAACTGAGGCAAAATTGATGAGAAACAAAGAGGAAAATGCGATTACTTTATTCGAGAACATTTAAACGTTCCACGTGAAACAGTTCATCAGTAAGTAAAAAAACATGTGTTTCACGTGAAACAGTAAAAAACAGAATACAATGTTTCCAATATATGATGTCATAGTAGTAGGTGCAGGGCATGCAGGGTGTGAAGCGGCACAAGCTGCTGCAAGTATGGGCTCTAAAGTGCTACTCTGCACAATGAACATGAATACCATCGCTCAAATGTCATGCAATCCAGCGATGGGAGGTGTGGCTAAAGGGCAGATAGTCCGTGAAATAGACGCGCTAGGTGGAATGTCAGGAATAGTTTCTGACAAATCGATGATTCAGTTTAGGATGTTAAATAGGTCAAAAGGGCCTGCAATGTGGTCTCCAAGGTCCCAGAATGATCGAATGAAGTTCGCAGAGGAATGGCGACTAGCACTGGAGAAAACTCCCAATGTCGATTTTTGGCAAGAAATGATCACCGGACTTGTCGTGAAAAAGGGTGAATTAAGAGGAATAAGAACAAGTATTGGCCTGGAAATTCAAGCTAAAAGTGTTGTTTTAACCAATGGAACATTCTTAAATGGCATAATACATATAGGGGAAAAGCAGTTTGGAGGAGGACGAACAGGGGAAGCAGCTGCTAGAGGAATTACCGAGCAACTGGTACAACTAGGCTTCGAATCAGGGAGAATGAAAACAGGAACGCCTCCAAGAGTAGATGGGAGAAGCCTAGACTATTCTAAAATGGAGGTTCAGTTTGGTGACGAAAAACCAGAAAAATTTAGCTATTCTGAATCTACTAGTACTCTCAAACACCAAAGAACTTGTTGGATTACCTACACAAATAAAGACGTCCACACCAGTTTAGAAGAAGGGTTTGATAGGTCTCCTATGTTCAACGGAAGAATACAAGGCCTTGGTCCAAGATATTGTCCTTCTATTGAAGATAAAATCAACCGATTTGCCGAAAGAGATAGACACCAAATCTTTGTAGAACCCGAAGGATGGAATACTGTAGAAATGTACATCAATGGTTTTTCTACTTCACTCCCCGAAGATGTACAGTATAAAGCACTACGAAAAATAGCTGGATTTGAGAACGCAAAGATGTTCCGTCCTGGCTATGCAATCGAATATGACTTTTTTCCACCAACTCAATTAAAGCTAACATTAGAGACGCAATTGATAGAAAACCTATATTTTGCAGGACAAATCAATGGAACTACCGGCTATGAAGAAGCTGCATGTCAAGGATTAATTGCCGGAATAAATGCTAGTCTAAAAGCACAAGAAAAAGATCCTTTCCTATTAAAAAGATCGGACGCATATATAGGTGTACTCATTGATGACTTGATAAATAAGGGTACAGAAGAACCATACAGAATGTTTACTTCAAGGGCAGAGTTCCGACTTTTACTCCGCCAGGATAATGCAGATCTTCGATTAACTCAGAAAGGATATGATATAGGACTAGCTTCTGATGAACGCTTAGTGAAAATGAATGCTAAAAAAGAGGCAACAGCCAAACTTATCAATGATCTTAAGCAAAAAAAATTTTCTCCAGAAAGTGTAAATGATGGATTGATTAAAGCAGGATCTTCTACAATTAAAGAAAAAATAACTGCTGAAAAACTATTGAAAAGGCCACAAATCGGTCTTCAGAATTTGAAAACATTTAATGCTGAAATTGACACATATCTTTCCAAATACCCTACAGATGTTCTAGAACAAGCAGAAATACAAATTAAATACGATAGTTATATTGAAAAAGAACAACAGATGGTAGAGAAGTTAAGCAATATGGAGAACTTCAAAATTCCATTAAAATTTGACTACATAGCTATTCCTGCACTATCTGCCGAAGGAAAACAAAAACTTAGTAAAATAAGACCAGAGACAATGGGTCAAGCTTCAAGAATATCTGGAGTCACACCAGCAGACTTATCCATAATCACCGTTTACCTTGGAAGATAAAATGCTAGAAAGACTTACTAAATGTCCGCTCTGCAAGAGTGGGCGCTTTCTTAATTCACAAGAGTTAATAGATTATGCAGTAAGCCAACAAACTTTCATCATTTGCAATTGTACCACTTGCGGGCTGAAGTTCACTAATCCTAGACCATCAGAAGCAGCGATTGTACCCTATTATGATTTCCCAGAATACTTCTCCCATGATGACAAAGCAAAAAATCTAACTCAATTTGTCTATCAAAAAGTACGGAAATATACAGTCTCACAAAAGGTAAAATACCTAAATCAGCTATTGCCACTCAAAGGAAACTATCTTGATTACGGCTGTGGCACAGCTGAGTTACTTACCAAAGCAAAAAAGGAAGGCTGGAACGTGACAGGAATAGAACCCAATGAAAATGCAAGAAAATTGGCAAATTCAAAATTGGATGAGAAAGTATATAAATCTATAAACGACCTACCAAAAGGCTCTTTTGATATCATTACACTCTATCATGTTTTAGAGCATATTCATTCTTTGAGAAAAACAACCAAACAGCTATTAAAACACTTAGAATCAGGTGGTTATATCCTTATCGCCGTTCCAAACCCAGAAAGTTATGATGCTAAAAAATATGGTACAAGTTGGGCAGGCTGGGATGTTCCTAGACATCTTTATCATTTCAACCATCAAGCAATTGAAAGCTTCGGAGAGATCTTTGATCTTCAGTTAGTAAACAAGATGCCAATGAACTTTGACAGTTACTACGTTTCTCTGCTTTCCGAAGGATATACAAATCCAAAGAAAACAATAATTCAAAAATATTGGAAGGCAATCGTAACTGGTAAAAAGTCAAATAAAGAAGCAGCTAAAAAGGCTAAAGGAAATCATTCAAGTAATTTATTCGTTTTCAAAAAGAAGTGAAATATAACAACCTAATCATTCTTTTAGTTATAAGCCTACTCGCTTTTTCATGTGCAAAACAAAGTACACCTATGGGTGGACCAAGAGATGAAGATCCTCCAAAAATAATGATAATGACTCCAAAGGATCAGAGCTTGAACATCAAACCCAAGGAAATTTCAATTGTTTTTGACGAATATATCAAATTAGATAACGCCAATAAAAACATCCTCATCACACCTAGAATAAACAAGGATGAAGTAATATTCACTGCCATAAAGAATACATTGGTAATAGAACTAAATCAGGACCTCGAAGACAGCACTACTTACGTTTTCAACTTCCAAAAATCAATTACAGATCTTTCAGAAGGAAATCCGGTTGAAAATCTAAAGCTTGTATTTTCTACCGGTGAAAGCATTGATAGTTTAAAATTCACAGGTGCAGTAAATACTTATTTCCCTGGAAGAACTGATAAAATCGAAAATGCCATCGTCGGATTATATCCTATTGATGATACCACAAACGTATTCATAGCTCCACCATACTATTTGTCACAAGTCGATACTGCTGGAAATTTCACTATAACCAATATCAAAGCAGGAAAGTACTTCGCCTATGCTTGGCAAGACAATAACAACAGCTTAAAAGCTGAATACAAATCAGAATCATTCGATTTCATCAAAGACACCATCCACATCAACCAAAACATCAGTGACATACAATTCAATCTCTCAAAAGGAGATCAAAATCCAATTAGATTACTTAGATCTTCACCTACAGGTTCTTTTTATACGCTTGTTTTAAATAAAACTCCATTAGAAATTAACCTAGAAAACCAGAAACTAGGCAAGGAGATATTCTATACCCTCGGGGATAAAAGAATTAACCTCTACTCTGATAAACCCATACCTGATAGCATAGCATTCAATATCAATTTGAGAGATTCCGTGGGCTATGAAGTTGATTCACTAATCTGGGCAAAATTTGAAGTGTCAGATAGAAAACCTGAAAAATTAAGCATCACTGCTAATTCAGGTAAAAGCTTTTATCAAAACCTTCCAATCGAATTAACCTTCAATAAACCAATTAAAAATATCAACTACGATTCACTCTATCTGGCTTATGACACAGCCTCCGTAATTCCTATCACGCCAGACATGCTTAGCTATAAGGATACACTACAAAGAAATATACTTAAAATTAGCCTAAGTGTGCCTGATTCCCTACCCTTTGAAATTTTCTCGATTAAAGCAGCGGATTCCACCTTTCTTGATATAGAAAATCAATACAATGAAGTTGCGCTTACAGCAAACTACAAAAAGCTCAAAAGAGAAAGCCTAGCAGATGAAATCACTGGAACAATAGATGGAGCATCAGGCCCATTTATTGTACAGCTCCTAGACACCAAAGGAGAACTAAAAAGAGAAACGTATTTCGAAAGTGGAAACAAATTTTCCTTCCAGCTAATAGAAGCAGCAAACTATCAAATACGAATAATTGAAGATACTAACGGTAACAAGCGTTGGGATCCAGCAAATTTCCAAGAAAAAAGATACGCAGAACGCACATTTTACTACATAGACCCAGAGACAGGAAATATGAATGTATCTATCAGAGGTGGATGGACTTTAGAAGATCTTGTGATCAGAGCCACCCCAAAAACCGGCTTAAAAACCATCCCAAATTAACAGTGGATAAGTGCTATTTCCGCTGTGGATAAAAGTAGGGTTGCCTAGTATAATCGAGTACTTATACACAGATCATAACAAGCTTATCCTCCCAGTTGTATTTTTGGGGAAAAGCCAACAGTTATCCACCAGAACAATGCATTCTATCCACAGTCACTTTTCCAACAATGAAAACTAGGGTACAATCCACATTAATTATCTCTTTTCATCACTTCAAACATTTACAAGGAGTTACATGTGGATAAAGAGAGGATAACACGTGGGTAAGCTATAAAATACCATATACGAAACGTGGAGAAGCATATCCCACATACTTTTCCACCAATCCACAGACCTAATAACCCTAGTAAAGGAATTTTTTATAAATCTATTTTACAACTACTATAAAAAGAGCGCGTGGATAACTCTTTGTAATCGCCGTATATTTTGGTAATATTATAAAGATCCAAAATTAATGAACTATGAAGCCTTCTAGACTTTTTGATTTGATCCCTTATCAGATTGCTACCTATGATAAAGAAATAGCACTTTCTAAAAAAGAAAAAGGACAGTGGAAATCTTTTTCATCAAGAGATCTCAAAGAAATAGTTGACAATCTTAGCCTAGCCTTTTTAAAGATTGGATTGAAAAAGGGAGAGAAGGTTGCAATAATCTCAGAAAATTGTCCAGAATGGAATTTTATTGATTTTGCGCTTCAGCAGATCGGTGCTATTTCTGTTCCAGTCTATCCTACCATTACCTCATCTGATTTTGAATACATCTTTGATCATGCAGATGTCAAAATGATGTTTGCAGGCGATCAGAGCATTTTTGACAAAGCGAAAGAGGTCTCCGGTGAACGCTTGATTTACAGTTTTTCACCTATAGATGGAGCTATTTACTGGGAGGATTTCTTGGCGATTGGCGTCAATGAAAGTATGTCAGAGCTGGAGCTTCTAAAAGCGGAAGTCAAGCCAGATGATTTGTTTACGATTATTTATACATCTGGCACTACGGGTAGGCCAAAAGGTGTCATGCTCTCACATACGAATGTACTTTCGAATGTAATATCTATTGCTACTATCATGACACCTGAAAAAGGCACATCTAGAGTGCTGAGTTTTCTTCCTCTCTGTCACATTTATGAGCGCACAGGTTCATTCTGTTTTATGTATTTGGGTTTCTCTATTTACTATGCAGAAAGCTTAGAAACCTTGGGCGAAAATATGAAGGAAATCAAACCCCATGCTTTCAATACTGTTCCGCGTCTTTTGGAGAAAGTTTATGATAAAATTGTAGCCAAGGGATATGAGCTTTCTGGAATTAAGAAAGGACTTTTCTTCTGGGCATTAAACCTAGGATTAGATTATGATCCTGGCCAGAAGATGGGAGCTTGGTATGATTTTCAGCTGAAAATGGCCAATAAGCTTATTTTTAGTAAATGGAGAGAGGCTTTGGGTGGAGAGGTACTTCAGATTAATTCTGGTGCCTCAGCTTTGCAGCCTAGATTGGCTAGAGTTTTTTGGGCTGCAGGGATCAAAGTATGTGAAGGATATGGCTTGACAGAGACTTCACCGGTAGTTTCAGCTTCTGTTTGTTCTCCTGAGGAGATCAGAATTGGGTGGGTAGGAAAACTAGTACAAGATGTGAAAGTTAAAATTGCAGAAGACGGCGAAATCCTAGTCCAAGGTCCCAATGTCATGCAAGGATACTACCGACAGCCTGAAATGACTGCAGAGGTACTTAAAAATGGCTGGTTTCATACAGGTGACATTGGAGAACTGGACGGAGAATTCTTGAAGATTACAGATCGTAAAAAGGAAATGTTCAAGACTTCTGGTGGAAAATACATTGCTCCACAGCTTATGGAGAATAAATTCAAAGAATCTACGTTGATCGATCAATTGATGGTAGTTGGGGAAAATAAAAATTACCCTAGTGCACTCATAGTCCCAAGTTTTGATGGCTTAAAAGACTATTGCAAGCATAAAGGGATTCCTTACTCGACAGATGAGGAGATGATTAAGAAAGCGGAAATTATCGAAAAGATCGATCGAGAGTTAGAACCCTTGAACAAATACTTTGGCAAATGGGAGCAAATCAAACGTTTCAAACTTCTAGCAGTACCATGGGGTGTCGAAACAGGAGAATTGACTCCTACAATGAAGTTGAAGCGCAAGGTGATTATGCAGAAATACGGTGATGAGATTGAGCGTATTTATAAAGAATAGAGGGATAGATTTGATGATGATACTATTTTTTAACATTAGCACAGCATTTTAGCAAATGTTACTTTTCGTGATAAATAGGCTGTTTTGACTTAAATATTCATCTTTTATTGCACGATTATATCGCATTATTTGAACTCTAACGAAAATAATTTGTGATGCATGCATAACTTTTTTAATTTTAGTATGCATGCATACATTATTTTTAGTAAATTGAATTTCCTCAATATTTGAAGAATTCTATAGAGATGAAGAGAGAAGAGACAGTTGATTACCATATAAAAAGTGCCTGGCATGCGATCTCCAGAATGTACAATCAGCAAGCAGTTGAAGAGGGATTTACGACGGCTATTGGTTTTGTGCTGATAAACATCAATTCCAAAGATGGAACCCCAGCTACGAAAATAGCTCCTAAGCTTGGTCTGGAGACTCGAAGTCTTACCAGAATGCTGAAAACAATGGAAGAAAAAGGATTAATTTATAAAAAGGGAGACCTCATTGATAAGCGATTAGTGCGTATTTTTCTCACAGATGAGGGAATAAGGAAAAAGGAGATATCTGTCAACACGATTAAGGAATTTAACGAACAAGTACGAGAAATCGTAAGTGAAGAGGAGCTACGGTCATTTTTCAATGTATTTGAAAAAATCCAGTTGTTGATCGATCAAGTGCAGACTACAAAAGGTATAGCCATCAATAAACCAATATTTGAACTATAAACCGGATAACGACCACAAGGTAGAATCTACCAAAAGACCAAAATTATGAACAGAACCATTAAGAAAGTTGCCATTTTAGGTTCGGGTGTTATGGGATCCAGAATTGCCTGTCATTTCGCCAATATTGGCGTGCAGGTGCTTTTACTGGACATAGTACCTTTTGAACTTACCGAGCAAGAACAGAAAAAGGGACTGACCAAGGAAGATCCTACAGTCAGAAATCGAATAGTTACTGAGGCATTACAAAGCACCTTGAAGGCTAATCCTTCAGCAATTTATGATAAGGCTATTGCCTCCATAATTACCACTGGAAATTTTGATGATGATCTGCCAAAGATCAAGGATTACGACTGGGTAATGGAAGTGATCGTAGAAAGACTGGATATCAAGCAGTCCCTGTTTGAAAAAGTAGAAAAATATAGAAAGCCAGCAACGCTAATTACTTCCAATACTTCTGGAATTCCCATGAAATTGATGTGCGATGGAAGATCGGACGACTTTCAGGAGAATTTTGCAGGAACACACTTTTTCAACCCACCTAGGTATTTACGTTTATTAGAGATCATTCCAGGGCCAAAATCCAAGCAGGAGAATATAGATTTCCTTATGGAATATGGAAACAAATTCCTGGGTAAAGAAACCGTCCTTTGTAAAGATACTCCAGCATTTATTGCCAACAGAATAGGTGTTTACGCGATTATTTCTGCCATGCATACCATAGAAAAAATGGGTCTAGGTGTATCTGAAGTCGATAAATTAACGGGTACAATCATCGGCCATGCAAAATCAGCCACTTTCAGAACAATGGACGTAGTTGGCTTGGATACTACGGTGAATGTGGCCAACAATCTCTACAAGGCACTTACTCATGATGAGTCAAGAGAGAAATTCAAACTGCCGAACATTGTAGAAGTTCTGTATAACAATAAATGGTTCGGGGATAAGACAGGCCAGGGTTATTTCAAAATGATCCGTCATGAAGATGGTACCAAAGAGCTGAAAGAAATAGACTTCGACACATTCGAGTACAAAGATGTTGAAAAGCCAAAATTTAAAGCTTTGGAATCAGCCAAGGAGTTTGAAGACCTGAAAAAGCGAATCAAGCATTTGGTAAATTTTGATGGTAAAGCCGGTGAATTCTATCGGGCTACCTTTTACGATTTATTTAAATATTGTTCTAATAGAATTCCCGAAATCGCTGACGAGTTATTCAGGATAGATCAGGCAGTTTGTGCTGGATTTGGATGGGAAATTGGTCCATTCGAAAACTGGGATTTACTCGGTGTAAAAGAGACCGTTGAGAAAATGGAAGCTGCTGGGGAAAAGCCAGCTTCATGGGTTTATGAAATGCTGGAAGCAGGAAATGAATCTTTTTACAAAGTTGAGAATGGCAAGAAGCATTATTATGATATCCCGAGCAAATCTTACAAGGAAGTGCCAGGTATGGATGATTTTATCATTTTAGATACACTGAAATCTGCCGGAAAAGTCATTTGGAATAACGCTGGTTCTTCAGTATATGACATAGGTGATGATGTGATAGGATTGGAATTCCACACGAAGATGAATTCTATGGGTGCTGAAGTGATCGAAGGGATCAATACAGCAATAGGAATGGCAGAAAAGTCGCACAAAGGCCTCGTCGTTGGAAACGAAGGAGCTAATTTCTCTGCAGGAGCAAACTTGGCTATGCTGTTTATGTTTGCCGGTGATCAGGATTTTGACGAGATCAATCTCATGATAGCTCAATTCCAAAATACGATGATGCGAGCGAGGTACTCGTCGGTTCCAGTAGTCTCTGCTCCGCATAACATGGCATTGGGTGGTGGTTGTGAGCTTTCGCTTCATGCAGATCACATTCAGGCCCATGCGGAGTTATATATGGGGTTGGTGGAAGTTGGAGTAGGATTAATTCCAGCAGGTGGTGGCACCAAAGAAATGACGTTGAGATTTGCAAATGCAGTACAATCCGGCGATGTAGAATTGAATCGTTTGCAAGATGCATTTATGAATATTGCTATGGCAAAAGTTTCTACCTCAGCTGAGGAAGCGCGAAACTTGGGCTATTTGAGAAAAGATGATGGAATCACGCTGAATAGAAAGCGTCAGCTGGCTGAAGCCAAAATGAAGGTTCTTTCTATGCATGAAGCAGGATATACTCAGCCCATTGAGCAAACAGCTATTCGAGTTCTTGGAAAAGAATCATTGGCACTATTTGAAGCAGGAATTACAGGCATGAGGTACGGGGCATACATTTCAGAACATGATGCTTTGATTGCCAAAAAACTAGCTTACGTGATGTCTGGCGGAGATTTATCTACGCCCACTGAAGTTTCCGAGAGATACCTATTGGACTTGGAGCGCGAAGCATTCTTGAGCCTAACCGGTGAGAAGAAAACACTGGAGAGAATTCACAGTATTTTATTCAAGGGAAAACCATTAAGGAATTAGTATCAAGTAGCAAGATATAAGTAGCAAGATTTTAGAATCAAGAGACAAGAGATAAGTATCAAATAAATTACAGACAGTAGTTAGTATTAAGATTTAGCTTTTAGAACTATGCACAATTTCAAAGAACTCAAAGTTTGGCAGAAAGCAGTTGATTTTGCTGTGAAAATCTATTCCATCACTAAGTCCTTTCCAAATGACGAAAAGTTTGGTTTGATTTCTCAAAAGAGAAGAGCTGGAGTTTCTATTCCATCAAATATCGCAGAAGGTTGTGCAAAAACTTCAGGTAAATCGTTCGTAAACTCATTAGAAATAAGTCTAGGTGAAAGTTTCGAACTGGAGACTCAAATGATAATATCAGAGCGTGTTGGGGTTCTTGATTCTAATACAGCGAGAGATATGGAAAAGGATCTTATGGAGGTCCAGCGTATGATCATGGGTCTTAAAACTTCGATTGAAGCGAAGTCTTGATACTAAATACTTGATACTAGATACTTCATTTACCTAAACACTCAAATAACTCGAAAATAACATGGAAGCATATATAGTAAATGGATATAGATCGGCAGTCGGGAAGGCCAAAAAAGGTGGATTTAGATTTTACCGTCCAGATGATCTCGCTGCAGATGTGATCAAACACTTGGTAGCAAACACACCGGGATTGGAAACCAAAATGGTAGATGATCTGATCGTGGGAAATGCCGTCCCAGAGGCGGAACAAGGAATGCAAATGGGACGAATGATTTCTCTCCTTGCTTTAGGAGTAGAAAACCCAGGATTTATTGTGAATCGCTATTGTGGTTCGGGAATTGAAGCTATTGCCTTGGCGGTAGGGAAAGTGAAGGCTGGAATGGCAGATTGTATCATTGCCGGTGGGACAGAATCCATGTCATTGGTACCTATGATGGGCTATAAAACAGTTTTGAATTACAAAATAGCAACCGAGCATCCTTCCTATTATATCAGCATGGGCTTGACAGCAGAAGAACTTGCTTCTGAATACAGCATCACACGCGAAGATTCAGATGCATTTTCTGTGAAATCTCATGAAAAAGCCATTGCAGCCATAGCCGCCGGAATATTCAAAGATGAGATAGTTCCGGTAGAAGTAGAAGAGACTTATCTGGATGAAAAAGGCAAAAAGAAAACCCGAAAATATGTAGTTGATACAGACGAAGGGCCAAGACCAGGGACTACGATGGAAGTGTTGGCGGGATTGAAGCCAGCTTTCAAAAACAATGGACAGGTGACTGCTGGAAACTCTTCGCAAACTTCGGATGGAGCAGCTTTCGTGGTGGTGATGTCGGAGCGTTTGATGAAATCTCTGAATATTGATCCTATTGCTAGATTGATGTCTTATACTGCAGCTGGAGTAGATCCACGCATCATGGGAATAGGCCCAAAACTAGCCGTACCAAAGGCATTGAAGCAGGCGGGTTTAAGTCTGAATGATATTGATTTGATAGAACTGAACGAGGCTTTTGCATCACAAAGTTTGACAGTAATTAAAGCATTGGATTTAAATCCAGATATCGTAAACGTAAATGGTGGTGCAGTGGCACTAGGTCACCCTTTAGGATGTACCGGTGCTAAACTTTCCGTTCAGATGTTCAATGAGCTTCGTCGCCAAAATAAAAAGTACGGACTCGTCACTGCTTGTGTAGGTGGTGGTCAGGGTGTTGCCGGGGTTTATGAATTGTTGAAATAAGTATTTAGACACAAGACGCTAGCCTTTAGACAATAGATCTAGCATTAGTCTATTAATAAGATTGTTAAATTTTATCCAAATCAGTCATGCACAATTACAAGGAACTATTTGTCTGGAAAAGAGCAATTAAACTATGTGCTCATATTTATAAGCTTTCTGCAAATTTCCCTAATGAGGAAAGGTTTGGCTTGATTTCCCAAATGAGAAGAGCTTCTGTCTCTGTCCTTCCAATATTGCTGAGGGAGGAGGAAGATGAACAGATAAGGAATTTCTGCATTTTCTTTGAATAGCTCATGGTTCCATTTGCGAACTGGAAACACAACTCTTTGTAAGTGTAGAATTAGAATTTACTGATTTGGGTAAAATAGAATATGTCACCCACGAAATTACTGAAATACAAAAAATGCTTTATGCTTTGATACTAAAGTTCGATACGAAATCCAGCTAAGTCTAGTGTCTTACGTCTAAAGTCTTACGTCTATAATCTTACGTCTAAATTAATGGCCACAGTAACAAAATCAACCCAGGGAGGAGAATTCCTCATCAAGGAAACAGATGCGCAAGACATCTTTATCCCAGCAGAATTTACCGAAGAACAACGCATGATGGCTCAGGCCTGTCAGGATTTTATCGATACAGAGATCACCCCACATGTGCAGGAGATTGATAGTATGAAAGATCCTGATCTAGTCCCTAGGATTTTCAAAAAAGCCGGAGATCTTGGCCTTTTGGGAATCACTGTTCCTGAGGAATACGGGGGAATGGGTATGAGTTTCAATACTTCCATGCTAATCGCAGACATCATTGGCTCGGCAGGCTCCTTTTCTACTACATATGGGGCTCACACGGGTATAGGTACGCTGCCGATCTTGTACTATGGTACGGAGGAACAGAAGAAGAAATACTTACCAAAGCTTGCCACGGGCGAATGGGCGGCATGTTATTGCCTCACCGAACCAGATGCAGGATCGGATGCCAATAGTGGTAAAACTAAAGCGACTCTTTCTGAAGATGGTAAAACCTACCTTCTAAACGGTCAGAAAATGTGGATCTCAAATGCAGGTTTCGCAGATCTATTCATCGTTTTTGCCAAAATTGAAAATGATAAAAACCTAACAGCTTTCATCGTTGAGAAGTCTTTTGGTGGAATCACTATGAATGAGGAAGAGAAAAAGATGGGAATCAAAGGCTCTTCTACTCGTCAGGTGTTCTTTAACGATTGTCCGGTCCCGGTTGAGAATATGCTTTCTGATCGTCAGAATGGTTTCAAAATCGCTGTGAATATCCTAAACATCGGTAGGGTAAAACTGGGCGCGGGTGTGTTAGGAGGCGTCCGGACCGTGACCACCAATGCCATTAAGTACTCGACGGAGCGTAAGCAATTCGGTGTAAGCATCAATACTTTCGGAGCTATCAAATCTAAACTTGCTGAGATGGCTACCCAATCTTATGTATCAGAGGCCCTTTGCTATCGAGCTGGACAAGATATTGAGAATAAAATCAATGCACTGGAAGCAGAGGGAATGGATCCTTCGGAGGCGAAATTGAAAGGGGTGGAAGCGTTTGCGATTGAGTGCGCTATCGCAAAAGTGCAATGTTCTGAAGTACTGGATTATGTGGTGGATCAAGGAGTTCAGATTTACGGTGGCATGGGTTACTCAGCCGATGCACCGATGGAACGAGCTTATCGAGATGCAAGGATATCCAGAATCTATGAAGGCACGAACGAAATCAACCGTATGCTGATGGTGGGAATGCTTCTGAAGCGGGCAATGAAAGGGGAAATTAATTTTTTCGACCCTGCGATGGCAGTTTCCAAGGAACTTACTTCTGTACCTTCCTTTGATACTATCGATACATCTGAGCTTTTCGCAGCGGAGAAAGAAGTGCTGAAAAAGCTGAAGAAAGTATTCCTGATGGTGGGTGGAAAAGCCGCTATGACCCTTCAAGACAAGATCGAGGATGAGCAGGAGATCATGATGAACCTAGCTGATGTGATGATAGAAATCTACGCGAGTGAGTCAGCTATTTTGCGTACGGAAAAGCTCGTTTCTATGAAAGGTGAAGATGCTTGCAAGAATCAAATCGCGATGGCGCAGATCTATCTTTCTGAGGCTGTTGACAAAATCTATGTAGCGGCCAAAGAAGCGATTGGGAGCTTTACCAAAGGTGATGAGCAGAAAGTGATACTGATGGGATTGAAGAGATTCACCAAATCGGAGCTTTACAATACGAAAGATCTGAGAAGACAGATTGCCGATTATATGATTGATCAAGGCAAATACCCTTTTTAAGGATGCGATAAATTAAGTACCAAAGCCCTTCGAAATGAAAGAGTTCGTGGGCTTTTTGGTTTTAACCCCAGTGGACACAGAGGTTTGCACAAAGGGCACAATTAATAAATCGTTAAGTCAAAACAGAGCTGAAAGTCCCCTAGAAACAAAGCTTAAAAAAGTTGCGTTTGTTCAACTCATTGAGTTTTAAAATTGATTCCATATAGCATTCCAATTACTTTTAGGGGGCTTTGTTCCTTAAACTGAGATTTGTAAAGCATGAAGCCTTTATCAAAAATTAAGCACCAAATGAATATTATTGATCCGTTTAAAATTGTTGGAATAGCTACAAGAACTTCTAATGTGTCTGGCAAAGCAGCTGAGGATTTAGGCAATCTTTGGGGAAGATTCTTTGAAGAGCAGATAGGTACAAAAATAGCCGGAAAAGTAAGTGAGGATATTTATTCTATCTACACAGATTATGAGTCTGATTACACAGGAGAATACACCTGTGTGATTGGTTATCAGGTGGATAATCTAGAAAATATAGCTGATAGCCTAGTTGCAAGAGAATTTGATGGGGGCAAGCATACCAAGTTTGTAGCTAAGGGAAATATGCCCGAAGCAGTTGTAAATACCTGGAATGAAATCTGGGCGAAAGATGCAGAGTTGGACAGAAAATATACAGCGGATTTTGAAGTTTATGGTACCAAATCTCAGCAAGGTGAAAATTCAGAGGTTGATATTTTTATTGCCTTGAAATAGGAACTAGAGCCAAGTGAGCTACGTAAAAATAATAGTCAAGCCAGATGGAGAGTTGCAGAATTCCACCTAACTTAACAGCATTCAGTTACATCATTTCACATTTGAAACTATGGCTAAGCAACCAGAAGGTAAACCTAAGAACGATAAATCTGCGGCTACCAAAACTCTGAAAGAAAAGCGGGCTGATAAAGCCGCGAAAAAGGAAAGTAAGAAAAACAATTAAGCAATTAGCAGGAGCCACAAGCTCCTGTTTTTTTTGATTTATCTCTACCATCTTACTAGCCAAGTGGCCATAAACTTACCCACAGTCCTCAGCTGGCTTTAGTTTACAGTTGCAGTAGGCATTGGAGGCAACTGACCACTATCAAATCAATCCTTCTTTACTATAGTCGTATCAGGTTTTGCAGTAGGAGTACTTTTAGGGAAGAAACCTTTCAACAACTTCTTCGCTTCGTCCACCGCTTCGTCCACCGCTTTGTCCTTAGCTACGTCCACTTGTTTTTCAAGTTCCTTTTTGGCACTATCCTGAGCTACTGCTGATTTCGCTTTGAGCACTTGCTTCATGCTGTCTTGAGCTGCATTGAATTGTTCCGTAGCCTGTGTTTGTAAGCCTTTGGCCTCTCCGCTAACTCTTGCTTTCAATGCATTGGCGAGCAAAGACTCTATGCTATTTCCGCCAGCTAGGGTAATTTTAGGTGAATTGTAGGTTCCAGATAGGTTCAAAGCCACTGGAATTGTGCTGTTTTCATCCATCGAAGTACCAGAAATAGTGGCAAGTAGCGAGTTTGCCTGTGCACCAAACTTCCCTGCCGGAATTTGTAGATTGATCAAATAATTAATGGAGCCATCAAAACCAGCAGTTCCCTGCACCTTGGCTTCGTAATCCCAAAGTTTCACATCAAATGGCTTCACATCCATCACCCCATTTTCGATAGAGATAGGAATGGCAATGTTTTTCATTTGAAGGGTATTGACATCTTTAAGTTTGGTGAGACTGGTGATTCCTTCCAGAATTTTACTGTCTTTCAAGGCTGTTTCGGCCACTTTTAGCAATCCCTGTCCATCCAGACTAGACAGTAATGGCATCATGTCCTGCCCGAGCTTTCCTGAGAAATTAAGATTTGAGTTGAATTTTCCAGTCAAGTTTTGAGCAATTGGAGCAAAAGCCTTTATGGTATTGAAGGACTTGAATGCCTGAGCAATGCTAAGCTCTGCGATATTGAGGTTGAAATTAAATGCAGGAGCGGTGAGATCCCTTGGATCGTAATTACCTGCCAAACTTATAGTGCCCCCCATAGTTTTCATCGTAGCATCTGAGAAGGTCAAAACGCCATCCTTTAGGGATAAATTTCCTTTCACATCTTTGAGGCTCAAGTTGTCATAGAGTACTTCATTAGCCGTCACAGTCATGTTGAAATCAATATTTGCTGGTAGCTCGATGACTGAAAGTTTGGCACTTGTAGTGTCGGTGGAGGCATCTTCACTCATCCATTCATTCACATTAAATCTGCTACTGTTCATAGCTAGTTGTCCTTTTAGCGTGCCGTTTTCTCCCAAGAAATAGTTCATGTAATTGGAAAGTGAACCTGTTGCTTGAAGGGGACTTTCACCAATTTTAGAATCGAGTTCGGTCAGGTTAATGCGTTCTGGAGTGAATTCTGCTTTTGCCTTAGCGATTTGAACTCCCTGAGGAACATCAACTGATGAATAGCTGAAATTGCTGATATCCATAGAGCCACGAGTTTCCAACTGATTGTATTTTTCAGCTTTTACGGCTGCATAAGAACCTTTTGTATTGATATCCGCCTGAATTCGGCCTTCCATAATCATATCTTCCATCGGAAAAATGGCCAAAATCTTCTTTAAATCTACTCCTCCCTTGATCTCTCCATCCCAGATCAGCTGGTCGAAATCACGGATTTTCATCTTTCCATTGATTGCTTCACCTTCTAGCTCAAAACCGAATCGACTCAGATCAACCAGGAAATCCGTCATACTCCCACTAGGATTTTGGACAGATGCGTTTACGTTCAGTTTCTCGATCGGTGCAGGATAATCCGCACTTTTCACATACCCGTTTGCCAAGAGCAGCTTGGCGTTGATCGCAGGTATAATGCCTGCCGCTGAGTCATACTTTCCTTTTGCGGTAGCATCCACATCCAGATTTCCCTTCAAAGCAATGCCTTCAATCGGGAAAATGGAAGTCAGCTCTTCGAGGTTAAGTTTGCCTTTCAGCGCAGCATCAATGGTGTAGCTCACCAAATCGGATAAATACAATTTCCCGGAAATCGGATTACTTCCAAAGTCCAGATTGAATGCAGGAATAGAAATAGAAGTATTATCGATGTTGTCGGTTTCGTTTTTGACTTGGAGGTCGAGATTCACATTTTTCACCGGCCTTGGCAAGTCTGGATATTGAAACATGCCGTCGGCAACTTTCAGCGAAATATCGAAAGACGGAAATTTCTCCTCATTATAAATTCCATTGATTTTTCCGTTGAAATCCATCGTTCCAGAAGTTGTCAAACTGGAGAAACTATCTGAATAAATGCCTGGAACTAGGGATAAAATACTTTTGAACTCATTGTCGATGCCTTCAATGGCTACATCCACTTCAATATCATCACCAGGCATCGCGAGAAAGCCATTCAATCCAAAAAGGAAATCATTCAACTGAAGTTTGCTTTCATCCAGTGTGAATTTCATATTCTCCAAATCAATATTCAGTAGGGTTTCCCCTTTGAAGGTTTTATTGGAAAGGTAGCTGATGTCCTCATAAGTAATGTCTGCTATTAGTGCTTCCATTTCGAGTGGCAAATCATAGACATTTGCAGTGAACTCACCGGATCCTTTGGCGTTTATTGCTCCCAAAGCCATAAAATAATTGAGCTGTCTGTCGTCGTAAACTAGATTCACATTGCTCACTTCCACCCTATCGATACCGATTTGAAAATTGCTTGCTGTGGGTTCTTCGCTTACTTCTTCCGATGGAAATGTGATGTCATAATTTGCGGTACCATCGTCCAGGACTTTGATGTAAACATTCCCTCCGTTAAAATGCACGCCAGTTAAGGTTGGGTAATCATCAAAGAGTACAGATTTAAGATTGAAATCAACAGCTAGTTCACGCAGAGAAATCAGGGTATCGGTTTGAAATGGTGCATTTCCCACCACATTGATATCCTTGATACTGGCAGATACATTCGGGAAATTTCTAAAAAGGCTTAAACTCACTTTGTCAAGGTCATAAATGACTTTAGCATTCACAGATTGGGCAATTTCCCGGTCAATCCGGGCAGCAATTTTATCTTTGAATAGAAAAGGAACAGCAGCTGCAGCTGCTATCAAAAACAGAAATACACCTAAAATGATGATGAGTGTCTTTTTCATATATGAGTTTTAATAAGCCAATTGGTGATTTTGGTAAAATGTATAGATTACAGCCTGCGTTAGATACGAATTTATTTGAATTAAGCTTTCAAATAAGAACAAGATTTGAGCCGCGGGGTTATTTTTTTAATATGAAAAAGGGATATTATTTGCTATAACAGCGAAAGCAGCAATGAAATCGAGCATGTCGCAGGCGTCACACACTGGGATGTTTATCTACCATGCGAGATTCTCCCGATCCGCCGCGGCGGACGGGACAGGCTATCTGACCATAAAAAATCAATTATAATCAGATGAAATCGAGCATCACTAATTCAGTATTATGATTTTGGAAATCAAGTTCTTAAACCCGGACTATGCATTAGGATTCGTAACGAGGGTTCAAACTGCAAGAAAATCAGTCACTTTGGAGATCGAGTCGTAGCACCGCTACGGTGAGAGCGAAAAGTGAAGCATAGCGACTGATTTTGAAGCGGTTTGAAGCCGTAGTAGATTTGCTAATGCATAATGCGGGTTAAATACCACCCTATTGGTAACTAAACTCATTGCCGATAATGAAGCTAAGAACGCTGGACTTGTGGTGTATGTGCACGATGCGTGTGCAGCTTTTGAGCTTGCATGGGAGTTTGGTTCTGAGATAGTTTTGGAAGTTTCAGGCCTACCTCATGGACGAAGTGTGAGAATCAAATATTCTCTCGGAAAGGCAGAGAAGAACATGGCTGTGCGTTAAGAGCCCGGGAAAGAAATACCCTTCACTCTGCGGTAGAGATTCAGGGCATATTTGTCTGTCATTCCAGAAATGAAATCGACCAAACATCTAAGCAAGGGATAAGGATTGACTTCAGCTCCCCATCCTTTCAGTGGGAAATCTTCTGGTAGTAGCCTTAGGATACTTTTATCCTGACCCGAGAATTTATCCGGATCATAAAACTGATGGTAAAGCGCTTTGGAAAAAACTTCCAGCAGACCTTCTAAAACTTGAAATCCTGCAGCTTCTTTTTCTAAAACTACCTGTGATCTATAGATTTTTTGAACTGAAACCTCTGTGATTTTCTGAAGTGCTTTGGCAGAAGGTATGATATCAGTTAATGCTTTATCAAAATTTCCCTTGCACATACCTTCCTCATAGTTGGCAAATACCTCTACACATTCGCTGATTAACTCCCCAATTGCCAAGGCACGCAGTGCGCCAAGATTTTGTGCTATAGACCTAGGCTCCTTGAGTTTGTTTGGGTCAAATTTATCTTTCAAAATCGGCGCAAGAAGTGCCACCGTTTCTTCAAAACTTACCAAGCCTAGCGTGCAGCCATCTTCCAGATCGATGATGCTATAGCAAATATCATCTGCAGCTTCCACCAAAAAAGCTAATGGATGGCGATACCAGCATTCTGAACTAGATTTCTCCATTCCCAATACAGTTCCCATTTGCTCAAAATCAACCAATTGATTGATGAAAAAGCCATATTTTTTCTGACTTCTTCGAGCTATATCCCGCTGTGCAATCATGCTTGGCCGGGGATATTTTGAGAATGCAGCCAAGGTCGCATACGTGAGTTTTAGCCCAAATTGCTTTGAAACAAGCATTCTGAAACCTTGAGCATTTCCCTCAAAATTGCACAGATCAGCTAATTGCTCTGTACGGACATGAGATTCCCAGCATTTTCCTGCCGGATGAAATTTGAAAAAATCTGAGATAGCTTCCTCCCCTGCATGACCAAAAGGAGGATTTCCAATATCATGCGTCAAAGAAGCAGCAGCCACAATAGCACCGATTTCAAAAGGTGTAATTTCTGTTTTATTCAAAAGTGGATACTTTTCCAATAGCATTTCTCCAGCTGCCTTGCCTAGAGATCTACCCACGCTGGACACTTCTAAGCTGTGCGTCAGCCTTGTATGAACGAATGCCTGTTCAGGCAGGGGAAAAACTTGAGTTTTATCTTGAAGATTTCGAAAAGGCGAGGAAAATATAATTCGATCATAATCTACTTCAAACTCACTTCGAGCCACTTGTGTAGGTATAAATCCCGGACTGTCACCAAATCTGCCTCGGGATAGAAGGCGTTCCCATTTCATCATCCCCAAAAATAAGAAGCTCTTTAGACTTTACTTGACTTTACAATAATTTGTTATTTTTGACTTGGCATGGTCATTGGCTATCCTAAATTCTAAACCAATATTAATTAACATGAAAAATTTATTTTCTTACCTCCTGACGGCAGGCCTTGCTTTCTTTGCTATGGCATGCTCCTCCGATGATGACAATCCAAGTGGCGGTTCGGCGCGGGTTAATTTTTATCTTGTGGATGCGCCTGCATCCTATGATGAAGTTTGGATTGAGGTGCTGGCTGTACGGGTCAAAGTGGATGAAGATGGGATAGATGATCAGATGAATGACGATGAGGATGAATCGTCCTGGGTAGAAATCACTTATGACGAAAGCCAGCCTATCAATTTATTAGCACTGACAGGAGGAAATAGCGAGCTTCTGGGAACGGAGGATTTTCCTGAAGGGGAAATTGATCAGATCAGATTGATTCTTGGAGAAAATAATTATGTGATCAAAAACGGTGAACGTTTTGATATGAAAACCCCAAGTGCGCAACAAAGCGGATTAAAAATAAAGGTGGATGAGGAAATCCATGGTGGCATGTCGTATAATTTGATCATCGATTTTGATGCAGCGAAGTCTATTGTGGAGGCAGGTAATTCTGGACAAATCATCCTCAAGCCTGTCTTGAGAGCATATTTGGATGAAGTTTCTGCTGGTATCATGGGGCAAGTATTACCTACCGAAGCACTGCCAATCCAAGTAACAGTTCAACATGGAGAGGAAACGATGAACACATTTGCTGATGCAAGCGGCAACTATAAAATCACAGGACTTGATGATGGTATTTATACCTTGACATTTACCCCAAATGAATTATTCGATATTCGTGTAGTAGAGGGGATTGTAGTAGAAGACGGCAAGATTACCACTGTTGATCCAGAAGTATTGACTCAGAAATAGGATAAACAGAGGCTGTCTCAAAACTTAAATCAACAGCCTGAGATATGAGTATTTGAAATTCCGTACAAATTAGAGTCTGTCCCTACTTATGAGACAGACTCTAATTTTTTTGATCAAGGATAGCTTGAATCACTGTATTCCCTAGATTTAGGCTAAATTTACCCTGTGAAAAAACATTGTTTTTATCTAATTCCTATAGTCAGCATGCTACTCTTCTCGGCATGTGAAGGTTCAGATTCTAGCCCAAAGGCACTTTTAAATCTGATTTTGATAGATAGTCCTGCCAAATGGGATTCTGTTTTTGTGGAAATTGAAGGAGTGGATATTGAGGTTTTGGTGCAGGGAAGAGAGACCGAAAGTCAGACCTTTTACTTAGAATATAAATCCGGAGACAAGCGTATAAAAATCAGTGATTTAGTAGCTGGCAATGCGTTACTTTTGGGCAGAAGTGAACTGCCCATAGGACAAATTATCAATGCGACAATTATTTTGGGGAACGATCATTCCATGTTTTTGAAAGAAAAAAAGTTTGATTTGGCGCTGTCAGATCCATCTGAAAACAAGATAAGTTTGGCAACATCGATTGATATTGAGCAAGGAACATCATACGACATCCTGTTGGATTTAGATCTAGAAAAATCTATCGTGCAAGTTTCTGAGTCTCCCCTTACTTACGGGTTGGATCCAAGGTTCACGTTGACCAAAGGTACTGGAACAGGGAAAATAAGTGGTGTTATAAAACCTCTTACCCTTTACCCTGCCCTAATTTTAACTGGCGAAAAGGATACGTTCTCGACTCATACAGATGCCTCTGGGAAGTACAACTTCAGAGTTCCTGCGGGATCTTATGAGATTTACATTGATGCTAAGGACGATCTCTACCTAGACACAGCCTTTTCAGTCGATGTAGTAGAGAGAAATGATACTGTTTTCATTCCGGTTACACTTAAGAAGAAGCCTTGATGATTTCTGCTGGTAGATACATGCAACGTGCCCTTGATCTGGCTGTATTAGGTCGGGGAAAAGTAAGCCCAAACCCCATGGTGGGCTGTGTGATCGTGTATCAAGGTAAGATTATAGGCGAAGGCTATCATCAGGATTATGGCAAGGAGCATGCAGAAGTCAATGCAATAAATTCTGTAGAGAATCATGAATTACTTGTTAAGTCTACTGTTTATGTGACGTTGGAGCCTTGTGCACATTTTGGCAAAACGCCACCCTGTGCTAATCTTTTGGTAGGGAAGAAGGTGAAGAAAGTTGTTATTGCTGCATTTGATTCCAATCCGTTAGTTGGTGGCAAAGGAATTCAGATACTTAAAGAAGGTGGAATCGAAGTGGAAACAGGACTTTTGGAGAAAGAAGCTCGGTTTCAAAACAAGCGTTTTTTCACTCAAATCGAAAAGAGGCGGCCATATGTGATTTTGAAATGGGCACAGACTCAAGATGGTTTTGTGGCTAGGGAAGATTACTCTTCCAAATGGATTACCAATTCTGCTAGTCGGCAGCTAGTGCACAAATGGCGAGCCGAAGAAGATGCGATCATGGTTGGCAAAACTACCGCCAAATACGACGATCCAGCGCTGAATGTTAGAGATTGGGTTGGTAAAAACCCGCTGCGGGTGGTCATTGACAGTAAGCTGGAGCTACCAAATACCCTTAAACTTTTTGATGAAGCGGTTCCCACGATTTGCTACAATACACAGAAAGCTGAAGTGAGAGGAACACTGGAGTTTGTTAAGTTGAATTCAGGGTTTCAGGTAAAGGATATTTTGGAAGATCTCCATCAGCGGAATATTCAAAGTGTACTTATTGAAGGAGGAAGGTATTTATTGAATAAATTTTTGGCATCCGAACTTTGGGACGAAGCGCGCGTGTTTACAAGCAGTAACAAATTTGGCAGTGGGATAGCAGCTCCTATCCCCCCTGCCCCAGTATCTGAGACCATAGAAATCTTGGAAGATACCTTAAGAATTTATTATCATGTCTGAAAGTCTTTACATTCCTGAGTCGGCAACGAAAGTCGAAAAATACGAAGCGATTTTACCACAGATCGAAGCTCTGATCACTGGCGAACCCGACCTTTACGCAAACCTTGCAAATATCTCTGCTGCGCTAAAGGAAGCATTTGATTTTTTTTGGGTAGGATTTTATTTAACTAAAGAAAATCAGTTAGTCTTAGGGCCATTTCAAGGGCCTATTGCCTGCACAAGGATTTCCATGGGTAAGGGTGTTTGTGGAACTGCCTGGCAAGAAGGAAAGACTATTCTTGTTCCAGATGTGGATGCGTTTCCTGGCCATATTGCCTGCAGCTCAGCTTCCAAATCTGAGATAGTAGTCCCAGTGTTCAAAGGAGGGGTAGTTGCTATGGTATTAGATATTGATTCCGATCAGCTTGATTATTTTGACGCGGTGGATCAGGAGTATTTGGAGAAATTGATGAGGGTCTTTGAACAGAAGATATAGTAAGAGAAAGGCATCCAGAATTTTATAGTATTTTTGTATATGTCTGATAAAGAGGAAATAGTAAAAGGAATTTTGGAAATGGCTTCTTCGAGATATCCTAATTCAGAGTTATATCTCTTTGGTTCGCAAACTAATGACTCTGCTATCGAATCATCTGACTGGGATATTTTAATGTTATTGGACTCCGATTATGTCCCTTTGTCAAAGGAAATAGCAATCATGGATGATTTCTATGAATTAGAACTTCAAACGGGAGCAATTATATCACCGATTATATATTCGAAAAGTGACTGGAATAAAACCAGGAGATCCACTCTCCTTTTTGAGAAAATTTCCAAAGATGCTGTTCGTATTAAATGAGAAATTCTAAAAATGATCTTGTAAAATACCGATTGGCCCGTGCTCACGAAACCTTTGAAGATGCTGTAATTTTGGCTGAAAACAACAAATGGAATTCAGCAATCAATAGACTTTACTATGCTGCATTCTATGCAGTTTCAGCATTGATTATTATAAAAAATCAAGACTCACACACACATAATGGTGTTAAGTCCAAATTTTCTGTACTATTCATCAAGACAGGTATAATTGATAAGGAATTTTGAAGAATTTATTCGCAGCTTTTTACTTGGAGACAAAAAGGAGACTATGATGATTTATTTGATTTTGATAGAGAGACTGTGTTTCCTTACATAGAAAAAGTAAAAATTCTAATCTCTGAAGTCGAGAAGATCATAGTATAACCTTCCCACAAAATTCCCTCAAAATCTCTATACTTTCCTCTTTTCGCTCAATCATACCCAAATGGCCGACTCCTTCCAGCTCATAATAGTCAGTGACTGCGTGTTTATGGGCTCGGCTGGCATCGATCTTTATAGCTCCGTCCAAAGTGCCTGCTATCATCAGCTTCGGTCCAGAATAATTCCTCAATACCTCAAAACGATCCTTTCTATCCCGCATAGCTCTGGAATAGGCAATTAAACCATTCAATGTGGAATACTTTCCTTGAGCTATAGCCTCAGCAATTTCAATTTGAAAATCATCTCTTTTCTGCTCGGGAATTAGCGGAGGTACAAATGAAGTCACAAAGGTATCTACCCCGTGCTTTTTTAGAAAAATGACCGTTCTGTCCCGCATCGCTTTTTTCACCTCATCATCTGCAAAGGCTGTGGAATGAAAAAGGCCAACGGCTTTGAGTTTATTTCCCAACAATTCCAGCAGTGCCAAAGTCACATATCCTCCCAGTGAATGACCGATGACTATAGGATCTTGAATATCGTTTTCTTCCATCCATTCTTCCAAAAGTACTGCGACTTCCTCTAGTTGAATGGTATCTGATTGAATCGGGGATTTGTCACATCCGGGTAGGTTTGGGCAAATTACCCTGAAGTCCTTAGATAAAGAATCGGCAAAACCTCTCCACATTTCCCCGATTTCACAGAAACCATGAATAAGGACAACAGGTTGCCCTTGGCCTTTTTCGAAAAAATATATTGGAGACATATTACAATATAGTTTTTGAAACCCCTGTAAGGCTTCTCACTGTGGCAGCAATTCCTTCTGGATCAAAGCCGCATTCTCTATGTAATTCATGTTGCTCGCCATGCTCAATGATTTCGTCAGGAATACCCAGACGCTTCACTTGAGCCTGATAGCCGTGATCCATCATCCATTCGATCACAGCCGAGCCAAACCCTCCCATCAAGCAACCATCTTCTACTGTAATTACCTTTTTGAATTTGCCAAAAATCTCATGAAGTAGCTCCTCATCCAGTGGCTTCACAAATCGCATATCGTAATGGGCAGGGTTTAATCCCTCTTTTTCAAGTTTTTCGCAGGCATCTACGGCATAATTGCCAATGTGTCCAATCGTTAAAATTGCGATCTCTTCACCTTCTTTTAGGATTCTTCCTTGTCCGACAGGAATCATCTCAAAAGGCATTTTCCACTCTGGCATCACACCTTTACCTCTAGGGTACCGGATCGAGTATGGGCCATTATGAATGGAGGCAGAATACATCATGTTTCGAAGTTCTTCCTCGTTCATCGGAGCCGAAACGACCAGATTAGGAATGCATCTGAAGAAAGCAATATCATAAGCGCCATGGTGTGTAGGTCCGTCGGCACCAGCAAAGCCAGCTCGATCCAAACAAAACACTACTGGAAGGTTTTGCAGGCATACGTCATGCAACACCTGATCGTATGCACGCTGTATGAAAGTAGAATAAATATTACAGAAAGGAACTAATCCCTGTGTAGCCAACCCAGCCGAAAAAGTAACTGCATGTTGCTCGGCGATTCCTACGTCAAATGCCCGATTAGGCATCGCTTTCATCATAATATTCATAGATGAACCGGAGGGCATCGCTGGAGTCACTCCCATGATTTTATCATTTAGTTCTGCGAGTTCCACTAAGGTATGTCCAAAAACATCCTGATATTTTGGTGCTTGAGGGGTACTTGGTGTTGTTTTGTATATTTCTCCGGTTACTTTATCAAATGCCCCTGGCGCATGCCAAGTTGTTTGATTTCCTTTTTCTGCAGGACCATATCCTTTCCCTTTCATCGTAACGCAATGAAGAATTTTTGGCCCTGGAATATCTTTCAGATCCTTCAGCACTTCTGCCAGATGATTTACATCATGGCCATCTACCGGACCGAAGTATCTGAGGTTTAATGATTCGAAAAGATTACTTTGATTGAGTAAGGCAGATTTAATTCCTCCTTCTACTTTGGATATTACATCCTGAGCGCTGCTTCCAAACTTGCTTAGTTTGCCTAAAATCTTCCAAACTTCATCTTTTGCTTTATTGTAGGTTTTGGAAGTAGTGATGTCTGTTAAGTAATCTTTAAGCGCACCCACATTTGGGTCAATGGCCATGCAATTATCATTCAGGATGATCAATAAGTTGGTGTTACTTACCCCGGCATGATTCATTGCTTCGAAAGCCATTCCACCAGTCATCGACCCATCACCGATCACAGCGACGTGCTGTTTTTTAGTCAGACCTTTGTATTGAGAAGCTACAGCCATTCCCAATGCTGCGGAAATAGATGTGCTGGAGTGTCCTACACCAAATGTATCGTACTCGCTTTCTTTTCTTTTTGGGAATCCAGAAAGCCCACCGTAAAGACGGTTGGTGTGAAAACGCGGCCTTCTTTCTGTAAGGATTTTATGACCATATGCCTGATGTCCTACATCCCAAACTAACTGATCTTCGGGAGTATTGAGGACATAATGTAGGGCAACTGTAAGCTCTACTACCCCAAGATTGGCACTGAAATGACCCCCATAAACGGACACGTTATCAATAATGTACTGGCGAAGTTCATCACAGATTTGAACCAGTTTTTCCTTAGGAAATTTCTTAAGGTCTGCGGGACTGTTTATTTGGGCTAATAATTCTCCAGGTTCAATCAGCATTTTTCAGCGATAATGTGTTCAGATTAGAATAACAATAAATGTGCTTCTTTGTTTTTCCAATCAAGTTAATTTGGTTTAAAGGCGATTGCCTCTTTCTCCAGCCTTTCCAATTAATTTAGCTTAATTGAATATCTTTGACAACAAGGTGGCAAAATTAACCAATAATTTAAATATCCTTTGAGTTTCGAAATCAAATTACCACTCTTCGAAGGTCCTTTTGACCTAATGCTTTTCTTCATCGAGCGTGATGAACTGGATATTTATGACATTCCTATTTCCAAGATTACCAACGACTTCCTGGATTATGTACATCAGATGGAGCAAATGGAAATGGAAGTGGCCAGTGATTTTATCCTTTTTGCAGCTACGCTCATGAGGATCAAATCTCGGATGCTTTTGCCCAGACCAGAGCTGAATGAGGAAGGAGAAGAAATAGATCCTCGTGAGGAATTGATAAGGAATCTACTGGAATACAAAAAGTACAAATCTGTTATTGAAGTCCTTTCCTCCATGGAGGGAAAAGAGATGTCTAAGCAAAAGCGCGGTAATATCGCGTCAGAGCTGAAAACCCTTAGCAAGGTGGATGAGGTGGATGCAGAAATGCAAGACATGGATTTGTACAAATTGCTGAAGGTCTTCCAGCGAACCATGGCCAAAATGGCATCACGTGAGGATGAAACAAAACACACCGTAATCCAGTATCCATATACTATTTCCCAGCAAAAAGACTTTGTCTTGGAGAAAGTCAGCTTTAAGAAAAAAGTACCATTCGCTGAGTTCATCAGCTACAAACCCGACAAGATTTTTGTGATTTATACCTTTCTAGCCATTTTAGAATTACTACAACTTTCATTAGTTACCATCATCATGGGAGATGGTTTCAATAACTTTTGGGTGGAAAAGACTGAGCCAATTGTTGCTGTCTAACGTATGAAATTGGATAACAAAAAGATCTTTCAAACGCTGAATCCGAATAAAATTTGGGTACCGGTAATTATTGGTTTGGCCATTGTGTTCGGCATGTTTTACTTAGACCCATCGGTAAATAAGGACTCTCTAAGCGGGGTTTTTGATGCCTCTATGCCTTGGGTTATTCTGGCAATTGTGGTCATTTTATTTCGAGATGTAGGCTACGTATATAGAATAAGAGAAATTACAGACAGGCATTTGACCTGGAAGCGGTCGATTTATGTCATCATCCTTTGGGAATTTGCTTCTGCTGTGACGCCCTCAGTTGTTGGTGGGACAGCCGTAGCGATTTTTATCCTGAATAAGGAAGGAATCAAACTTGGAAGAGCGGTAGCATACGTAATGGTGACGGCGATTTTGGACAATCTATTTTTTGTGATTGGTGCTCCCATTATCCTCTTTTTAGCCAAAGGGAATATATTTCCAGAGAGCAAAGTACTTGAGATGCAACTAGAAAATAGCTTGGAGGCCATTTTCTGGATTTCGTATTCGCTTTATGCGTCTTACAGTCTAATAATGGCAGCGGCTTTGTTTTATAGGCCAAGAGTCTTTAAATGGGTACTGATTAAGGTTTTTTCCATCAAATGGCTGAGAAAGTGGAAGCACGATGCGCAAGAATATGGCAACCAAATCATTGAAGCATCTAAGGAGCTTTCTGGAAAAAGATGGAATTATTGGGTGCCCATCACCTTAGTCACGATCTTTATTTGGAGCTCAAGATATTTAATGCTTAATGCGCTTATTTCCGCATTTGTGCCTTTGGCAGCATACGAGCATGTCATTGTGTTTGCCCGTCAAGTGATCATGTGGATTGTGATGATGATCTCGCCGACTCCCGGTAGCAGCGGGACAGCGGAGTTTTTCTTTGGCCAATTCTTTACTGAGTTCTTGACCAACTATACGTTCGTTACTAGCATTTTGTGGAGACTTCTATCCTACTATCCATATTTGATTTTAGGAGCCTTTTTCCTTCCTCGATGGGTAAAGCAGGTGTTTTTTAAGAAAAAAAAAATAAATCCGGAGCAGGATGTTTCAGGAAATTAGTCAAAAGCAAATCGCTGAAATCACAAAAGGAAGCCTAGTCAATGGAAATGATGACTTGTGGGTTTCTCAAATAGCCATTGATTCAAGACAAATTCTTCATCCTGACAAAACGCTATTTATAGCATTAAGAGGCGCCAAAGCTGACGGTGTTGATTTTATAGCTCAACTAGTGGCCTTGGGTGTTAAAACATTTTTGGTACATCTCGATTTTGAAGGCTTATCCTATCCCGAAGTTAGTTTTATCCAAGTTTCGGATACACGTAGAGCTTTGCAGCTTTTAGCCAAATATCAGAGAAAGCTTTTTACAAAGCCTGTGGTAAGCATAACCGGTAGTAATGGAAAAACAATAGTTAAAGAATGGCTAGGACAGATTTTAGGACAAAAATATGCCGTGGCGAAAAGTCCTAAGAGCTACAATTCCCAAGTTGGAGTTCCCCTTTCAATCTTCGGAATCGAGCCCTACCATCAAGTAGCAATTCTTGAAGCAGGTATTTCCAAAGCGGGAGAAATGTCGGCATTGCAAGAGATGATCGAGCCAGATCTAGGAATATTCACCAATCTCGGAACTGCACATCAAGAAGGCTTTGGGAGCTTGGAATCTAAGCTAGAAGAGAAACTTTCACTTTTTGAGGATGCTAGCTTTTTGGTTTACTGTACAGATCAAAAAGAGGTTTCTAAGCAAATTGAAGCACGTTTTTCTGTGGAAAAATTAGTGGGATGGTCAGATCGATCAGGAGCAGAATTTACCAGGTCGGTGAAAGTAAAAACACCTGGAGCTCGGCTGATCTTGATGAAATCGGATCTCAGCACCCATACTTTTCAGGTGCCATTCACTGATGTGGCTTCATTAGAAAACATTACACATGTGATCGTAGCCGCAATGACTTTGGGGCAAAGTGCATCGTCAATCGAGGAAGGAATTGCGCAGTTGAAGTCAGTGGATATGCGTCTTACGCTAAAGCCCGGCATCAATGACTCGTTGCTCATCGATGATACTTATAATAATGACTTGGCAGGATTGAAGGTTGCGCTGGACTTTATGCAGCAGCAGCGGGCTAAGAGACGAAAAATCCTGATTTTGTCGGATTTGTTGCAGCAAGGATCCCCAGAGATAATTTATGGAGAAGTTGCTGAGTTGATTAAGAAATACCAGTTTGATCAACTAATTGGTGTAGGCAAGGAGATTTACTGTTTGGCGAAAGTGTTTCCTGAATCTTTCAGAGGCTTTAGTTCTACATCAGAGCTTTTGTCCAGCCTAGATCCCGAATCTTTTCAGAATGATCTGATTCTAGTCACTGGAGCGCGTGTTTTTGGTTTTGAGGAAGTAGTAAATCGACTTCAGCAGCGACTACATGGCACCACACTAGAAATCAATCTCAATGCGCTCACGCACAATTATAATTTTTACAAAATGCTTATTTCACCCAAAACCAAAGTAATGGTGATGGTGAAGGCTTTTGCCTATGGTGGAGGAGCGGTGGAAATAGCCAATCAAATTCAGATGATGGGCGCGGATTATTTGGGCGTTGCTTTTTCGGATGAGGGGGTTGCTTTGCGCAAGCAAGGAATCAGACTCCCAATTTTGGTATTGAATACCATGCAGGAATCCTTTGGACTATGCAGCGAGTTTGACCTAGAGCCTGTAGTTTTCAGTCCGGAGTTTTTTGAGAGCCTCGCTACTTGGTGTTCTATTCATAAGAAACAGATGAAAATACACCTTGATTTGGACACAGGGATGCACAGATTGGGTTTTGAGAGAAAGCAACTGGGTATTCTAAAAGAGTTAATTCAATCAAAACCACACTTGGAAATTGCTTCAATTTATACCCATTTGGTAGGGGCAGATGAGGAGATTCATCGTGAATTTTCTATGGAACAGATGAGGAATTTCGAAGAAATGAAAAATGAAATTCTCGCTATTATTCCCTATAAACCTCTAATTCATGCACTTAATTCTGCCGGTATAGTTGCTTTTCCGGAATTTCAATTTGATATGGTGAGACTTGGTATTGGGCTGTATGGCGTGGAAGTGACTGGCAGGCATGAGTTGGCTCTCCGGGCGATCAGCACACTGAGAACCACTATTTCGCAGATCAAAGAGCTTGATCCGGGCGAGACGATAGGTTATTCACGGAAAGGTGTTTTGGCTTCCGGCGGCAAAATTGCCACACTCGCCATCGGTTATGCTGATGGCTATGATCGCAGATTCAGCAATGGTAAGGGCTATGTGTTGATCAACGGCCAGAAGGCATACGTCATTGGAAATGTCTGCATGGATATGTGCATGGTGGATGTCAGCGGGATGAATGTGAAGGCAGGGGATGAGGCGATTGTCTATGGAGAAAAAATATCGTTGAAAGAATTAGCTGATCAAATAGGAACCATTCCCTATGAATTGCTGACGAATATCAGTACTCGTGTGAAGCGGGTTTATTACTTGGACTAGGGTTGGTTTTGGCTGTTAAATTTTTCTAAATTTCTTTATGAAATCGAGCATGTCGCAGGCGTCACACACTGGGATGATTATCTACCATGCGAGATTCCATCCCGTTTCCTTCGTCACGGGACAGGTTATGGCCTTTGAAAAACAATTATGATCACATGAAAATCACTAAAAATCGATTAGCTCATATTGTATTTGAGTCAGACGATTGGGCTTCCAAGACATTCGATATCGTACTGCTATTCCTGATTTTGGGGAGTATTCTGGTGGCAATCTTGGATTCAGTGGCAAGTCTTCACTTACAGCACGGAAAATTGTTTCTTTTACTGGAATGGTTATTTACTATCCTGTTCACGATAGAATACGCGTTGAGGATATGGCTCTCGCGCAATCCAAAAGGATATATATTCAGCTTCTTTGGGATGGTAGACCTGTTGGCAATTTTGCCCGCTTATCTGAGTATTCTAATTGTGAATTCTCAGCTACTCACTGTTGTCAGAGCATTGAGATTGTTACGGGTGATCCGGATTTTGAAACTTGGGCGGTATATCGCAGAAGCAGAATATCTGACCAAATCCCTAAAAGCGAGTGCTCACAAGATCATGATATTCATTGGCTTTGTCTTGACTATAGTTCTCATCATGGGTACTTTGATGTTTATTATAGAGGGTCCGGAGAACGGATTTGCCAGTATTCCTGTGGGCATGTATTGGGCTATCGTGACTTTGACTACAGTAGGTTTTGGGGATATTACCCCTCAGACCACTATAGGTCAATTCGTGGCTTCAATTATCATGCTTCTTGGTTATGCTATTATAGCCGTGCCCACGGGGATAGTGTCTTCCGAGATGGCTGCACAGAAAAGGAGTTTGGAAAAAAACAAGCAGATTGCTTGTCCCTCATGTAAACATTCAGATCTGGACGAATGGGACGAGTTTTGTAAATTTTGCGGGGAAAAGCTAAACTAATCTCCTAACTGCAAGAATTCATGTATGTTTTTTATTTTTCCGAAAAGCAGTAAAATATCTTCTGGTTCAAAGGTATAATTAGGAGTGACCACCCCAATCACATTTTTGTGTGGTGTATTAATTCCCAGAAGATTCTTTTTTTGCTCTATTTTTATGACAGTGAGGATATTTAAAAAATATTCTTTTCGAATGTCAGCTTCTGCCACCGTCATTTCCACGTAGCGTTTTGGGACTTTCACCTCTACGATGTTGTATTCGTCAGAAATTTCCAGTGAATCCAGCACTCCCTTCATCTGTAATCTTTTAGCCAGTCTGTCGGCCGTTTCTTCTTCGGGATGTATGATTTCATCTATCCCAATAGCTTGGAGCACCGTTTCATGAAGGTCATTAATAGCGCGACCGATGATTCGCTTGGATTTTAGCTGCTTGAAAATAGCCGTACTCATGATCGAAGCGCCTATATCTTCACCGATTGCTATAATAACCACATCGGTGTCTTTAAGAGGTAGATTTTTAACGGCAGCTTGATCTGTTGCATCCATTACGATGGAATGTGTGATGCTATCTTTGATCATTTCTATTTTGCTTTCATTGGAATCCACACCGATCACTTCGTGTCCAAGATTCGTCAGGCGTTTCGCCAGATAGCCTCCAAAATTGCCTATGCCTACGATTATATATTTCATAAATATCTAGCTGATTTAAAATGATCTCATCGAATTAGCACGGCTGATATCTCTCAATCATGCTCATTTCATGTGATTATAATTATTTTTTAAAGGTCATAACCTGTCCCGTGACGAAGGAAACGGGATGGAATCTCGCATTACGGATAATCATCCCACTGTGTGTCGCTTCAATCATGCTCGATTTCATATGTTTTAAATTAAGTTATAAAGACGGTTTCTTCAGGATATTTGTATCGCTGCTCACCGATTTTTCGGACGACAGCAATTAAAATAGTCAGTGTACCGACTCTTCCTATGAGCATTATAGCCATCAAAACTAATTTGCTGCCTGTACTTAATTGTGAAGTAATCCCCAGCGAGAGCCCTACGGTGGAAAAGGCACTGAACACCTCAAAAGCCACGTCCATTAAAGCAAGCTCAGGGTCGAAAATCATGAGCAGAAATACGCCAAACCCCATTACTAGCACAGAAAGTGAAATTACTGCAAAAGCTTTCTTGAGTGTTTCATTAGAGATTTGTCTTCTGAAAACTTCCACTCTGGTCTTTCCCGAAGCAATACTAAATGTATTAAGCATAGCCACAGCGAAAGTACTTGTTTTTAGTCCTCCTCCTGTAGATCCGGGAGATGCTCCTACCCACATCAGAAAAAGGTAGATTAATACCGTCGGAACAGTTAATTCACGCATATCGACCGTGTTGAATCCGGCTGTTCTGGGAGTCACTGCGCCAAAAACGGAGGTGACAAATTTACCATAAGTGCTTAGCCCCTTCAGGGTAGCATCTTGCTCCGATATCGCATATACTACCATTCCTACTCCCAATAGAATTGCTGTAGTATAGACCACTAACCTTGTATTGACGCTGGAAATCCGTGAAGTATGACGATATTTTTCTATACCTAAGACACTTTTCATACTTCCCACCATCACATGCTTGAGATATGAATAGTAGTTTAATACCACAGGAAAGCCGATTCCTCCCAGCACTATGGCGAAGGCTATTACTAAATGCATGTTGTAAGATTCCCGGAAACCCTCTTGATACAGTCCATTGCTCAGTGTAGAAAAACCCGCATTGCAAAAACCAGAAATAGCGTGGAAAAGTGAAAAGAATACATGATCACCACTCCCAGAAAATGCTGCGGGATCAGTGAAATGATAGATCATAAAAGCACATAGACCTTCTACTAGCACGGTAAAAGAAATGATCTTAAATAAGGTCGTATAAATCTCATTTACATTGTTTTCATTGATATAATCCCGGATGAAAAGTCTGTTTTCTATGGAATAACTTCCCTTAAAAAAGAAACCAAAGAAACTCGTGAAAACCATGATTCCAAGTCCGCCAATTTGGAACAAAATCATAATGACCACCTGACCGAAAAAGGTGAAATCCTTGGCAGTATCCAACACGATCAGACCAGTAACGCACACTGCTGAGGTTGAGGTAAAAAGAGCATCTATAAAACCTATATCATGAGTAGTGGCTTCGGGCAAACTCAGAAGTCCTGCCCCTACCAGGATAAGCACGACAAAAGACAGAATAAATACCAGTGAGGGACTGAGTTTGAGTTCATTTATAGTAAGGCTGAACTTGCTGAGTTCTATAAAGAACAGAACAATCACTAAGCCATTGATAAGATGATAACTCGCAGTAAACTCTAAAATAAGTTGGCTTATTTCATATCCTAGCACATTCCAACGAACTAAGGCCGTGACAATCAAAACAAGTGAAAGGAGTAATTCTAGCATCACTCGTGCAGAAAATATTGATTTTTCTACTACTAATACTCTAACAAAATATCCTAATCCGATTAGAATCAGTGAGAGGCTAAAGAGTGAAGAAGTAGCGACCTGATCCTGAGGATCAATGGAATAACCCAGGTGAAAAAGTAATATTCCAAATGCAAGAATAGTGTTGATCTGAACTACTTTTTCTTGAACCCTTATCACCTTTTTCAAAAAAAGGATGTTTCGATCAGGGTTGGAAAAGATTTTCAGCTTGAGTTTCATGCTTGAGCAATAGGCGTTAGAGAAATATCAATCATTCGTGTGAGACTTATCTCGGGAAAAGGTAAAAATCCCTTCAGCAGGGTACAGATGGAATTTCTTATCAAGATTTTGGGAAGAATAAATACTGGATTTTCCGCTGAAAAGATACGCGATCAGACAAGCAATACCCAAAAATATCCCTGATTCGTACCCGAACAGCTCCATACCCATCACAGTACATGCTATTGGTGTATTGGTAGCACCTGAAAAGACGCCTACAAAACCCATTCCTGCCATAAGTGCCAGCGGTAGTGGAATCCAAGAAGCGAGTGCGTTGCCCAGCGTTGCTCCAGTGAAGAATAACGGAGTCACTTCTCCACCTTTGAATCCAGCGCCCAGCGTAAAGCTGGTTAAGCCCGTCTTTGCTAACCAATCGTACCAAGGAAGGGGTGTTTCGAATGCCTCTACAATTCTCGGAACGCCTAGACCAAGGTAGGTCGTACTGTCCGAAATATATACAAATGCCACAATCAACAGTCCGCCTATGACCGGACGAAGTGGGGGATAAGTGATGTACTTATGAAATTGATGAGAAAAAAAATGAGTGCTTTGGGCAAATAATCTCCCTGATAATCCAAAAGCAATGCCTGCAGGAATGATCCAAAGTAAGTTGACCAAAGTATGTGGAGGAACCAGATCGACGAAATAATGGGTATGTCCTACACCGAAAAGTGATGAGCAAACCCAATTTGCTACCAAGGCTGTCCAGAAGGCTGGAAACAGCGATTTCCAGCGAATTTCTCGATGTAGCATCCACTCTAATGCAAATAGTGCTCCTGCCAGTGGCGTTCCGAAAATGGAAGCAAATCCACCTGAAACTCCCGCGATCAAGATGATTCTGCGATTTCCTGGATTAAGTTTAAAATACTTGGTGAGCTGATCCGCAAGGGAACCTCCCATCTGCACAGCAGTACCTTCCCTTCCAGCAGAGCCACCGAATAAATGTGTCAAAATCGTCCCAAAAAGCACCAAAGGAGTCATTCTGAGTGGAATTGGCTTTTCAGTTTTGTAAAGTTCATCGAGTAAGAGATTGTTTCCCTTCACCGAATTTTCACCATAGCGGTAGTAACTCCAGCCGATCACGAAACCTGCAATGGGCAGTAAAGAGATGATCCAAAGGTGCGACTCTCGATAATTCGTAGCCCAATTCAACGAGATAAGGAAAACAGCGGATGCAGTACCCGATAGCAGTCCAACCAAGAGGCCTAAAACGATCCAGAGAAGGATGTAACGAAAAATAGAAGCGCTGTTCAAACTAGGTTTTACAAATAGTTAGGCCAAATTAGGAATAGATATTGAATTTAATGAAGCATACGTAACCTTATATCTGCCAGAGCTCGCCAACTTATTTGGATGTTCTAGGGTTATCTAAATATAAATCACCAGCTATGAAATCGAGCATGACTCAAGCGTCACACAGAGGGATTATTATCCGTACTGCGAGATTCTCCCGATCCGCCGCGGCGGACGGGACAGGCTATGTGGCCCCTTAAAAACAAATTATAAACACATGAAAAATATTCTTATTTCCGGAGGTTCAGGTCTTATTGGCCACAAAATCACCCAGCTACTGGAATTGAAGGGATATGCAGTGGCTTGGCTCAGTAGATCTCAGCAAAAACAAAAATCTTTTCTGTGGGATATAGAAAAACAAACTATAGATTCCGAAGCGATGGAATGGGCAGATGCTATCCTTCACCTAGCAGGTGCTGGAGTAGCAGAGAAGCGGTGGACAGCGGAGCGCAAGAAACTTATATTAGATTCCCGTATTCAGAGTACCAGACTGCTCTATGATGCCGTGGAGAAAGCTACTGCAAAGCCTAATGCTTTTATCTCTGCCTCTGCGGTTGGTTACTATGGTTTCGATACGGGCACTTCTCTAATGGACGAAAACCAGAAATTCGGTTCCGATTTTCTAGCCAAGGTAGTGGTGGCTTGGGAAAATGAAGTGAAGAGAATGGAGGAACTGCACCTTCGCACGGTGATGCTGAGAATAGGCATTGTGTTAGATGACAAAGGGGGAGCCCTTGGAGAAATGATGAAGCCACCTATAGCTACACCATTGGGGAATGGTGATCAATGGATGAGCTGGATTGCAATTGATGATCTGGCCAGGATGTTTGTGTTTGCTTTGGAAAAGACGACGTTGCAGGGTGTATTCAATGCGGTGGGGCCAAATCCTGCTACCAATCAACAACTGACTCATGCTGCAGCAAAAGCTAAGGGGAAACCTTATGTGGGAATCGGAGTACCGGGTTTTGTGCTCAAGTTAGTGCTTGGGGAAATGGCAGCTATGGTCTTGGGAGGTAATAGAGCTTCTTCTCAAAAAATCCAAAAGGCAGGATTTGACTTTGAGTGTCCTGATTTGGAGCCTGCACTAAAGCATATTTATAAATAAATAAGTCCCCAACAAATATGAGAGTCCCTTAAATCCTCTTCCCCCTACCGATCAAAAACCAAAGGACAGCCCCGATAAGTGGAACCAAAACTACGATGATTATCCAGATCAGTTTGTCGTTCTGATTGGCGAAGTTGCTCATGATCACATCATAAATGGTGAACGCATAAATAGCTAATCCTATAATTCCAAGTCCGAACATATCAAGAATAGTTAGTGGTTTTGGTGCTTTTTCCCATCGTCAGATAGACAATCGGCCCAATTCCCTGTGCAAAGAGTAGAATCACGATCCAGATTATTTTCATATTCGGGTCTTTGAATTCCGAGCGAAGTATATCAACCAGGCAGTAAATCCACAATATGGTGTAGAGCAGACCAAATAGTAGGAAAATCATAATTGCGCCGCCGCCCATATTTTGAATAAAACAAAGTGTCATTTGATGTGTTTTGAAGTTTGATGTGAGGAGAAGTCTGGGGTGAATTTTCTAAAATTATTTTTAGTCCTTCTATTCATACTGAGATACAAAAAAGTGCCAATTATTGGAATGAATAAAATCATTAGTGCCCAGATCAGTTTCATATGTTGCTCTCTGAAATCTGAACGAATCAAATCAACCAATGCGTAAATCATAAAGCAAAAATAGCCGAAGCCCACCGCTAAAGTTGTTAATTGCCAGTAAAGTATTCCGTCTCCAGGAGCTATTAAATCCATGTGTTTTCTTCAATTATTTTAACCATTGAACCAAAATAGCTTTTTTTAAGGAATCAATGTGTGAATTTAGCTAAAAGTTAAACCTCCAATCTCTATGAAAAAAAGTCTGCTTTTGCTGCTTTTGTCTTTTCTTGCGCTTTGTACGTACGCACAGGTCGATCTAAACTATTATCTCCCAAAGGGATATACCTATGACGAGTCTATCCCGACACCTAAGGAAATTTTAGGATATGAAGTAGGTGAATGGCATGTAAGTCATGACCAGCTTGTGATGTATATGAAGGCTGTGGCTGAAGCGTCAGATCGAGTGACTTTCGAAGAAACAGGTAGAACCTATGAAAAAAGACCCCAAGTTTTATTGACAATTACTTCTCCGTCCAATCTTGCGAAGATAGATCAGATTAAATCCGATAGGAAAAAACTCAGAGATGCCGATACATCACCGGATATTGCAACTATGCCCGTTGTGATGTTTATGGGCTATTCTGTTCATGGAAATGAGCCAAGTGGTGCTAATGCTTCTCTGCTGGCGGCGTATCATTTTGCTGCTGCAAAGGAAATCGCCGGGGACCTGGACACCATGGTTTTGCTGCTGGATCCAGCTATCAATCCAGATGGGCTCAATCGATTTGCGTCATGGGTAAATACACATAAGTCCTATAATATGAACGGGGACCCGAATAATGTGGAGTTTAGCGAGGCTTGGCCAAGAGGTAGAACGAACCACTATTGGTTTGACCTTAATAGAGACTGGCTTCCTGTTCAACATCCAGAATCCAGAAACCGTGTTCGGGTTTTCCAGGAATGGCTTCCGAATATTCATTTGGATTTTCATGAGATGGGGACAAATAGCACCTTTTTTTTCCAACCAGGAGTACCGGCAAGAATGCACCCACTCACGCCAGAAAAGAATTTTGAGTTGACGAAGAAGATTGGCAGCTATCATGCGAAAGCACTGGATCAAATTGGTTCCTTATATTTCAATCAGGAGAGTTACGATGATTATTATTATGGAAAAGGCTCTACCTATCCAGATGTGCAGGGCTCAATAGGTATTTTGTTTGAGCAGGCCAGCTCCCGAGGCCACTTACAAGAAAGTGTAAATGGCATGTTAAGCTTCCCTTTTACCATTAGAAACCAATTCACAGCTAATCTCTCTTCCTTTCAAGCTGCTAAAGAAATGCGTCAGGAGTTGAATCAGTATATGAATGATTTTTACCAAGACATTCAAAAAGAAGTAGATGCAGATACGAATAAGGCATACATTTTTGGCAGTAAGCAAGACGATGCGAGAAGCTATCATTTAGCTGATTTGATCCTGCAGCATGACATCAAAGTGTTTAGTCTTAACGATGACATCACCGTGAATGGGAAGGAATTTGAAAGAGAGAATTCGTATATCGTGCCGGCAGATCAGCCTCAATATAGATTGATCAAGGCAATGTTTGAAACAAGAAATACATTTAAAGACAGCTTGTTTTATGACATTTCTGCCTGGACTTATCCCATGGCTTTCAATCTAGATTACATGGCGCTGAATAGTCAGATTTTGAATTTAGCGAGTGTGAACGAAATCACAAAAAGCTCTATCGGGTTGGCTCCAGGAAAAGTAATCGGTGAAGTAGGCGCATATCAGTATGCAATGGAGTGGACGGATTATTATGCTCCAAAAGCCGCCTATAAATTGATGGAAGCTGATTTACAGGTGCGAGTAGCTACAGGAGAATTCAGCACAGCCGATGGTAAAAAATACGGTAGAGGCAGTTTGTTGATTGATAAAGGCGAAAGCGGATTGGATGACCAAGCTTTTTTCAATAAGCTATCAGATATAGCCAAGGAGTCAACAGTGGATATTTATGGATTGACCACTGGATACACTGAGGGATTGAATATTGGTTCGCCAAATATAGTGCCTTTAGACAAGCCGGAAATCGCACTTTTAGTAGAAGGGGGAGTAGATAGTTATGAGGCGGGTGAAATCTGGCATTTGCTGGATCAGCGCTTTGAAATGCCCATTACCTTACTTTCTATGGATAAAGTGGGAGGGAATACATTGGACAGGTACAATGTTATCTTAATGCCGGATGGCAGATATAGTAGTTTGGGAAAGTCAGGTGCAGCCACGCTTAAGTCTTGGATTTCGGATGGTGGAACACTACTGGCAAAAGGAGGTGCAATCCAATTTCTTACTCAGAATGAAGTAGGAAATTTCACATTCCGTGATAGAGCGGAATCAGATTCTACTCTTCAAAAAACCTATGCAGATTATGAAAACGAAAGGGGAGCTAAAGTGACCGGAGGAGCAATTTTTAATGCAACTCTTGACCTGACGCATCCAATCGGCTACGGTTACGTCAATTCAGATATCCATACGTTCAGAAATGATAACTTATTCCTCGAACCATCAGAAAATCCGTATGCGAATCCCTTGGTTTATACCGATAAGCCATTGGCCTCCGGATATCTTCACCCATCAAATCTTCCAGGAATTCAGAATGGTTCTGTGATTCAGGTTTCTGGTGTTGGAAGAGGGCGTATAGTCGCTTTTGCAGATAATATGAACTTCCGCGCATTCTGGTTTGGGACTAATAAAATCTATATGAATGCGATCTTCTTTGGGCAGGTTATCCAAAGTGGAACTACTAGATAATTATACAATTCTAAAATTCCGGGTATTCACTCGTGATTTTCTATTTTCAGAATACTTAACTCTTTTATAATATTTTGCGTAAGCAAGCCTAAATAACTCTAAAAGCTAGTCTATGAATAATACCACAAAATTTTTACTTGTATCATCACTCTTATTTTTTGGAAATGCAGCGCTGGCTCAGGACTTGAGTTTTGAAGAATATAATCCTCCTTCTACCTTGAAAGTACCTGAGAATCCAGTCACGCGGGCAAAATTTCCATTTGTGGATATTCACTCACATCAGGGCGGAATCAACGAAGAAAAAATCGACCAGCTAATCTCCGAAATGGACCAACTCAATATGGGCGTGTTGGTAAACCTGAGTGGAAGAGGTTTCGGTCGTGGAGATAGCAATACGCAGCAAGAGTATATCAAAGGCATGCTGAAGGAATTCAACACCTATGCTCCAGGCAGATTCATGGTTTTCACTAATCTCAATTTAGCTGGTTTTGGTGATGAAAATTGGGCGAGGATTGCAGTAAAAGAATTAGAAGAAGATGTAGCAGCAGGAGCCAGTGGATTGAAAATATATAAGAGTCTCGGGCTGAATGTGACAGATGTGAATGGAAATAGAGTTCCGGTAAATCACCCGGATCTGGATCCTGTCTGGGCAAAAGCCGGTGAACTGGGAATTCCTGTGCTTATCCATTCTGCTGATCCAGCACAGTTTTGGCAAGCAATGGATGCAACTAATGAACGATGGCTGGAGCTGAAAACTCATCCAAACCGTCAGCGTGGAGCGGATAATCCGGCACCTTTTGAGCAGATAATGGCTGAACAACATGATGTTTTTGCAAAGCATCCTGAGACAACTTTTATCAATGCACATATGGGCTGGATGGCCAATGATCTGGATGCAGCTTCTGCACATCTGGAAAAATATCCGAATGTAAACTTTGGGATCGGCGCCGTGATTGCTGAGTTTGGACGGCAACCAAGACGCGCTAAAGAGTTTTTTGAGAAATATCAGGACCGGGTTTTATTCGGAAAGGATGCTTACAATAAAGAGGAGTATTACACCTATTTCAGGGTGTTAGAGACTGAAGACGAATATTTTCCCTACTACAAAAAATACCACGCCTATTGGGCTATGTATGGTCTAGGGCTATCTGATGAGGTACTGAAGAAATTGTATTACAAAAATGCGTTGAGGATCGTGCCGGGAATGGATGAGAGTATTTTTCCGAAGTAGGTCAAAAAATAAATCAGGAAAAAAGTATCTTCAGTTAGAATGATATTGCTATGAATGCTATTGAGTCCTTAATTCCGCACCGTTATCCTTTTCTTTTTGTAGATGAAATCCTTAGTGCTTCACGTGAGGAAATAATTGGTATTAAGACATTTAGCAAGACCAAGGATCAAATGCTATTGGGCAGTTTTCCTGATTCAGGATTTATTCCAGGAATGATTTTGATAGAATCGATGGCCCAATGTGGAGGCGCTGGAATTAAATTGCTCGGTCTAGCTGATGGATTTTTTGGACTGGTGAGTTTGGATAAAGTTAGATTTTTAAGCGGAGTCTCTTATGAGATAAAAGTCAAATATGTGGTGAAAAATATCCGGATTAGTGATCGATTGATCAAACAAGAAGGAGTCGTTTATGCATTGAATAAACCTGTGGCGGAAGCTTCCTGGATCTGCGCCAAATTAAGCTGATTATCACCTTCTATTCCCCTATTTCTTTTCATACCAAATGTAAAGTTGCTTTACATACCGAGCCGTATATGTAAGGAAAAATCTAAAATCTTTACATATACACTAGACTATGTAAAGAAACTATAGCTTTTCTTTACATTTAGCTGTATCTATGTAAAGAAAATCTAAAAATCTTTACATATGATTTGGAGCCTTATTCCTTTACCATACGAAGATGAATTGGAGACAAGAACAATTCTCAAACAACTTCCTGCCGCACATGCGGCATTGGCGGAGCTCAAGGGGTTGGTCTATTCCATTCCCAATCATGAGATATTGCTGAATACTTTGGCATTTCAGGAAGCGAAGGATAGCTCGGCAGTGGAGAATATTATTACCACTCACGATGAGTTGTTTAAGTCAGATTTGGAATTTGAATCAATATCTCCAGCAATTAAGGAAGTGCAGAATTATGTGGCGGCTATGAAACGGGGCTTTGAGCTGGTTGATACCCAACGCTTATTGACCAATCAGATTATTCTGCAGATTCAGGAGACGCTGGAGGGAAATAATGCGGGCTTTCGCAAACTTCCGGGTACAGCTTTGAAAAATGCACAGACTGGAGAGACTGTCTACCTCCCTCCCCAAAATGCCGATGAAATTCTTAAGTTGATGTCGAATCTCGAAAAATTTATCAACCAGCCAGAGTTGAGCGACTATGATCCTCTGGTGAAGATGGCTATGATCCACTTTCAGTTTGAGAGTATTCATCCATTCTATGACGGGAATGGGCGGACGGGAAGGATTATAAATATTTTGTATCTGATTTTGTGCGGCTTGCAAAACCTCCCTATTCTATACCTCAGTAGCCATATTATCCGAAATAAAACAGATTATTACAGATTGCTTCAGAGTGTCCGTGAAAATGGAGATTGGGAAAGTTGGCTATCTTATATGATCCAGGGAGTGGAAGAGATAGCCCGTGAGACGATAGTTTTGATAGAAAATCTAAAAGTACTAATGGCGGAAATGAAAAATCAACTGCGCAATAACTACAAGTTCTATTCTCAGGAACTATTGAATAATTTATTCAAGCATCCTTATACCAAAATTGAGTTTATCGTCCGGGACTTGGGTGTATCGAGAATCACCGCTGCTAACTATCTGAATAAACTGGCAGAAGACGGTGTGCTGCGCAAAGAGAAACTCGGTACAGGGAATTACTATGTAAATGAGAAGTTGTTTGCTTTGCTTTCGGTTAGACCTTAAATTAAATAGCAGAGGTCTATGTAGACAGAGAGATAAGCTATACGAAGTAAATTAGTGGATCCATGACTCCTATTTTTCAGCAAAAGAAACTCCGAATCAAGGCGACATTGAAATATTTGGCCGTGTTGGTTCTGGTATTGCTGGTTACGATTTTTCAGGATTACCTGCATTCACAGTATAATGCTTACTCATTTTACGCATCAGAATCTTTCCTTTTCAATATGTTTTGGATTCTGATTTTGCCAGTTTCTCTAATCGTTAATGGTCTTTTTAATAAGGTTTCTCCCCTTGTCCGGATTCGGGTTCTATTCTTGAAAAGGCTCTTGTTTGTTGTGTTCGCTTCCATTTTTCACATCTTGATCTTTGCGGGTTTAGTTCATGTAGTTTCTGACCTTTTTTATAGGCATACCTTCGCTTTTTTCAGGAATTTAAACTATACTATTTCAGCGGATTTGTACAAATATCTGTTGATCTATTCGGTGATTTCGTTGGTACTTCTGCGGAAAAACAAAAGCATCATAAAAGAAGTGGGCAAGTCAAAATACCTGAATCAGATATTAGTAGGTTCTGGAAGGACAAAAACAGCGATTAAAACTTCGGACGTTTTCTACATCAGCGCCGAAGCCCCTTATATCGCGATTCATACAATAGGTAAAAAATTACTTCATTCTTCCACACTTAAATCAGTCTTGGATCAGTTGGATCCAGACAAGTTTGCTAGAATCCATAAATCTACAATTGTGAATCTCAATAAAGTGATTTCCTATAAATCCAGATTAAACGGTGATTACGATATTCAGCTGTCCAATTCCAGGGAACTGCGCCTAAGTAGGAATTATGTGGATAACTTCAAAGAGAGATTTTCGTCCCTGCAATCGTCTTGACCTACTTTTTCCTCAGGTTAGCCTAGTCAGTTTTTTCCACATAGAATCTTTTCCAATCTTTTGGAAAAAATATAGCGATGCAAAAACCCCTTATTTCTCTACTGCTCTTGTGGTCTTTTTCCTGCAATGCACAAACGATTCCTTCTGATAAAGTTGTGGGCGGCCCTTGTGAGGGTTGCGAAGCAATATTTGAATTGGGAGACAAGAAATTGAATGCGGTGGATACCTTACCGCTCTTTTCTGAAAACGAACCCAAGCTAAAAATCACTGGCCGGGTGTTTCAAAGAGATGGTAAAACCCCTACTTCTGATGTGATAATCTACATCTATCACACAAATCTGGAAGGCATCTATCAAACCCAAGGTAATGAAAAAGGATGGGCAAAACGCCATGGCTTTATTCGAGGCTGGGTGAAAACGGATGATGAAGGAAACTATACTTTTTACACCTTCCGACCCGGCGCCTATTCCAGCAGAGATGAGCCTGAGCATATTCATATCACTATAAAAGAGTCTGGAAAAACAGCGTACTATCTGGATGATTTTGTATTCGCAGATGATCCACTTTTGACAAAGGAAAGAAAAGAGAACCTTGATAACAGAGGCGGTTCGGGTGTGATGACACCTATGTTAGAGAATGGAATTTTGACCATTCACCGAAATATTATCTTAGGCTTGAATATTCCAAATTATGAATGAGTTGCTTGCCTCCATTATCGGATTTTTAATGATTGGTTGTATAGATAGCTCAGATTCTAAAACGTTTGCATCAATAGGTGACCCGATTTCTAATCAGGAGGCAGACACACTTGAAATTGATCTTTTCAAGTCAAAAATATTTTGGAAAGGTACCAAGATGATGGGCTTGGGGAAGCATGAGGGAGAAATTGCAATTCATGAGGGGTATGTTTTGATAGATAACAAGCAGCTAGCAGGAGGAGAATTATTCGTGGATATGAATAGTATAACTGTCACTGATATTCCTGCCACTGATCCAATACCAATCCAAAATCTCACGAATCATCTTAAAAGTGCCGACTTTTTTTATGTGGACAAATATCCTTTTTCAACCTTCAAAATCGTTGAAATCAAAAAAAATAGAAATGGAGAAATAGGCATAAACGGAGAGCTGAAGATAAAAGGAATCACAAATACCGTTTCATTGGCTATTACGGAGTATGAGAATGGATATACGGCAACATTGGAAATAGATCGTTTTGATTGGGATATTGCCTATAGCGGAAGCTGGATAGATCGGACATTAGTGGATCGGGTAATCGAACTTAAGATAGAAATAGCATATGATTAAGGCATAGTTTGCTAAATTGAAAAGTAAATCATACAAAAATCTAATTGCCTCATTTCATCCACAAGAATCAGTCGCACTGGAGTGGCTTTCACCTGATAGGTGTTTTACTAATTTCAATCGCATTGATCATATGGGTCACATCATATCTAATTGACAATAAGACGGATCCCCTTACTTTGTACATGATTGTTGGGATTTCATTTTTGCTGGGGCTTTTGAGTTTATCCACCTTTACCGGGACTATCATTGATTTTGAAGGCAATAATTTCAAAGAATACCAAAGTATCTTTTGGATCAAATTTGGAGAATGGCAAGAGCTTCCTAAAATCGAGCTTGCGGAATTAATCCTTCATAGTTTTCGAAGGACAAATACTCCAAATGGAATTAGTCCCACACTTTCGAGAGAGATCACAATTTACAAATGTGTTTTGCTAGCTAACGGAACCAAGTTTTTGGCGCTTGATTTTCCTAAAGAAAAAGATGCGGTTAAAGCGTTACAAACTCTCAAATCCGGCTTAGGTATTGTCTGAAACCTTATCCAGCAATCTAAAATCCTTAATTTCTTTTCCCGCTAGCTGATTTTGCCAGCGATCAAGTACAGGCTGCTCCAAATGCCCTTCTCTATATTCGTCAGGATTCATGATAGGAATGCCTTTTATAATCGGGTAAAGTCTCATGCATGTACCGCAGGTCAGCCAGCCCTCGATGATATTCTCTTGGTCATCTGTCAAAATTGTTTTTAACTTAAGATCCTGTTTATCAAAGGGACAGCACAATTTCTCGATAGTTTCTAATTTCATTTTTTCAGTTTAATAAGTGATTGTTGGTATTTCAGAACGGCTTCCGCTGGGTCTGGAGAGCTCATCACTCCAGAAACTATGGCGACTCCGTCAAAGTCTAAAGTCCGAAGCTGATCCATATTTTCAGAATTGATCCCGCCAGCCAGAAAAATCGGAATATCTGTCATTACTCTCGTCTGCCGTACCGAATCAAAATCCACCAACTCACAGCTTGTGCTCGTGTCGGAAGGAAATATGGAGCAAAAAGAAAGATAATCTACTCCAGCTTCGACAGCATTCCGGATCACTTCTAAATCATTATTGGTGGTGATCCCCACTAATTTTCCCAATTCATGAAAAATTGTCACGCAGCGCTGTGAAAGCTCATCAAATTGGTCAAAGTGTACTCCATCCAAATCAAAAAGTTCAACCCATTCTGGATGATTGTTGATCAGAAGCGGAACACCCGCAGTGTCACATAGCTTTTTGATTTTACAAATCAGCGCAGACACTGAAGCATTTTCTAAGAAATTATCCCAGATCTGAACGGCACAAGGCTTAGCTTCCAGGGCTTTTTGCAATGCGTCAAGAAGCCCTTTTTCAGCTTTGCTCGGATCAATCACAAGGTAAAGCCCAGCCAATATTTTTGGTTGCTTTTTCATTTCCAGCCAGCATTTAAAGCTTTGAAATATGCTTTCCAGTAAGGATCAGTTTCCTGATAAACTAGCGGAGATGTGTTCCCAGCTGTTTCCAACATTATCCCAAAATCATTGGGTTTTACTTTTCCGACCGCCGTGCATGCAATGTTCGATTTTGCCATGCGGGTGATCAGCTGGTCTGACTGTTCAGGGTTGCAGGAAATGATCATAGCTCCTGCTCCTACACAATAGCGTGGGTCAAGCTGAAATAATCCTGAAATCGCTGAGGCAGGTTCTCCTATCGGAATCAATTCATTCTCAATCAGCGCACCTTTGCCTGAGGCGACCATCATTTCGAAGATTGCTCCCACCACTCCACCTTCAGTCACATCATGCATTGCATTGATTTCTGGGAATTTCTCAGATTCTCCAGCAGCAATCAGCCCATCGGCAAGTGAGGAAGTTTGATAAAATTGCTCACATGCGGCAAGATAGATCTCTCCACCCAATTTGGTTTTAATTGTATCTGGAAAGCTCATCCCTAAAATAGCCGTAGCCGTGAGCGCACAGGTTTTTGTGACCAAAACCACATCTCCTTCCTGAGCTCCAGTAGCGCAGATTATTTCTGACTCTGGTGCGATAGTAATCAAGGTGCCTCCCCCAGCAAAAGTCGAATTTTGCCCTTGAACAAATCCCGTATGACCACCGGTAATTGCTACTCCTATTTCTTTGCAATAGCAATCAATAAATCCCCAATAGGTACTAAAATCTTCATTGCTTAGAGAATCAGGCAGATTTAGTACAAACTGCCCATACTGCGGAGCAAAGCCAGTCGTAGCCATATCATTGGCCATCAGATGCACACTGAGCCAGGCTGATTCCTGCAATCCTAGGGATGGAATTAGTGTTAAAGGATCGCTCGTGGCAGCCATAGCCAAGCCACCCGTCAATGAAGTAATGGACACATCCACACCGAAGCCTGGGCCTTGCTTCACTTCTTTGCGTACAGCACCAAGTCTACCGCTAAGTAATTTTTGATAACCTTCATGGTTGATTTTGCCGAGATCCGCCATCAGTCCACGTCATTGAATTTGACATACAAGCCGAAAAAATCGCCATAGGGAACGCTCCATTGCTGGACTGGAAACCACTTCGGTAGTCCCGTGCAAGACCACTCGATGGTATATTGCCTCCCTTGCAGTGCTTCTTCAATGATCTTGATGAGCATAGCAGGAGTGTAGAATGTCGCTGTGACGTAGAATGGATTCTTGCCAAAAACTTGCTGAACCCTTCGCCTCAGCACTTTGGGGGAATTGCGATTCATCATTCCCATAGCGATCCCATATTTTGCCACACGGGCTGATTCCCGGATCACTTTCACCGGATCCTTATAGTATTCAAAGGTCGTGATGAACGCAAGGGAATCGAAGGTATGATCCTTGAAAGGCATGTGATGCGAATCAGCCATGACTAAATCTCCGTCGAAAAGATTGATTGCCTGGGAAAGCATCAGAGGAGAAATATCTCCTCCGGTAGCTTTGATGCCTATTTCCTTCCACCAACGCGTGAATCGCGTCGTGCCACAGCCAAATTCCAGCAATGTTTTAATCCTTCCATCTTTGGAAACCAGCTGCTCCATGACTTTCTTTTGCCAGACTTCAGCACGCTTATAGCGACCTTCGTACCAAAGTTCGTAGGTATCTGTATGGGCACGATTAAAAAACCATTCGGGGCGGTTTTGCCAGTTTTGCTGTGCTTTGGGCAGTAATTCGAAGTTCTGTTTTTCGAGTTGCATGGTCAGTCGTCAATGTTGATTTTAACTATGAATATCTCTTAAAACTTCAAGCTCAGTCCCAGCATAAAGTTCGTGCCAGCCATTGGGTAGTAGTAATTCTCCGTCACCAATTCTCTATCGCTTTCTCCCGGAAGGAAATAGCTGAATGTGTAGCCATTTGGCTCGTACATCTCATTGAAAATATTGTTAACCAGAAGATTTAACTCCACGCTTTTGAAGAATCGTGGCTGTACGGAATAGCTGATGCGGATATCATTCGTAAAGAAAGCATCCAGCGAGCGTGCGTCAAGACCTGAATTATCCAGATACTGCTTGCTCACATACTTGCTCAGCCAGTTTAGGGAAAGATTTTTTATAGGCGTATATTCTATCATCGCCGAGGCCACTGCATTTGGCGAAAGCGCAATATCTGTATCTGTGTAAGTGAACGTTTCTTGAGTGAATTCTGCCGTGCTGTAGTCATCCACGTATTCGGTGAATTCTTTGATTTTGTTTTGGCTGAGAGCCAGGTTTGCTCCCAAAGTCCATGATTTCGAAAGTTGAAATGCGGCATCCAACTCAATTCCTGCACGGTAAGAATCTGCTACGTTTTCACGAATGTAAGCTCCTACATTATTGATTTGCCCTGTGGGGATCAATTGGTCTTTGTAGTCCATGAGGTAGAAATTCGCATTGTAGGAGAAACGCCCACTTTTGGCCCGAATACCTGCTTCTATGTTATTTAATCGCTCTGGTTTTGGGATTTCTTTGAATGGATTGTCCGTGAAATCAGATCTTTTCGGTTCTCTGTTTGCCACTGCATAGCTCGCATACCAAGTGCGGCCGAACTTCTCGTAGCTGACCCCAACTTTTGGATTAAAGAAGTTATATTTTTCCTCTCCAATCACTATTCTTCCATCATCATTTATACCTACAAATGAATAATCAATGGATCGTAGTTGTAAATCTCCATAAAGACTTAGACCAGCGGTAAGTTCCCGTGTGGCTTTCAGGTAGATATTACGGTCATCTTTTACAGCATTATTATCATAGTATCTATCGCGGATCTCGGTATTTCCTGCGATTCTCGCCCAGATTATTTCGCCAAAATGATCTCCATCATAGCGATTTGCACCTCCTCCAAGCACTGCATCCCATTTGCCATCATCAGAGATGTAATTAAGTGAAGCTACTCCTCCGTAGAAGTCATTATCCAACCACAGCCTTCTGATAATATCTGTATGAGTAATGACTGAATCTCCTATGATTACATTAGGAAAGCGATAGTTTGCAAAAGCATCATCATTCCGATACTGCTCGTAGTACCCACGACCGTAGGTATAGTGTAGCGCAGCATTTGCCTTCCAATTACTACCAATTTTACCAGCATAGATCAGTTGATAATGATCTTGCTGATAATTATCCGTTTCGTTTTTGTAGGTGTAATAGTTGAAAGAGCGGTCGTCTTCCAGCTTAGATTCTGGTAGCCCATACCAGCTTTGGTAGGTTTTTTCTTTCCCGGAAAATACATTCAGTTTCAACACATGATTTTCTCCAAAATACCCTGCTGAGACAAAATAAGAACTCAGATCTGAGCTTGCCCGATCCACAAAACCATCTGAAGTAATTTTAGAAAGTCTGGCATCTACAGCAAATCGGTTGTTGAGAAGCCCAGACCCAACTTTGACTGTATGTTTGAATGAGTTAAATGAACCGACTGAATTATCAATTTGCACATAGGCATCGTCATTTCTAGTGTCCGTCTGGAAGTTGAGGCTGGCGCCAAAAGTGGCAGCTCCGTTGGTAGAAGTTCCCACTCCGCGCTGGATCTGAAGGTTATCCACAGAGGAGGCAAAATCGGGCATATTCACCCAATAAACACCGTGTGATTCAGCGTCGTTCATAGGAATACCATTTACAGTTACGTTGATTCTGCTTTGATCCGAACCTCTGATCCGCATTCCAGTGTAGCCAATTCCGGCTCCTGCGTCAGAAAAGGTCACCACGGAAGGAGTGAAGTTCAAGAGTAGAGGAATATCCTGACCAAGATTCCGCTTTGCAAGATATTCTTTGCTGATCTCCTGGAAAGTGGTCGGTGTGCTTTGAGAAGCACGGGTCGCTGACACGATGAATTCCTCCGTCATCAGGTCGGTTGCCTTTAATCTTATGGTCAGTTCACCAGAATAGGGCAATTCTAACGCCTGCTTGACAGTAGTGTAACCGATGTAAGAAACCCGAATCTCTACTTTTCCTGTTTGTAATTTGTTGATGGTGAAAAGGCCAATTTCATCTGTGACGCTGCCTTTTCCCTGATTTTCTGCCCACACTGAGGCTCCTACTAAAGCTTCGCCGGATGAGGCATCCAGCACTTTTCCGCTAAGGCTCTGTTGTGCCCAGCTTGAAATGGAGGCAAGGCAAAAAGCCAAGCCAAGTATTACTTTTTTCATGTGTAAAATTCCCTTTCGGGAGATTGAGTGAAACATGAGAAAGCTCTAGGGAAGCTCCCCGTTGTTGTTTACCCTGTAGCATTGCTAAAATCGAAAATCCGGAAGGGTACCTCTTCGGAGATTTGATTTTGTTTGTTGCTACGCTTGTTCATTTCCCTTCGCCGGCATTACCCGGATCAGGTCGTATGGGTATGATCTCAGCCCGTTTTGTTAAGGCACCCCCTATGATCTATGGCAAAGGTAATGGGGAAAAGTTGCTTCGCAAATCTGTGGATTAGAAAAATACAATTGTCAAATTTCACTTTGTCAGACTGAATGAAGTCTTTCGTATCAATTCTTTTACCCTTCTCTCAATTCTTTTTCCTAAATTTCTACTCAAACCCTACTAACCTATGAAAATTTACAAACTGCCTTCAGGCACACTTTTGCATCATGAGAATCAAGCATTTTTAGGACCAGAATTAAACTGGGATGCTTTGCTGGCACATGAAAACCTCAAGGATTATCTCGGTGCTGAATCCAAATCTTGGAAGGCAATTTCTACTGAGGAAATGCAAGAATTAATTGAAAAGGGAGTTTTAGCACCGATGGGAAATCAAGAAATCTGGGCTGCCGGAGTAACTTACTACCGCAGCCGAACTGCCAGAATGGAAGAATCCCAAGATGCAGGTGGAGCAGATTTTTACGATAAAGTATATAATGCTGATCGGCCTGAGTTATTTTTCAAAGCTACCGCCAGTCGTGTTTCTGCTCCTGGAACTGCCGTCAATATCCGACAAGATTCTACTTGGGACGTGCCTGAGCCGGAATTGACTTTGGTGATTTCCCCCTCCGGAAAAATCCAAGGCTATACCTGTGGCAATGATATGAGCAGTAGAAGTATTGAGGGAGAAAATCCACTTTATTTGCCACAGGCAAAAGTTTATGCAGGTTGTGCCGCTATTGGCCCTTGTCTTTTTCTTACAGATAATGCTATCGAAGAAACCGCAAACATACGATTGGAGATTTTCAGAGATGATGTTTTAGCTTTTGTGGGTGAAACTGCCCTGACGCAACTTAAGCGAAAGCCTCAGGAATTGGCAGATTGGCTTTTCCGGGCGAATACCTTTCCTATTGGATGTTTTTTGATGACAGGAACGGGAATCGTACCGGATGATTTTACTTTGGAAGCCGGAGATAAAGTGAGGATTGGTATTGATGAGATTGGGGTGCTAGAAAACTTCATTGAAAAGATCTGATTTGTAGCAATTTGTGAATTTGCTTCGTCTTTAATTTGTTGTTCCACTAGTTAGTAATTCCTTCCCTTATGAGACGCTCTATATTTATTCTAGTGATAGTCCTTATTGCTTTTGCATGCCAAGAAAGTCAAGATCCTACCGATGAATTTCCTCAAACTTGGAAGATTTCGGGATGGCAAAGCGAGGGGCAAGCAGGAGACTCAGATTTTCAGTCTGTAACAGATTCCAGCTACACCTATTTATTCAAAAAGGATGGCAGCTTTCTCAAAACTGTGGGTATTGAGACAATATCGGGGACTTTTAAAAAAGAAGAATTGATTTTTGAAGTAGGGGGTAAAAGGGCTATTTATACCTTGTTTTTCCCTGAACCTAGATTATCAAGTGGCTGTTCAGCCAATGTGGAGGGAATGTCTATTGATGAAAATGGCCTGTTGGTTGGTGGTAGTGCAGCATGTGGTGGACCTTCGATATATCTTACACTTGTGAAATAATCATTCCATGGCCTTTGATGAGTACTTAGCTGAGCGATTGGCAACTAGTTTTAAGAGGCGGGGTGTTGCCTTTACTTCCAAAAAAATGATGGGAGGAATGTTTTTCATGGTAGATGTTAAAATGTGCATAGGCCTCAGTCGGGATAATAATTCCTGAAGAGACCGGTTGATGGCACGAGTTGGGGAATTAGCTAAATATCTGAGTATGAAACGGACAGGTTGCCAAGCGATGGAATTTTCAGGCATACCGATGAAGAGATTTGTTTACATGGATTCTGAGGGATTTGAGTGGGATTAATACGGTGAATTTTGGATGGAAAAGGCTTTGGAATACAATCTTTTTGCAAAAGAAGTTAAAAAGCGCTGACAGTATTTTTCATCGAGGTTATTGGCAGAGTAATTGAATTTCAAAATGTTATTCTGAGCAGTAACCTATTGATTTGATGAAAAATCTTATTTCCTTCCTAATTTTAGTTGTTTTAGCATTATCATGTGATTTTAATGACTTTCCAGGCGTGGGGAAAGAGGATCAGAAGTGGGTGATTGCTGGCTATCAACAAGGAGGGGTATCAAACCCGAGTTATGTCAGCATTCGGGATTCTGCTTATGTTTATACGCTTTCTACGGATGGTACCTTTAGGAAATCTATTGGAAAACAAAGAATCGGTGGAACCTATAGAGAGCGATTCGAGGATGGATTGAGGAAGTTTCTCTTTCAATACGAAAAATCAGATGCTCATCTGATTCATAGCTGTGATGAAGAACAGGAGGAATATTTTCTCAACAGTAAGGGTCAACTCACGGGGACTTGGGATGTATGCAATGGTTCCAAGTTGTATTTTGACAAGCAATAGTAAGAAACAGGGTTTGTTCTGTTTGGATGAATCCTATTTTTGTAAATGACTCAATTTTTCCAACATAAACTTCGCTTACCTTCCTATCCAGCCGGGTATCATCTGATCACTGAAAAAGTAGAAGATGTGATACCTGAGATAGCGCGGATTAAAACTGGCTTTTTGCAGGTTTTCATCCAGCATACTTCTGCTGCTCTCACGATCAATGAAAATGCAGATCCTACCGTCAGAAAGGACTTCCAGACTTTCATAAACGAGTTAATTCCAGAATCTTATCCACGGTTTATCCACACCTATGAAGGCCCGGATGATATGCCAGCGCACATTAAGGCCAGTTTTTTTGATACAAGCCTTCAAATCCCAATCTCTAGTGGAAAACTCAGCATGGGGATTTGGCAGGGAATTTATTTGTGTGAATTTAGGAGAAGTGGGGGAAGTAGAAGCTTGATTCTCACGGCTTTTGGCGAACTCATCTGAAACGTTAGTGATCCTTGAGCGAGGATAGTTTACCATTGATATAATAAAAGTTCTATGCTGGCTGTTCTGCGATACTTTTGTAGGCTATCGCTATACTATGCGGAACTATATTCTCTTTTTTACCTTTTTTCTTTGTGGATCTAATGTGGCTTTTTCTCAATCAGAGCAAAGCTCAAATGCCTTTGCGTTTAAATTGAATAGTCCAATTGAACTAGACGGTGAACTGAATGAAGAAATTTGGCAAAATGAAGCGGGTTGGAATACGGATTTTATGCAATATTTTCCTTCCGACACTTCCCTGTCTGTGGTGCGCACCCGTGTCAAAATCGCATTTGATGACAACAATCTCTACATAGCAGCAATAATGGAGAATAATGAACCAAGAGCATATGTCTCTACTTCATTGCGACGTGATTACCGAGGACAGCAAAATGATGGAATCACCTTTGTATTTGACACATTCAACGATATGACCAATGCCTTTCAATTTGGGGTTAATCCTTATGGTGTACAGCGAGAAGGGTTATTGGCAAATGGGGGATCCAGATCTGAGGACTTGAATTTAGCTTGGGACAATAAATGGTACACAGAGGCCAAAATCTTTGATACCCATTGGCAGGTGGAGGTAATAATCCCTTTGTCGACGATTAGATTTAAGGACGGCGCTCAAAGCTGGAATGTAAACTTTTATAGGATAGATAGTCATTTAGGAGAAAGAAGTACTTGGTCGCCTATTCCAAGAAACTTTTCAATGATTTCCACAGCGTTTAATAGAAAGTTGATTTTTGAGGAGCCAATTCGAAAAACTTCAGCGAATATTTCATTGATTCCCTATATAGCTGGTAAAACCTCTGAAAATTACCTCGAAAATACGAGTGAAAAGTTTACTCCGGCTGTCGGTGGAGATGCTAAAATTGGCATCGGGCCAGCTATGAACTTGGATTTGACATTCAACCCTGACTTTTCTCAGGTGGAGGTAGATCAACAAGTGACTAATTTGGATCGATTTGAGATTTTCTTTCCCGAGCGTAGGCAGTTCTTCCTAGAAAATGGCGACCTATTTGACAGCTTTGGATCACGACGTTCAAGACCTTTTTTCTCAAGAAGAATTGGAGTAGACATTGATTCTGCTACTGGCCAAAATGTGCAAAGTAAGATTATTTATGGAGCTAGATTGAGTGGTAAAATAAATGATGACTGGCGTTTGGGCATAATGAATATGCAAACGGCCACAGATGATGAAGCGGGGATTTCGGGTAAAAATTTCTCCGTAGTGGCTATCCAAAAGAAGCTGTTTGCCCGATCTAATATCGGTGTCATCTTTGTTGATAAAGAGGCTCTAGCGTTGGATGAAAATCAATCTCTTTTTAATCCAGAAGAATACAATCGTTTGGTAGGTGTTGATTATAACCTTAATTCAGCAGATGGAAAATGGATGGGAAATCTTTTTTATCATCGAACTTTTGAATCTAAAGACACGGAGAAACCTTATTCAACGAATGGGTTTTTGAGTTTCAATGATATCCATTGGTCGTGGAGTTTTAGTTATCGAGATATAGGAAAAGACTTTAATCCTGAAGTAGGATTCCTGCCTAGGGCAGATTACAAGCGAATCAATCCAGAAGTATCCTATTTATTTTACCCAAACTCTAGGTTGATTAATAGGCATGGGCCTAAGTTGGAATATGAATTGTTATGGAATGAAACTAATGGCAAAACTGATCGAGAAATCGGCTTAAGTTATAATATTCAGTTCAATTCCTTCTCAACAATTACCGTCTCTCAAAAAAATAAATATGTGTATTTGTTCCGAGACTTTGATCCAACTAGAACAGGAGGCGAAAGGTTAAAGGCGGGAACGGAATACACCAATAATACAGTTGAGATAGAATATAACAGTAATCCTAGAAATGCATTTTTAATTAAACTGACGGCTGAGGCAGGGCAATATTACACTGGTAATTTTCAAACTATAATCAGTGAGATGGGACTTAGACTAGGCTATAAGGCTAATATCTCCATGAACTTTAATTATGCTCGCATTCGACTTCCTGAGCCACAAAATGATGCAGATCTAATTTTGGTTGGACCTCGAATTGATCTGACGTTTACTAAAAAACTATTTTGGACAACTTTTATCCAATACAATAATCAAATAGAGAACTTGAATATCAATACTCGATTGCAGTGGAGATTTGCTCCTGTATCGGATTTTTTCCTGGTTTATACGGATAACTATTTCCCGGAAAGCTTCCTTCCAAAACAGCGGTCTTTGGTTTTCAAATTGAATTATTGGTTGAATCTCTAATTCTTTTCGGCCTCAACCTTCACGTGATCGCCAGTCATCAAAATCCTGCGATAGCCATCTTTTGTATCTGTGCTTACTTCCTTTCCTAGCACTTTCACTTTGGAAAATTCCACAGGAAGCTCAATAGACAAACCAGCTTTCTTTTGAGTTTGTGTGACTTCTACAGTCATCTGATCTTCTTTAGAAGTGATAGAAATACTGATTTTATTGTCCTCGACCCAGAGATTGTCTATAGAAGCTTCTTTCCAATCTGCTGGCAAATTTGGGCGAATGTAGGTCACTCTATTTTCTGCATCCCCATGAATTCCCATCAAAATCAATGTTGAAGGTTGGATCAATTCCCATCCTGGAGCTATATGCCTAGGCTTAGATTCATCAAATAAAAACAGGTCTGCATCGAGTTGAGAGATAAAATCCTTGCTCAGCTCATCTAGAATTGAATGAAGCTCCTCTGGATTGAAAGCAGAGCCTTGTGCTTCTCCAGCTTCATTAAACTCGAATAAACCAATTTTATATTTGCTCCAATCATACGCTGCTTGAAGTTCTAGATTTGGAATCGAAATCTTCGCCGTTTTTTGAAGGGAGTCTATCAATGCGAAATTGGTATCCCAATCCGAATAAAGACCCGCACGAAGATCAATCAATGTCTCCATAGCGGTGAATTCCCCTTGATCAGAACCAGCGATAAAAACTGGGATCACTTTTTCTTCATTTGCGGCTAACTCCACCGCAACTTCAAATCCTGCACTGGCCCCCAAATCCGCAACATTAGGCATACAATCTGAATTATTCGGGCTCAATGAAAACTCAGTGTTCGATCCCCAGACCGCATACCATTCGTTTGCCTCATCCTTAGCAGTGAAGACTCCTGTTACTTCATCGTAACTAATTTGGTCAAGCGCATTGCTTCCATGGGTGCTGTCCATCAACACACTAGGCTTGAGATCGGTGCTCGGCTGAAACTGAAAACGAATGCTTTTTGAGGAGTTATCCACATTCTTGATGGAGTAAAGTAGCGTGACTCCGAGCTTATCATTACTGATAATTTGGAGCTGATTTACTTCCAAACCTTGATTTTCAAGTTGATAAAATTGCTTTGCAGCAAAAGGATATTTAGTAAATGAAGTTGGGTTTTCCAGACAAACAGTCTCATCTTCTATTTTCAATGCTGCGGTAAAACCACTCAATAGCTGAATACTTTCCAACGTAATTTCCTGTTGCTTTCCTCTGATCAAGATATTCTCATTACCCATTGAGAAGGTGGATGCATCATTTACTGATACCGAAGGCAATTTTTCCAAACTATCAAAAAGCAACGTTTCCTCGGAATGAGAACCTTGGCATGAAAAAGAGATGAAAAGGACTACTGGAATTGCGAGTAAAGAATAGTTCATAGAAGCTGAATTTGCCTGCAAAACTACATTGTTTTGCCGACCTCTCTCCAAGTCACTAATTTCACCTTATTCTTTTTCAATAGTTCTCTGGCTTTTTCACTGGTGAAGAAATCATAATCAGCCTGTCTCCAAGGAGCATGATAGGTGTCATGTCCGGCAGTCACAGCATTCATTTCGGCATCGTCAAATGCCAAGTGGACTAAAATCACATTCAATCCTGACGTTAGATTATTGAGCGAATTTGTATAATAAGCCTCCATTCCTGCTTCATAATCTTTTGGCTCAGCCATAAAGAGCTGATCGACCACGGGAAACATATCCACATTTATTCCTTCAAATAATGAAGCATTTGGCTTAATGATTCCATCTACCATTTGCTGGTTAATCATAGCAGGGATGTTCAGTTCCTGGGCAATTTTCAAATAGGATTTGAGATATTCTGGACGTCCATAAAAAATGCAGCCCATGTGAGAATCTAAGTGGGTAGGTCTGATTCCCATTTGATTAGCGGCTTTGATCTGTGCACGAATTTCCTTCTCTACTTCCTCAGGACTTGCGTTTGCAGTCACTTGTGCACAATCTGGGTACATATGACCGTTTTCATTTGCCAATCCAGGAACAGCTGTTCTTCCAGCTTCTGGACCCCAGTTGAAGTTCAGCCATTCATTGGTCAGCGTAATATGAATTCCTATATCTGCATCGGGCATTTCCTTCGCCATTTCACCTACTTCAGCAGACCATCCCGTGGGCACCATCATGCTAGTGGAGTTTACCAGGCCTTCTTTCATCGCATCAAAAGTAGCCTTGGTCTGAGAATGTGACACGCCTACATCATCCCCGTGAATGATTAGAAGTTTGGCATCGCTGGGATATCCGAGCTTTTCAGCTAGGTTTTGGGAAAAAGTATCCGTTGGCAAAAAGGCCAAAAGGAAAAGGAAGTAGCGGAAGGTTTTCATATAATTATAATTTGATTTTTGTAGGCCACATAGCCTGTCCCGTCCGCCGCGGCGGATCGGGAGAATCTCGCAAAGTTGATAATCATTCCTCTGTGTGTCGCCGACGATATGCTCGATTTCATCTTGGGTTGTTGTTTGGTCTAAGGTAAAAAATCCAGTGCATTCTCAACTCTTATACTCTTTCGATTTGGTTCTATAAATCCAGAGGTAGCCGAAAAAAATTGTAAATACTTGAAGCATGGCAAAATAAAGCCAGGTGGATGGCGCCCTAAGAGGTTCAAAGTTTATTGTGTTATTGTAATAAAGCTTCGAAATAAGCAAGGCAAATAGAGTAATAGGAAGGATAATGGCCACCCAAAAATTGAAAAATGAGCGGTAAATGAATGGTATTTTCTTTTTTGCAACTGGAGTCTTGGCTCGGTGGTTTTTCATAGTTAAACTTGAATTTGTTTTTTCTACCTCCAATCAGGAGTCCTTTCTGAATTTATTTGATTTGGGTTTATACTCCCTGAAGTACATCCAGACACCAAATAGTACTTGAAATATCACAAATTTCGCATAGGTAGAGGGCAGCTTGAAAATGTCCAAGCTAAGTGAGCCATCAGCAATTATATGAGTTAGAATAATGGTAATAATCCCGGCAGGAAGTATAAAAACCAACCAAAAGTTAAATAATGAGCGGTAAATAAATGGCGTGCTGTTTTGATTCATATTTACTGGTTGAGCTTCGGCAGGATTGATCGATTAGAATTTTCCAGATAATCAAATTTAAACTTTTTCAAATCTGCTGGAATCATCTTTTTGCGCTCAGATTCCAATTGGTAGAGATAGTTACCTAATTCGGCAAAGAAGGGAAAGCCTATTTTATCGTATTCATATTGATCATCATTTAGTGTTTCGTTCTCGTTAACATAGATCAAGGCTGAAACAAAAAACTCGATTCCCTTATCAAAATCCACATAATAGCTCGCATCGAGCAAGTGACCGTAGGCTTGTCCAGTTTTATTGAAAATGCGGATGTTTGCTGGCAAATCACTTTTGTCATTTCCATCTAAATAGAACTTGGAATAAGTGTCCCAATAAGCTGATTTATGGTATTTGGGAAAATCACTTTCTGCAGGTACCATGCTCATGTATTCCAAGAAAAATTCTCTTTGATCTTCTGTGATAGAAAACCGCTCTGATTCTAGGAATGCAGAGGGAAATACGATCCTTTTCACCACTCCATCCAGATCTGAAAGAGCAAATTTGTTTTTATATGTAAAATCCATTCCATGCAGAATTAGAGAATCTACAGCGTAAAAGGCTTTTCCAATTATTGGGTTATTCACATTGGAATAGATAGTTTTAGTGACGCGCTCGGGAATTTGCAGAATCACTTTTCCAGTTGAATCCAAGAAACGAATTGGATTGGTAACTCTATTCTCATCTGCACTAGCGGAATAGCTGAGCCTGTGGTTGATGATAGTATGTTCTAGTCCTTTTTCTCCTAGTTTTTTATTGATGTAATCTTGTCCAAGTAATTCATACAAGCGATTATAGGCATCATTATCTGAGACCAGCAGGATTTTTTTGATGTAATGTGCAATGCTAGGCAGAGAATCTTTCGCTGTATGATCCACGAAAGCAGGGGTTTGTGAAGGACGAACTGAGTCAACCAGCATGGTCGTTTCCTCAGTTAAACCCTCAATATTTTGCTCATCCAGCCATTCTAAAGCGAGAATAGCAACCGGTAATTTGACTGTTGAAGCTGGATAAAAGTAGTGCTCATCTTCGTGATTGACTGTATATTCCGTCATTAGAGGATTCCCGTGCTCATTGCGTTCGATCTTTGTGTAGATAAGCTGCACCTGATACTTATCCACATTATCGAGGACTTTCCTAAGGACTGGATAATCCTCCAGCCCGTCTTTAAAAGGAACTTTATCTGCCGGTGAACAAGATATTACAAGTGTTATCAGTACTAATGGAGCTAAATACCTCTTCATCAAACCAAACCTCGAATTATTTCATTGATATACATAAGATCTCCTAACTCATGATAGGATGAAATCACAATTCTATTGACAGAGGGACTATCCTCCATAGGATAAGGGAATGAGGAGGTGATTATTCCAGCTTTCTCGAATTCTCTTGACCAAGTGGGATCGGAATAGGCAAATGCCGGAAAGTATTTACTTCCGTGAATCTGAGAGATGGATGCAGTTTCTTGAGCGAAAATACCACAGGCATCCTCCAGCCAGCTTTTTTTGTTCAAATACAAATCTTCCATTTCCAAAAAGCTTTGCAAATGAGCTGGAGAACTCGGAGATGCACCTCCGAAAAGGGGCGTTGCTTTAATTTTGTTGATTTGAGAATCTTCACCCAAAATTATACCTGCCGGCAATCCTAGGCCTTTACCTAGAGATCCTGTCACAAGTAAATTGATAGAAGGATCAGCCATGGATTGATAGGTGCCATAAATGCTATTTCCAAAAGTTCCGAAGGCATGACTGTCATCTATCAATAGACTCACTTCGTGTTTTTGTGCTAGTTCCTTTACCCAGCTATAATCATGTATATCACAGAGGAACGGATCCACCGCATTACCTATTAGCAGGATTTTCTGAGGGGGAAGCTCTTCAGACTGTTTAAGGCACCATTTTTTCCATTGTATAAAATTAAATTGAACTGGAGCTGTGTGTTGATCCGGGATTATGGCGGAGTGCGCATCTGGCGCTATCCAGGTTTGATCTGAACTGGAATATAAAGATTGCCAAGCTGCAATTCCGGCCAGATATCCTGAACTGAGAACTGCTGCCGCAGGCGCTCCTGCAGATAATGCGAATGATTCCTCAAAATCGTCAAATACATTTAACCGAATATTATTGATTCGGCTTTGACCGTGATTGGCTCCAAACTCAAATAGATTATTAGCCAAAATATCCAGAAAATCCATATCCTGAGCGATACCCAAATAGGATGTCCCACTAAAGTAGAGGTATTCTTTTCCTTCTATTTCGATCATTCGACCGATTCCCGTATTTAGGTAGTGATTTTTCAAGGCGGCGTAGTTATTTGGCGAAAATCTGCGATTCATCCTGAAACGATTTGAATTCCAGCGCATTGCCGCAAGGATCCAAAAAGAACATGGTTGCCTGCTCCCCTACTTCTCCTTTGAAGCGGATATAAGGTTATATCACAAATTCTATCTCATGAGCTTTCAGTTTATCTGCTAGTTCGTGCCATTCTTTCCAAGGTAAAATAGCTCCGAAATGACGTACTGGCACATTTTTTCCATCCACTGTATTGGTGTGAGCCAAAGCTAATTCCTCCGGCTTGATATGCGCGGAAAGCTGGTGATCGAAGAAGTTAAAATCAATCCATTTGTCTGTGCTTCTACCGATCTCACATCCAAGAAGATCTCCATAAAATGCCCGGGTCTCTGCTGTATCGCTTACGGGGAAAGCCAGATGAAAGGGTTTAAATTGGCTCATAATGTGTACTTTCGTTGAGGGTTTTTCGACTTCAATTTAGTTGTTTATTCCCTAATTCTTATGAAGAAAAGTAAATCGGTATCATTGGTTTTGAGCAGCGGTGGAGCACGGGGATTAGCGCACGTAGGAGTGATCGAAGAGCTTGAAAATAGGGGCTATCATATTGCTGAGATCGCCGGCTGTTCGGCGGGAGCACTGGTAGGCGGCATGTATGCTGCCGGGAAAATGGAGGAATTCAAGGATTGGATTTGCCATTTGGATAGGCTGGATGTTTTTTCCCTAATGGATTTTACGTTTTCGAGTCGGGGATTTATTAAGGGTGAAAAAGTCTATAACGCGTTGAAAAAGGTGATTAAGGATTGTCAAATTGAAGATCTTGGGATCCCCTTTTATTGCAATGCGGTAGATTATCTCAGCGGAAAGGAAGTGATTTTTCGGGAAGGCAGCTTGTATGCTGCTATTCGGGCTTCTGGTAGTATTCCCACTGTTTTTCAGCCTGCCCGCTTTCATCGCCATGAGTTGATCGATGGTGGCGTGCTAAATCCTGTTCCTCTTTCTCTATTGCAACAGACAGGCGAAAATATGATCGTAGTAGTGGGATTAAATGCTGGGGATTCAGAACTGGTGATACCTCCAAAAAAAGATGCAGCGGGAAAGAGCTTCATGTCTATGCCGGCTTGGGTAGCAGACTACCGTAATAAAATGCGTCAGTACTTCCCGGAGCAAGTAAAGGAGGAAAAGCCTGCTTTACTTAGTTCTATTAGCCTTATGACACGCTCATTTGACTTGCTTCAGGATAGATTTTCAGCCTTATTAATTGAAAAATATCCTGTAGAAGTTTCTATACAAATAGCAAGAAATCAAGCTGGTACACTGGAATTTCACCGGGCGGAAGAATTAATTGCAATAGGTAGGGAAAAAGCATGTCAAGCCTTAGATAAATGGGAGGATGAAAATAGCTGAACTGAATAAACTTCTTGGCAATATCGACATCTATCTGTTAGATCAGGTTCTGAAAGGTAGGTTTTCGACAGAAATGAAAATCCTTGACGCAGGCTGTGGGGAAGGAAGAAATGCTGTCTATTTCATCAAGGAGGGATTCCAGCTATACGGTGTTGATCAGAATGAAACGGCTATTCAGTACTGTAGATTCATAGCAAAAAGTCTGGATAAGAGTTATGATTCACATAGGTTTCAAGTTGCCGGATTGGAAGAAATCCCATTTCATCAAGAGGCATTTGATGCTGTTATTTGTTCCGCTGTACTTCATTTTGCGAAGGATGAAGCCAATTTCTGGCAGATGGTCAATGAGATGCTTCGTGTCTTAAAACCCGGAGGAACTTTATGGTTTCGTATGGCTACAGCTTTTGGAGGGATAATAGAAAAAAGTCAGGTTCTCTGCGGAGGAAGGTTTCAGCTTCCTGACGGATCAGAAAGATTTGTACTCACTCAGCATCATTTGGATAGAATGGAAGAAATAGGCTTGAAATTTCTTGAGCTTCCTAAGTCTGTCTTGGTGCATGGACAGCGCGCAATGGGAGTTTTTGTGATGAAGAAGGAATGAAAGCGCCAAGTGGGTAGATGCTAAGCCGAAGTCACTATCCTGCATCAGATTCAAAAATAAATTGTGATGTTTGTAGAGAGACAAGATCGGCGATAAAGTGTTTATCGAAATGGACAATAAGAATTCTTAGATGGATTTACAATACGGATTAGAACTGGTTGGAACTTTTGTTTTTGCGATCTCGGGGGCATTGGCTATCCGAGAGCTGGAGCATGATTTGTTTGGTGCTGGGTTTACAGGCTTTATTACTGCCATTGGCGGTGGTACGCTTAGAGATATTTTGTTGGATAGTTATCCGCTCGTTTGGATCGATGATGTAATGTTTCTTTATACAATTCTCGCGGGAATTCTTGCAGCATTTTTTTTTCCAAATTACCTAAGCAAGCTTCGCAAAACATTCTTCCTCTTTGACACGCTTGGGATTGCATTTTTCACTGTACTTGGAGTGGAAAAAGCACTTAGCTTAGGCATGAGGCCTGAGATTGCGGCAATTATGGGGATGTTCTCTGCAGTGATGGGTGGAGTAATTCGGGATACTTTGACGAATCAAATTCCTATTCTATTTAGAAAGGAGGTCTATGCTTCTGCCTGTCTAGCAGGCGCGATAGTTTATTTGATTATCAATTCTTTCGAAATCCCACGCGATGTTAATTTATTGATTTCCGTCGCGGTGATTATTGCGATCCGAATGCTTTCTATGAAGTATAAATTGAGCTTACCAAGGTTGGACTAGCGGGATTTTCAATGGACTAATTCAAGACTCAATTCTCATTGAAGTAAACCAACTTCAGTTAATTCTTACCATAGCTTCGGGATAATTGACGGAACTTCTGACTTATATTTTTGGTAAGCTTCGCCAAATTTTTCCACTAGATTTTTTTCCTCAAAATATATCCCAAAAGGCAAATAAAGCAGTAAACCACCGAAATGAATGGCTGAGGCGACTGTTCCTGAAAAGAGAAAATATCCAAGGAAAATCAAAATTAATCCAGCGTAAAGTGGATGTCGAATCTTTGAGTACAGGCCAGTGGTAACTAAGGTATCATCATTCTCTTTTGCTGAAGGATCAAATCCCAGAAATCGCTTTAATGAATAGTTTTTGCTTGATTTTGTAGCTATGATGGTCCCAAACCCTGCAAACATATAGCCCAGATAGTCCGTCAAATCACCTTTTGGAATCAAAATGCTCTTAGGGATTAACAATGCCTGGATCATTATGCCTAAGAAAAGTAGAGACGAAAACAAGGTATATCCTATGCGATACCATTTGTAAGCATTTCCCAATTTTCCCTGCAGAATTCTTTTTAACTTGGATGCAGCAAGAAAAGAATGAAGTGTATAGAAAATAACCCAGCTCAGAGCTAGCAGCACATAATTCATCAGGGTATATTAAATTTTGGTGTAACTATAATTTTTATGAAAATCGGAATAATCCGCGAAGGAAAAAACCCTCCTGACAAACGAGTTCCTTTTACACCAGAGCAGCTGAAAGCTATTCAGGCAGACTATGAAGGGAAGCTGACAATTCAGGTACAATCCAGCCCATTTCGATCCTATTCTGACCAAGAATTTCTCGATGCTGGAATCGAAGTAATAGATGATGTTTCTGATTGTGATGTGCTTTTCGGAGTGAAAGAGGTTCCGGTGGATCGACTGATTGAGGACAAGACTTATTTTTTCTTTTCTCATACTATCAAAAAACAGAAGTATAATAGAAAGCTACTGAAGGCGGTTTTGGAGAAAAACATCCGGCTTATTGACTATGAAGTACTTAAGGATGAGGAGGGGAATCGGGTGGTAGCTTTTGGAAGATGGGCAGGAATAATAGGCGCCTACAATGCCTTTTGGACCTACGGGAAGAAGACGGATCTTTTTGAAATAAAGCGTGCGAAAGAATGCGCTGATCTTAATGCGCTCCATAGCGAGCTATCTAAAGTTCAGTTGCCACCGGTTAAAATAATTTTAACCGGCTCGGGTCGTGTGGGAAATGGAGCAATGGAGGTCTTGAAATCCCTGAAGATTCGCGAAGTCTCTGTCCATGATTTTTTGCACCTTTATTTCGATGAGCCTGTCTATGTGAAGTTGACTTCTGCGGAGTACAATAGAAGGAAATCAGATGGAGGGTTTGATAAAGAAGAATTCCACGCTTTTCCTGATCGGTATGAGAGTCACTTTCAGAAGTTTGCGGAAGCTGGAGAACTGTTGATTTCTGGAGCTTATTGGGATCCTGGGTCCCCTCGTTTGTTTGACTTGAAGGCTATTGCGGAGGAGGATTTTCAGCTTTCGGTGATTGCTGATGTGAGTTGCGATGTAGGTGGATCTATCCCCACAACGATTACTTCGAGCACGATCACAGATCCTGTTTATGATGTGGATAGGCAGACAGGGGAGATATTACCGGCTTTCGGCAGCCAGACTAGTATTTCAGTGATGGCAATTGATAATTTGCCTTGTGAGCTACCCCGAGAAGCAAGTCTTGAATTTGGGATTCAATTGACAAAATGGGTAATTCCAGCCCTTTTGGAAGAAAACTCAGGAATCCTGGAGCGAGCGACTATAGCTCGGGACGGTGACCTGACTATTGAGTTTATATACCTGGCAGATTTCGTAAATGAGCATGAATAACCTAAATCGATTTTTAGAATCCACGCTTTTAAGGCCTACAATGACTGGCGATGAAGTGGATGTACTCGTTAGAGATGCTATCGAGGAACAATTTGTCGGCGTATGCGTCCCACCGTTTTGGCTGAAAAAAGTAAGAAGAGACTTAGGCGAGGAGAATGTGCAAGTGGTGACGGTGATCGGATTTCCCTTTGGTTATGCAGACACGGCTACCAAGGTGTTTGAAACTAAGGAAGCTATACGACAGGGCGCAGACGAATTGGACTTAGTCTGGTCTCAAACGGCTTACCATTCTGGAATGAACTGGCCAAAGATTGAAATCGCTCAGATAGCGAAGATTTGTCATGAAGAAGCGCGAATCCTTAAAGTCATTATTGAAACAGCCAATTTGAATGCTGGGCAAATCATTGAAGCATGTTTGATTTGTCAGGATGCAGGGGTGGATTATGTGAAAACGTCCACTGGCTATTCCTCTGCTGGTGCCAAAGTAGAAGACATCAAATTGATGCGGGAGAATTTATCTTCTTCTGTAGGGATCAAAGCAAGTGGAGGGATTAAAACATTTGACTTTGCGCTGGAACTGATCAAGGCGGGAGCTGATAGAATTGGTACGAGCTCAGCTAAATATTTAATGGATTCTTGGAGAAATACTCATTCCTTACTGAAATAAATCAGTAAAAATGGAATGATAAAGAAGGTCAAAAGAATATAGGCAAAACCCAAGAATTTACTTTTGACTGATTTACTGCCCATATATAAAGCTAATGACACGGGGATATTTCTCAAGGTAGGAAAAGGCAGGAAAATCAATGCTCCTATAAAGTTGAATAGGAAGTGGACAATCGCTAAGGCAATAGCCGCCTCGGTTTTGTATATCGCAGCAATCGCTGCTGTGATCGTGGTCCCAATATTGGCTCCAATGATGAAAGGAAAGGACTTCTTTACTGACACTCTTTTATTAGCCACTAATGGAACTACCAGCGAGGTGGTCACAGTGCTTGATTGTACGGCGGCAGTAAAAAAAACACCATAAATAAAGGACATGTAGGTATTTTTGAATATCAGCTTATTGATATCATGAAAGCTATTGATCACGAAGGCTTTATAAACTGAGGTTGACAAAATTTTGATTGCTGCAAAAACCAGGAAAATCGATAGAATCATTGTCAAAAAAGGGATGTCTATCGTGGTACTGATCCATTCGGTGATCGGTCTGGTAAAGACTTTATTGTAAACTATATGGCCAGAATAGGTCTCGTCTGGTATGAACAGGTGCGCAATGTTGATAGCAATCTTTGATAAAAAGCCAAAATAGACTTCCAATGGTAATAAAACTATAACTGTAAAGATGTTAAAAATATCATGTAGCATTCCCGCAGAGAGTGCGCGCTTGAATTGTTTCTTATTCATAATATAGGAAAGAGAAACTAGCGTAGAGGTTAAGGTGGTTCCGATATTAGCTCCCATTACCATGGGTACTGCTTGTTCTAGGCTAAGATTTCCAGAGGCAACCACAGCTACTACACTGGCAGTCACAGTGGAACTACTCTGAATAAGCGCAGTCATTAGTAACCCAATGAAAAGACTGACAAAGGGGTTTCTTGTAGCCATCAAAATACTTTCTGCTACATTGCTGTTCAGGTGACTCATGGCCACGGTGAGTAAATCAATAGCAAAGATGAATAGCAGTAGTGCCAAAAGCATCATCAGATAGCTTTTAGTCTTATTTATGTTGTCTTTTTCCAGCTCTAGGCTTTCCATCTACTAGATTGAGAAGTTATTATAATACCTGAGAATTAAGGATTTATTAGGTAGGAGATAATGATCCTAGTATCCAAATTTTCGATAAAATATTGGGCAAAAGTTGAAATTTTTTTGCGAAAAACAAGGCGAAACTATCTTTTTGAAGCGGGATTGTTCATACTTAACAATTTGATAATATGGTTAGAAGTATATCTTCTTTAATTTTGCGCGACCGACCAAAAGCCAAATGATGGCCAAGAAAAAAATAGACCAAAACATTAACCAGGATAAGCTATCCAAGGGAGCCTATTCATTGTTCGATTTTACTAAGAAGGAGAAATCTTTTCTTATAGTCATCTGTGTTCTAATTTCAATCGCTGCAGTAATTACTCCATACACCTACGCCGCAATGTGGTTTGGGTTTGCATTGGCTGCGTATTCTGCAATTGCAAATGATAGTATCCAGACCATCGGAACATTTATCGCATCTAATCACAACAAGAAGTGGTATTGGTTATGGCTTTTTATGGGGTTGATTTTTGTGGGTACAGTCACCTACAGCTGGTTTACTTATAATGGTGATGTGAGTTATGAACGCTTGAGCGTCCCGGGATTGGACAAAGCACCTACGAGCTTTGTTTTCCTTCAGCTTGCTGCTCCTATTGTCTTGCTTATTATGACTAGGCTGAGGATGCCGGTCTCTACTACTTTTCTCCTACTCAATGTATTCACATATAAAGCAGGAACCATCGTGGATGTCATGTTTAAGAGCTTTGTGGGCTACTTATTGGCTTTTTCTATTGCAATTGCAGTATGGTTTGTTCTTGAGCGTTTTGTCAGGAATTACCTTAAAGGAAAGCCTGCTCCCTATTGGATCTATTTGCAGTGGATTACTTCAGGGACACTTTGGGCAGTATGGATCATGCAGGATGCCGCAAATATAGCAGTGTTTCTTCCCAGACAGTTGGGAGCGGTAGAATTCTGTGTTTATGCGGGTTTTGTGTTTATCGGGCTGGGCTTCCTTTTCTATATGAAAGGAGACAAAATCCAAGGCATCGTCAATGAGAAGACAAGCGTGACAGATGTGAGAGCAGCTACGATAGTTGATTTTGTGTATGCGATTATCCTGTTCTACTTTAAGCTTTATAGCAATGTACCGATGAGTACTACTTGGGTATTTATAGGCTTACTAGGAGGAAGAGAAATAGCGATTGCGCTCGGCAAGCATGCGAAGGCGGAAAAGAGAAATGCCTGGCTCTTCAGAGCGTTTAAAATGGCCAGAAACGATGTATCGAAAGCTTTCATTGGATTAGTGGTATCCCTGATTCTTGCATTCATCATCAATGATGGCGTGAGAAACGAAATCTTAGACTTTTTCTAGGCCGTTTTGGAAATAGAACTTTACAGCCACGAGTACTTCATGAAAGAAGCCCTGAAGCAAGCAAAAATTGCTTTTGAAGAGGGGGAGATTCCTGTAGGTGCTGTGATAGTATCCAAAAATAGAATCATTGCTAAGGCGTATAATCAGACAGAGAAGCTCAATGATGTAACTGCTCATGCTGAAATGCTTGCAATCACTTCTGCCGCTAATTACATGGGGGCAAAATATTTAAATGAATGTAGGCTTTACGTGACTTTGGAGCCCTGTGTGATGTGCGGGGGAGCACTTTTTTGGTCCCAGATCGGCGAAATCCATTATGCAGCATCTGATCCCAAAAGAGGATATTTGCAAAGCAATCCGGGGATTTTGCATCCTAAGACTAAGGTCTTTTCGGGAAATCTTGCGCTAGAATCCGAACAGTTCCTATTGGAATTTTTCAAAAAACTTAGAAAATGAAAGGAAATTGATTCCTTGAGAACCTTTTTCACCTTGCCTTGGTTGCTAAAGCATATTATTCATAGGATTTTTAATCAATCTTTTAACCTTAAAATATAAACAATATGGCTTTCGAACTTCCATCTTTACCCTATGCCACCACGGCTTTGGAACCACACATTGATGCTAAAACTATGGAAATACACCATGGCAAGCACCACAACGGATATGTAACTAACCTTAACAACGCAATTGCAGGAACTGACCTAGAAAGCAAATCTCTCGAAGAGCTGCTTAAAGTAGCAGGATCTAATATAGCAGTAAGAAATAACGGTGGTGGACATTATAACCACAGCCTTTTCTGGAAGATCATGTCTCCCACTGGTGGCGGAGCTCCCACTGGTGAGTTGGCTAATGCAATCAATGCTAAGTTTGGTAACTTTGACGCGTTCAAAGAAGTTTTCAACAAGGCAGCAGCTACAAGGTTCGGTTCAGGATGGGCTTGGTTGATTATCACAGCAGCAGATAAGCTTGAAGTTGTGTCTACAGCAAATCAGGACAATCCACTTATGGATGTATCTGAAATCAAAGGAACGCCAATCATCGGACTGGATGTATGGGAGCATGCCTATTACTTGAATTATCAGAATATGCGTCCTAGCTACATTGCAGCTTTCTGGAATGTGATCAATTGGGAACAAGCAAATGCGAATTACATAGCAGCTTTGAAAAAGTAAGCTTCTTTAGTATAATATAGGATCCCTGGACAGCTGTTCAGGGATTTTTTTTGTTCAAAGGTGAAATATTAGTGTACGGTTTCGATACAGACATTTTTTTGTATGTTCCTAAAAACAGTTTTTAAAGCTAATTTGAGCGGATTTTAAAGCCTTGGCATTTCATTTTCAATAGGGGGTTCATACAGACATACAAAGTACTATTGAAATGAAAACTACCAACTTGCTTTTTTTAACACTTTTGACCTACCTACTGGGGGTAAGTAATCTAGCGGCCAAGGATGTCAGCCAGATTACCGGTACAATTACAGACCAACATGAGCAGCCGGTGCCTTACGCAAATGTGGCATTGATAGATGCCACTAGTGGTAATCTAGTGGACGGAGCTGTATCTGATGAAAATGGGTATTTCCTTGTAGAATCCACTAAGACTGCCAAAGTCAAATTAGTCATTTCTTCCATCGGATTCACTTCTTTTGAATCAGCTGTTTTTGAACTCGCCCCAGGATTGAAGAAAGATTTCGGAGCAGTGCCTATCCAAGACGAAATGACGGGGTTGGATGAGGTAACAGTGAAATCATCGCGGCCAGAGATCATCATCGAACCTGATAAGACTACAATAAACGTGGAAGGGACCGTAATGGCAGAAGGCTCCACAGCCCTTGACGTAATTGGTAGATCGCCTGGAATCTATGTGGATCAGGATGGAATAATCAACCTGAATGGGCGCACTGGGGTCACCGTCATGATCAATGATCGAATGACTTACATGAGTGCCACAGATCTTGCCAACTTTCTTCGTGCGATGCCAGCAGATAATATCAAAAGCATCGAAGTGATCAATAATCCATCAGCGAGATTTGATGCGGAGGGTTCTGCCGGCGTAATTAACATTAAGCTTAAGAAAAATACCGTGGATGGGATGTTTGGAAATATCCAAGCGGGAGCCTTGTATAATGGACAATGGATGCCCAACACAGGGGTGTCTTTGAATGTGAAAAAAGGAAAGTGGAGTACCAATGCTAATTTGAACTATAATCACTACGGTAATTTCAATGATTTGGAAATTAACAGAAATTTCGATTTACTCGAAGGGATTTCAAATTTCAGCCAAGAATCAAGGATCACTACGAGAAATAAAAACTTGTTCTTTAACGGAGCGGCCAATTACGAGATTAACGAGAAGCAGAACATTGCAATAAATGTACAGGCATCGGACTTTCATGATAAAAATGATAACAAGTCTTTGACAGATATTATCACTCCAGGAGTATCAGAGGTCAGCTATTTGGATTCCAAAAATGATGCAAAAGGAACAGGAAATCGAATCTTTGCCAACCTTCATTACGATGCCAAGCTGGATACCTTGGGAACAAAGATCAGCTCAGACTTAGACTTCACTCGGATGAATTCCGACAGTGAGTCTTTACTGACAAATATGCAGTGGGTAGGAGTAAATACCTCAGATGGGATGGATAGTAAAATCTTAACGCTGAACGATATGTATTATAATATTTTCACTGCAAAAGTTGACTTTGTAAAACCAGTAGGAAAAGGAAATACCATTGAGACGGGAGTGAAAGGCAGCTGGGTGAAGTCGGATAATAATCTTAATCTGAGCAAATCTCAAGAGGAAGGACCTTTTGTACCAGACCCTAGTAGTAACAGTTTTATCTATAATGAAAATGTCCTTGCAGCTTACCTCTCATATAAGGGGAAATTCTCTGAGAAACTTTCCTATCAGGTAGGTCTTAGAGGAGAGCATTCAGACATCACGGGCAATTCTGTAACGCTTAATCAGGTGAACAAGCAAAAGTATTTCAATCTATTTCCAAGTGCTTTCTTGCAGCATAAGATCAGTGATAACTACCAGATTGTCTATAATGTGAACCGGAGGATCACCAGACCGAATTATCGATTGTTGAATCCATTTGTTTATTACATCGATCCACTGACTATGGAGACCGGTAATCCGAACCTGAAGCCTCAGTATTCAAACAATTTCGAGATGAATCAAGTCGTGAAGGGAGTTTACCAATTCACATTGGGCTACAGCGAGACTGAAGATGCCTTTATGCAAGTATTCGTACAAAATGAAGAAGATCGAACTACGACTACCTATTCGGATAATTTTGACAAAACCCGTAATGCAAACTTCAGAGGGATCATCCCAGTAGATATCAAAGAGTGGTGGGCTACTTCTAATATGGTTCAGGTGAATTACAACCGAAATAAAACGCTAATTGGGGATGATTTTCTTGATAATTCAAACACCTCTTTTATGGTTCGGTCTCAGCACAACTTAACCTTACCGTTGGGATTTAAGGTGGAAGTAATGGGGATATACATCGGTCCGCAGATTTGGGGACAAGGAGAGATAGCCGGATTTGGCTGGGTGGATGCCGGTGTCACCAAATCTATCATGAAAGACAAAATCACGTTGTCCGTGAATGGAACAGATTTATTCCGTACTCAGGTGATAAAGGCGAACATTGACTTTGCGGCAATAGATACCAATTTCCGACAGTACCGTAGCAATCAGGGTGTAAGGTTTACACTGAAATACAACTTCTCCAAAGGAGAAAGCTTCCGGGTAAAAAGTAATTCAGGAAGCTCTGAAGAGCGAAATCGATTGGATTAAGCACAAGCGCCTCCTCTAATTATTTAGGAGGGGGTGCTTGTGATTTGTATTACTGAAAGTGATATAGGAAGATCAGAACACCGGTGAAGGCCGGTTTTTTTTGATCTTTGATTTCTAGTGTTACCTCTACTTCAGCTTTGACAGTTCCTCTGAGATTCGCTACATTTTTAAGCTTGGCGACCAAGCGTACTTCACTATTCACCAGCACAGGATTTGCAAATCTCAGCGATTCGATACCGTAGTTGATCATCATTTTCAGATTTCTTACATCCACTATTTGCTCCCAGAGGTGCGGCACGATACTCAGCGTGAGGTAGCCGTGTGCGATGGTATTTCCAAATGCTCCTTCTGCTTTTGCACGTGTAGGATCTGTGTGAATCCACTGATGATCATGGGTAGCCTCGGCGAAAATATTAATCTGTTCCTGAGTGATCTGGAAATATTCGGATGTACCTAGGCTCTGTCCATGGTGCTGCTCAAACTCTTCAAAACTACCGATGATTACTGGAGGCATTCGTTATTTATTTGGTAACAAACCAAATTAGGGAAGATTTGACGAAAATTACAAGGGAAATAGTTGCACAGGTCTGAGAAATTTAAACTTGAAAACAGGAGCATTTTAGATCAAAATTTTTTTTAATGGGGCTTTAGTTTTATCAAAAAACTAGATACTTTGCAGCCATTTATTCTTGATATTTATATGCTTGCATTGCTTTTAGCAGCCCATTTATTTTTTGGTTTTCAATTTCCACCAGACTCTATCTCAAAGAAGGATTTACCCCCTGTTTATTCCATTATTTCAGAACACACGAAGCTAGAGATAACTGATTCCTATGAAGTGATAAGTAAAATAGAGCAAAAGATCCTCATACTCTCAGCGGAAGGTCTTTCTCATGCTTACACCTCAATTTTCTACGATAAGTTTAATGAGATCTTAAACTTTGAGCTAGAAATAGTAGACCCCCTTACCGGGAAGACCATTGAAAAAGCAAGAATTCGTAATATGTCAGATGCATCAATCCATTCTAGCTCCAATATTTTCGATGATAACCGACACAAATATTATGAAATAAGAAGTGGCAAATTCCCAATCCAAGTTACTATCAAGATTGAGACTAAGCAGAAAAACAATTTTTATTATAGGCCTTGGACACCTCTGCCGCAATACAATCAAAAGTTAAATAAGTCTGTACTCACGGTCATATATCCTATTGAACTAGGCCTCAGGTACAAGGAGTTGAATTTGAAGGGAACCCGAGAGGAGAAAATGGTTGATGGGAAAATGCAGATTACTTGGACAGAAGAAGGTTTGCCAATTCAAACACCAGACATGAAAGCCGAGGATGATCATAGATTACTACTTGCTCCAGTTGCATTTCAAGTCGGGGAGTATGAAGGAAAAATGGAAGATTGGTCGGGCTTGGCTTCATGGCAATATCGGCTAAATAGTGGTAGAAATGTGCTTGCGGAAGACTTTGTAGCAGATATTAAAGCCATGGTTGCCACTGCGGAGACGGACTATGAAAAAATAGTGATTCTCTACGAGTACCTTCAGAAAAACTACCGCTACGTGAGTATTCAGTTAGGAATAGGGGGATGGCAGACAATGCCTGCTGCTGAGGTGGTGAAGTATTCTTATGGTGATTGCAAAGGATTGACTAATCTTATGAAGGCCATGCTGGAATCAGTGGGGATAGCTTCAAATTATACGCTGGTGCACGCAGGGAGAAATTCAAGGAAAATAGAGGCAGACCTGCCATCAAATCAATTTAACCATGTGATCTTGCAGGTGCCTTTGGAAGATGGAAAAAGCCCGGTTTGGCTGGAATGTACATCCAATTCCCTTCCTCCTGGCTTTCTAGGAGAGTTTACTAAGAATAGATATGTGTTGGTTACCAATGAACAGGGTGGCTACCTTACCAAGACTCCTGCATACACTTCGACGGAATGGAATACCATACATAGTACAAATGAGGTTAAAATTGATTCTCAGGGAAATGCGACTATTGCCACCAAAATCAATGCACAGGGCAATTTTGCAGAAGATTTACTTGATGTCAAAAAGTATTGGGACACGCGTCAGCAGCGTGACTTTTTCAATAGCAACTCTCCAGTCTCTGGTTTAATCATCAAAGCGTTTGAATTGGAGGTAGGTCATGTAGATTCTCTCCTAAAAGCCGAGGTTGCCTACAATGGATTTCTCCAGAAGTTTGTTCAAAACACTGCCAAACGTACCCTGCTAAAACCTTTTCTCGGAAAAATAACTTTAGAAATGTTGGAGAACAATTCGTTAAATCAACGTGATGAGTACCAAATAGAATTCCCAGTGGCCCTTCAGCTTGAAAATGCTAGTGAGGAAATGATTTTCACAGAACAGGGAGTGGAGATTTCTTTAAAAACAGTACTGGATGGTAGAAACCTCATGGTCACTAGAGAGATCCAAATCAAGTTGGACGAAGAAATGAGTAAGAATGAGAGATCAGAACTTCTGAAACGCATTAACGCTTCGTGTACCAAGACTTACTATTTCACTAAATCAACCACCGCAAGTACCTATGAATAGTACTTTCCTTATGCTCGCCCTTTTGTTTCTTTCCTTTTCGGTGTTTTCCCAAACAGCTAAGCTGGGGCAAGCGAATCAAATGGAAATTAATCTCAGTGAGGTTCCTTTCGAGCCAGATGCACCAGCAGTGCTGTTGATGACTCAGGGAGAATCAAAGTTTTTTGGGAATGTTTTTGAGACCACTTATTTCGTTCGGATGAAAATATTGGCTGAAGCAGGAAAGCAATATGGAGATGTTCGTATTCGGTATTACGTTGGTGATAAGCGATATGAAGAAATCAGCGGGTTGAAAGCCCAAACAGTAAACTACCAAGATGGGAAAGCGGAAGAGGTAAAAGTAGAGAAAGAAGGCATTTTTGATGTCGCAGTGCGTGATGGCTATCAAGAAGTTCGTATTTCATTTCCCAGCATACAGGTGGGATCAATTATAGAATACACATACAAGAAGACCGATAAGAATATCACATTCATCGATGGTTGGACGTTTCAAAACAACATTCCTACACTTTTTAGCAAATATCAGATTACTATGACGCCCTATTTGCAATACCGGACAATAGGCCAGGGAATTAACTATGCGGCTAAGGTAGAAAAGGCGGATTCCAATGGAACCTATAGTTGGACGTTGAGAAATCAGTATTCTCTCAAAGAGGAGCCTTTCATGAAAAACTACCGCGATTATGTGGATCGGATAGAGTTTCAGCTAACCCAATACCAAGTTCGTTCATCTACTGCGGGTGTAGAGTGGGAAAAAGTTATGAACACCTGGGAGGAGCTGGGGGATGATATGATCTCCTATTATACAGAGAAAGGATTTTACCGGAGTAATCCAATAGAAAAGGAAGCCTTAACCATTGATTTGTCTGGAGCTTCCCAAAAAGAGAAAGCAGAAAAGGCATATTATTTCCTTAGGGATAATTATGTGATAAAAGGGGAAGACTGGATTTATCCAAAGCAAACCCTAAATCAGCTGCTAAAAAGCAAAGTAGGGACACCGGTGGAATTGATGCTGACACTTATGGGAATCCTCAAGTCCATGGGAATAAAATGCGATCCAGTGCTGATAGGGAGCAAAGGCTATGGAAGAAGTGAGTTAGTTCAGTATCCTTTCCTTAACCAATTTGACGAAGTTCTTCTGCTGACTGAGCTTGATGGGTCTCTACAATTCTTAGACCTCACAGACTTGATGGCTCCCTTTGGATATGTCGATCTCGACAAGCACGTTGCCGGTGGACTTTTTTTGCAAAAGGAAAAGAGCAAGCTTATCCCAATTGATATCCGACACAATTCCAATACCGTCTATTTTAGTCAGGTGAGTGTGAATGATTCAGGCGAGCTATGGAGGCAAAGCTCCTACAGGAATTATTTTTACAAAGGGCTAGAAATGGCACATGTGGTGGATACCAAAAGGAGGAAAAGTGAATCATTGGATAAATTATTCAAAGAAGAAGATCACACTGAAATCAGTAACTTCAAAATCGATGATGCGCTGCAAGAGAAAAACTTCTACACAGTAAATTACGAGGTAACTTATCCTGAGTCGGCGAATAGTGATATGATTTTATTTAGGCCGATGAGGTTCTCTTCGTTTTCAGAAAACCCATTTTCAGAGGAATTTCGCATGTTTCCAGTTGATTTTGAATATGCTTTTTCGGAGACCTACAATACCAATGTTCTAATCCCAGAGGGATATGAAATCGATGATTATCCACTTCAGGAAAGTTTTACCATTGATGGCGGTTATGTAACTTTTATGTACTCACCGACCATGATGGATAATATGTTGAAAATAACGGCAAGAGTTGAAGTCAAAATTCCGTTGATTCCTGCAGAGCACTACGAAAAACTTAAATATTTCATGGAGAGTGTGGCATCTAAATTTTCTGAACCAGTAATCTTAAAAAAGAAGTCTAATCCCTGATGAGAGCACTTCTTGGAGCTTTCATTCTTTTATTGATATTTTCGCTAGCAAATGGCAGCATACTTACACGGATTCATTCCCGAAGAGCAACAGAGACTGATGGATCAGGCTGGGGTGTTGGGTTCACTTATTTATTCTCGTATAGATTTCTCAGGATGTAAAAAGCTACTTGAAATCGGTTCGGGCGTGGGTGCACAGACGGAGACTTTGCTAAGACTATTTCCTGAGCTGAAGATCACCTGTGTCGATAATTCCCAAACCCAACTTGACCGAGCAAAACAGAACTTAGCTTTTGCCGGAGATAGAGTGAGTTATGTATGTCAAAACGCGACTCAGCTTGATTTTGATGACAGCTTTGATTCGGTTTTTATTTGCTGGGCATTGGAGCATATTCCTGAAGCATACCGGGTATTGGAAAGGATTAAGCCTTTTCTATTTCCAAATGCGAAACTGTGGTTTACCGAGGTTTTCAATTCCAGTTTTTACTTTTACCCTCCACTGCGAGGGTTGACAAAATACTACAAGGATTATAATGATCTTCAGATATCTTTGGGGGGTAATCCTGACATTGGTGCGAATTTGGGGAATCTTTTAATGAGAACTGGGTACAAAGAAATTAACTTATTTCATGGAGGATTTCATCTGGATCAACGAGACCCTGAGGAACTTAGTAAGATCGTACAGTATTGGAAGGGTTTGATGAAAAGTGCCGGGCCAGGTTTGCGAGACGCAGGATTGGTTTCTGAAGATGATATCTTGGCAATGGAGAAAGATCTTGATTCTATTTCTAACGAGGAGAATGCTGTCTTTTTCTATCAATTTGTACAGATAAATGCCACAGTATAACAGTCTATTATGAAGGGTTTTAGTTGGTTTTTGCGATTGATTTGGAAAACAATCCTGTGGTTTTTTATCATTTCTGTGGGCATGACAGTTATCTACCGTTTTGTTCCAGTGCCAATTACTCCTTTAATGGTGATTCGGTTTTTTGAGCAGGCGTTTGATTCTGAGAAAGAAGTCCGACTTCGAAAAGACTGGGTTCCAATCAGTGAAATTTCGAAGAATGCGCCGCAGGCAGTTTTTGCTTCGGAAGACCAGAAATTCCTGGATCATAATGGGTTTGACATGGAAGCGATGGAAAAGGCATGGGAAAACAATAAAAAGGGGAAAAGGATAAAAGGAGCAAGTACGATTACTCAGCAGACCGTTAAGAATGTCTTTTTATGGCCATCCAGAAGTTATATAAGAAAGGGATTTGAGGCATATTTCACTGTGTTGGTGGAGTTGATCTGGTCGAAAGAGCGTATCATGGAGGTTTACCTAAATGTGATAGAAATGGGTGATGGAATCTATGGAATAGAGGCGGCTTCTCAAGCCTTTTATACAAAGCCTGCCTCCAAGCTCAATCGCAATCAGGCAGCCATGATTGCTGCCGTACTCCCAAATCCTAGAAGATGGTCAGCAGCCAAGCCAACTTCCTATATCCTAGGGAGGCAGGCTTGGATTCTCAGACAGATGAACAATCTCGCGCCAATTGGTATGGGTATTTAGTGGTTGGATTTGTGCTGTTAAAATTGGATTATTTGATGCTAAAATAAGAAGATCGCTTAAAATTTAATTTTCGTAAGCTTTTAATTTACCCAAATTGATTTTCAAAACTGGGCACACAAAATTTTCTTTTAGAACTGAACGATATCGGGCAATTTAAAACTTGCATTTCGACGAGTTAGTTGGTGAATTAACATTTACAAAATCTTTGTTTAGTGGCTCCATTTGCAGTTTAAAAAATACAAGTGTTTTTTATCCACATTTTAGATAATTTATCCACACTTATAAACACTAAGTTGCTAATCATCAGTATAACAGCTATTTACGGGGTGAATTTTAAAGGTGATTTTGTGGATAAAGAAGCCTAACTTAAAAAAAGCACTAAAAAAGGTTGTGAAAAAAGGTGGATAAATTCTCCTTCCAAATTTTCTTCTTAATTCGATTAATCCTGCCTTTGTTTGATCAGGTGTTTTCGGTATGCGTTGAAGATTCTTGACTTGGATACAAAGCCCAAATACCTGCCATCTTCGATTACAGGGAGGTTCCACGCTCCGGAATGCTCAAATTTTTCCATGGCTTTTTGCATATTCTCAGTAGCCAATAGGATTTCGGGAGGACTATGCATTAGCTCTTTAATAAGAATACTGTCCTGCATTGCTCGATCAAACATGATGTCACGGATATCGTCCAAGGTTACTATCCCGCGCAAAGCCATATGTTCATCTACTACGGGGAAAATATTGCGCTTAGATATTTTCACCAGACTTATTAGATCTTTCAATTTCGAATCAGGATGGATTGGTAATAAGTCTCGTTCAATCACATTGGTAATTGAGATGAGTTCCAAGAGCTCCTGATCTTTAGATTCTGGAAGATGTCTTCCTTTTTCCTTCAGTTGTATCATATAGATACTGTCTTTCTGGTAGGCTGTTTTCGTCACATAGGAGATAGCAGAGACAAACATCAGAGGAATGAATAGCTCGTAGCCTCCGGTGATTTCTGCTATTAGGAATATGGCCGAAAGTGGTGCATGCTGAGCTCCGGCCATTACACCACACATGGCTACTAAGGTAAAGTGAGCAAGTGGAAGGGGGATTGTAAAATCAAAAAGATTGCTGGAATATGCGAATAGAAAGCCTAAAATTCCCCCTACGTAGAGCGAAGGTGCAAATATACCTCCACTGCCTCCTGCACCAAGAGTAACTGCTGATGCAATGGGCTTCACTAGGATTATAAATGCGAGGAAAATGATGATCAAATAAGGATTCTCAATAATCGAGAAGAAAGGGCTTTTTTCAAGTAATTGACTCGAGTTTCCTTCTATTAATGTATTGAGCGTGTCATACCCTTCACCATAGATTGGAGGCAGGAAGAAAACCATGATTCCCAATATAGCTCCCCCATATAGTATTCTTAATGCTTGGCTTTCTAAGCCTTCCATCAGAGATTCTGTTTTTCTCACAGCGTGACTGAAATACAATGAAACTAAGCCACATGAAATACCCAACAGTAAGTAATAAGGCATATGTGAAGCCTGAAAGGTATCGGTCAGTTTGAAATTAAATACTGAGTCTTTTCCGATCAGGATCATTGAGGTCAGGGAACCTGTCACAGATGCAATCAGCAGCGGAATAAAGCTTGCCGTACTTATTTCCATCAGAATTACTTCAATGACGAAAATCACTCCGCCAATAGGCGCACCAAATATGGAAGATATGGCGGCTGCGGCACCGCAGCCTATCAACAACGTTCTCTTTTTTGCATTGAGATGTACTAGGGAGCCTACATTTGATCCAATAGCCGATCCAGTTACCAACATAGGAGCCTCAAGGCCAACTGAGCCACCAAAACCTACTGTGATGGCTGAGGTAAATACACGGCTATAGGTCTTTACTCTAGCGATGAGACTATGTTTCTTGGAAATAGTAAAAAGAATATCTGGAATTCCGTGGCCACCCCCATCTTTGAAAATGAATTTACCCAAAAGATATGCAGCAGAAATACCTATCAGGGGATAAATTATGTATAGAAAATTAGCATACTCTTTATAAAATCCTTCTGTAAGAAAATGCTGGATAGTATGTACGCTTTGTTTCAGTATTACTGCCGCTAGGCCAGATAGTATTCCTATTATTCCGCTGAGGATAAGGATAAAGGTCTGGTTGCTCATGTGTCTGAGCCTCCATATCAAGAGCCTGGTGATAAAGTCTGGTTTAGCCAAAATTTCGCGTGAGTAGCGTGCTTTAAAATCTAATGTAAGTAAGATGTGAATCAATGAAAAGAGTAAGCCTTACTCTTTGGGCAATTCTGCATCCAATGCTAAGGTACACTTCAAGATAAGATTGACCGCATGGATATAAAATTGCTCATCAATATTTTCAAAAGAATCACTTGGCTTGTGATAATCGACATGATCTTCTACACCGAAATAAATATGGGGAACCTGTACATCGAAGAAGGCACCTTGATCGGATGATTGGGTCCAGTTATCTCTGCCAGTGTTTGGTTCATCATGTCCAAATAGCAATTTTGGGGTAGATCCTATGGTTACTTTTTCAATTATTGACTTAAAGCTAGGATAGTAGTAGGTGCCAGAGGCATATAATTCGCCTTGTTCATTTCTGGAAATCATATCCATATTTATATTTAGGACGATTTGCTCCAAGGGAAATGGGAAGTCTTTTAGTAATGCTTTTGCTCCTTGTAGTCCCAACTCCTCGCCATCTAAGGCGGCGAACATCATAGAATGCTGGGGTCGGTTTTTCTTAAAATACTTTGCTAGTTCTATCATTGCAGCTATTCCTGAGGCATTATCGTCTGCTCCGTTGTAGATGGTATCCCCTTCGGTATCTGCTCTACCTACACCTATGTGGTCATAGTGTGCTGTAAATACAATCAATTTTCTCGATTCACTTCCAGCTACAAATCCTACTACATTTACTGCATCTTTATAGCTCTTGTTCTCTCTCCTATTTTCAAAACTAAAGTGCTGCTGAAAATCAGAATATTGAGTTTCAAGTCCTATACTCTTGAATTGATCCAAAATGAAAGCACGTGCCATAGCATTTCCTTCACTGCCTGTTTTTCGGCCATTTAGCTCATCAGATGACAAATACTTAATATTTTCAAGGAGACTTTTGCTAGCAATACTTTGCCCATTTACTTGAAAAATCAATAAGAAGAATAAACAACTTAGAGCATTTTTGATTGTGAGTTGCATCAAGGAAAGTATTTTGCGTTATGTATATTGGTAAAATTAATAAGCTTAATGGATCACACCTCTGAATTCATGAAATATTATATCCTACTTATTTTTATTCTTTTAGTAAAACTTGAGTTGGTATCAGCCCAAGGCAGCCTACCTCAGTCATTTTTTGATGGCAAATCAGTGGTGTTTGTCTCTACTGATCCCAGTGCCAGGCCAGTGATGACTTGGACGGAAGTGGCAGATAGCGTGCATCATTCACTTGTCCGGGCTGGGGCTGATCCGGTAGCTTATTTTGAATTGGAGAAAGTAGCGCTGTCCGAAGCGGTTCAGGAAGATTATGCTAAGACTTTTCAGCAGCGGTTGGTGAAAAATATTATTTTAGTCACAAGGCAAAATAATCAGATGAGTATTCATGTAGGCCCCTTCTCAGGCGACGGGAAAATCATAACTACTTCAGCCTTATTTGGAGTAAGTGCAGCTGATATTGGAGCTGCCACTCGCGAGTTTGGACGGATAGGAGAGAATCAGCCTTCACATAATCTCCTAGTATTGGATGTGCCGGAGTTCCTGACTATCAGCACCACCCAATCTTCCTCAAGCCAGAAATTTCTTGCCACAAACCCTCTTAATCTTGATGTATTCAAATTGGGCATTCCGATGGAAGGCTCATCTGCGCAAACAGGCCTGCTTAGCAATTTTACATACGATAGGTATGGGAAGTCTTCTGACGCTATAATGGCGGAGCAGGCTGCTCAGAAAGCTGGAATCGAGCAGGTACTGAAGCAAGAATACCCCTATCAGATAGCTTGGCTTACAGAGGCAAAGTCTGAGCAGGAATTGATTCGTGACAGAGTGCAATTTCTGCTGATGAAAGTGGAAGGTAGAGAAGCCGATTTGATGAGAAGTATGGGGCTTGAGCCGAAAACTGATGAGTCGGCTTCTCGGATTGTGGTTAAATATTACATCAAACTCCTCGTACGGGAAGAACTTTATATTGGTCCAGAATGGGATGCTGACCAGAATTGGAGGGTAGCATTGGATAATTTCCTAAAGAATTTAAAAAAATAGACCTCTCGAAAGAGAGGTCTATAGCTACTTAATGGAAAGGGTGATTTAAGCAACTTTTACTGTTATTGATATCCTAAGGATAATTGTAATATTCCGATCCATTTGGATAAATCAAAGGTTTTAATTTCAATTATTCAATGATAATCAATTTTTTTTCGATTAGATGAGACTTTAGCAAAAAAATTGAACAAATTTATTTGTTTAAAATAAAGCCTTATTGAGAAAGGGAATCAACGCAAGGACAATTGCCTGATTATAATAGGTTTGCCTTGAAACTGCCCCACGCGTAAGAATTCCTACAGCTCCCCCATTTTGTTTAGAATTTTCTTGCGCAAAAAATGTGTCATTTGCTGCCCCAAGCTCCATTCCCGAATGAATCAATTTGGCTATTGCTTCAGGAAGGTAAAATGAACCTGTTTTTGATATGCCATGAAGGCCGGATCTGTTTTCGATATAGATCCAAGCAAAAGCATACATTCCTCGTACGTCTTCTCCAATACCGCCTTCTATTCCTACCCAATAATCTGCTTCTGGGAAGCTAGTTTTAGCATTGATCACACGGTTTCTGGCCCCTAAGTAGGTTTCTTCCTCTCCTTTTGGTTGATCAGAAACCTGGGAAGCGGCAGTGATACCATTCACTACAAAACCACTGGAAAAAGCTTCTGTAAATGCAGAGTCAGTGCAAGCAATTTTAACAGGATTTTTACTTCCAACAATTACTAGGGGCTTTTCTGTAGCCTGAAAATTTTCTCTTTTGGGGAAATTCATAGCATAAAAAGACCTAGGGGTTACCTAGGCCATGTTTGTGAAAATTTGGTTTACATCATCATCTTCTTCCATTTTCTCGATCATCTTATGGATAATCTCTTCCTGCTCTTCATCGAGCTCGGTAAGTGTAGATGGGAAGCGCTGAAAATCGGCGCTGATCAGGTCTATATTTTTTTCTTCAAGTACTTTTTGCATCGTGCCGAAGTCCTCAAACTCGGTGTAAACGAAAATTTCGCCTTCATTCTCATCGATATCAACTAATCCGAAATCAATCAATTCAAACTCCAGTTCTTCTAGGTCGAATTCTCCCTTGATGAAGCGGAATACTGCCTTTCTATCAAACATAAAGACTACAGAGCCTGAAGTTCCCAATGATCCTCCTGCTTTGGAGAAATAGCTCCTTACATTGGCGACAGTTCTATTGATGTTGTCCGTAGAGGTCTCCAGTACCACGGCTATACCAAAGGGACCATACCCTTCGTAAACTACTTCCTCGTAGTCTTTCTCGTCCTTATTAGAGGCACGCTTGATCGCTGCTTCTATTCTGTCCTTGGGCATTTGGGCACCCTTTGCGTTCTGGATTATGGTGCGAAGTCTGGGATTTGAAGCGGGATCAGGACCACCTGATTTTACAGCCATTACGATTTCTTTTCCTAGACGCGTAAAAACTTTGGACATTTTGTCCCAACGCTTGAATTTTCTCTCTTTTCTGAATTCAAATGCTCTTCCCATGGTTGTAAATATTAACATGGTAAAATTAGCAATTCTTTTCGTTTAGGCTGAAAAATGACTAGTTCTATGCAAAGATTTGGTAATTTCCCATCAGTAATCTGCTTCAAATAGCTGGTAAATCGTAAGCACTAAAAATATTTTTACAATGTCGGATTTTCTATCTCAACCGCTGCCAAATATTCCTAAATCAGATTTACCAAAAGTAGTAATCGCCGGAGCTGGCTTTGGAGGTTTAAAACTCGCTATGAAGTTAATGGATAAGCAGTTTCAGGTGATTTTATTGGATAAACATAATTATCATCAGTTTCAACCGCTCTTTTATCAAGTAGCCACAGCTGGGCTGGAGCCAAGTGCCATTTCTTTTCCGCTTCGCAAAATATTCCATGACTCTAAAAATGTCACTTTCCGAATGGCTCAAGTGGATCATTTTGATCCAAAAATCAAACGGATCTATACGGATATGGGCTACCTTGATTACACCTACCTAGTGCTTGCTATGGGTGCAGATACCAATTATTTTGGATCCAAAAGCATTGAAGAATCTGCCTCTCCCATGAAAACTGTTTCGGAGGCACTTTATATTCGGAATAGGATAATTTCCAATTACGAGCGTGCCATTAATATAGAGAAAGTGGAAGATCGCAAATCTTTGATGAATGTGGTAATCGTGGGAGGAGGCCCTACAGGAGTGGAGCTAGCTGGCGCAATGGCAGATTTGAGAAATAATGTGCTGCCGAAGGATTACCCAGAGCTTAATTTTCAGAACATGAAGATTGTGCTCATCGAGGCTGGTTCAGAATTGCTAAGTTCCATGTCCAAAGAGTCTAAGGAAAGCGCATTGAAATACCTTCAGGATCTTGGTGTGGAAGTGATGCTAAAGACCATGGTAAAAGATTACAATGGCAATGAGGTAATACTAGCAGATAAGGAGGTAATTCAGACTCAGACCTTGCTTTGGGCTGCCGGAATTAAGCCAAATAGGATAGGAGGGCTTGAGCCTGATAATTATGCACCAAACGGAAGAATTTTCGTGGATGACTATTCAGAAATTAAAGGATGCCCTAGTGTTTATGCACTTGGAGACATCAGTCTGATGATTCAGGACGCTTACCCTAAAGGGCATCCACAAGTTGCGCAAGTAGCAATTCAACAGGCAGTTTGCCTTGCCCACAATCTACACAAAATAGAAGAAGGTAAAGACAAGAAGGTTTTCAACTATAAGGACTTAGGATCTATGGCTACTGTAGGTAGAAAGCTTGCCGTGGTTGACTTACCATTTATTAAGTTTCAGGGGGTCTTAGCCTGGCTCACGTGGCTATTTGTTCACTTGATGGCAATTCTTGGTGTCAAAAATAAAGTCTTTATTTTTCTGGATTGGTCCTGGAACTACCTAAGTTTTGATCCTAGCCTGAGACTACTGATCAAACCTAAGGTAGTAAGACCTAGTGAGCGGAAGGAACTGACGGAGGAGAAATAGGCTCTTTAGATTTGTTAACAAAAACTCTTTTGTAGTTGATTAAACTGATAGGGTCAGGTAGTGTCTAATTCTTGTAACTAAACAACGGACACCATGAACAAATGGATTTTCGCTACAGGCATGATGGTAATGATCAGCTTGAGCACAATTGCCCAGAGAAAAGAAGGAGAAAGACCAAGTGCTGAAGAAAGAGCTCAAAAAAGCACGGAGCGAATGGCTGAGAAGCTTGCTTTAACGGATGCTCAAAAGAAGCAAATCTTAGATATCAATCTGGAGTATGCTAAAAAAAATGAGGCAGAAATGGCAGAGAGAAAAGCTAAAATAGAAGCCCATAAGGCAGAGATGGCTGCTAAAAGAGCAGAAATGAATGAACAAGATGCTAAAATTCAGGCTATTTTGACAGAAGAGCAAAGAGCTAAGTGGACTGAAATCAAGGGGGAAAGAATGAAAGATCGCCAAAGAGGAAGGCCAAATGCTCAGGTCGAACGAGATCCTCGAAAGGGAAGAAAGTCTGGTGGTAATTAAAAACAGAAAGCCTTCCAAATTCGGAAGGCTTTCTGTTGAGTTGCTTTTTTGAAAGGGCTTTCTAGTCTTCGCTTACTCTACTATTTTTTCTTCCACTTGGAAGAAAGATTCGTCTTTCTGTGGTAGGCTAGACTCACCCATCAGAAACTCATCTACTTTCACAGCAGCTTCTCTACCTTCGGAAATAGCCCATACGACCAAAGATTGGCCTCTGCGCATATCTCCGGCCAGGAACACTTTTGAGTTAGTACTTTGGTAATTTTTAGACTTTGGAAGCGTGTTCTCCATAGTTTTAGCTCCAAATGATTCTAGTAATCCATTTTGGGCTGGACCGGTGTAGCCAATAGCCAAGAAAGCCAAATCACACGGAACCGTGCGTTCGGTGTCGGCAATTTCTTCAAAGACCATTCGCCCATCTTTATGAACCCATTCCAGGTCGACCAAGGTCAATCCCGTCACTTCACCATTCTTGTTCACTACAAATTCTTTGGTCAGTATAGAGAATACACGCTCTGCACCTTCTTCATGTGAACTGGAAGTTCTCAGAGTCATAGGCCATTCTGGCCATGGATTCAGGGAGTTTCGCTGTTGAGGAGGCTTAGGCAGGAGCTCGAGTTGGGTGATGGACGCGGCTCCATGTCTGTTGGATGTTCCGATGCAATCACTTCCTGTATCACCACCACCGATTACAATGACATGTTTTCCTTTTGCTGAGATTGGATTTTCTTTGATCTCGCCAGACACTACCTTGTTCTGTTGACCTAAGAATTCCATCGCAAAATGAACCCCTGTTGCTTCTGAACCTTTGATGTTCAAGGCTCTAGGTTGTCCTGCTCCTGTAGAAAGTACAACAGCATCGAAGTTTTTGAGGATGTTTTCTGCTTTGATATTGAAGCCAACTTCTGTGTCGCAAGAGAATATCACTCCTTCTTGCTTCATAAAATCGATGCGGCGATCAATCACCCATTTTTCTAGCTTGAAATCTGGGATCCCAAATCTAAGCAAGCCTCCGGGTTTGGAATCCTTTTCGAAAAGCGTCACCTCATGACCTGCCTGATTAAGCTGATCTGCAGCGGCTAGACCGGCAGGTCCTGAGCCAATCACGGCCACATGCTTGCCTGTCCGCATTTTTGGAGGATTTACTTTGATAAGCCCTAGTTCATAGGCTTTTTCTGCAATTTTTTTCTCAATCAATTCTATCGCAACTGGATCTTTATTGATACCTAATACGCAGCTAGCCTCACATGGTGCAGGACAAATTCTCCCGGTGAATTCCGGGAAATTGTTTGTGCTTCTTAATATTTTGATCGCTTGATCCCATTCGTTATTGTAAACAGCATCATTGAAATCTGGAATTACATTACCCAGAGGACATCCATTATGACAAAATGGTACACCGCAATCCATGCATCGAGCTGCCTGATTATTTAATTTTTCGCCTGAAAATGGCTTATATATTTCCTTGAAGTCACCTATTCTAGCTTTCGCGTCACGGGTAACCGGAGTTTCTCTTTTGAATTGAATAAATCCTTCTTTTGCTCCCATTTTACGCCAATGATTTTGATTGTTCTAATGCTCTTTTCTCTAAAACTGCCTTGTAATCTCTCGGAATTACCTTAATGAATTTCTCTTTGGTTTTGTCCCAATCTTCAAGAAATTTAGTTCCCAAGCCTGACTTGGTCAATTTTACATGTCTTTTGAGAAATGTCTTGATCGTATTGAAATCCTCATCTCCCAGAATATCAATATCTACCAATTCTGGATTGATGTCTGTGATGTATTCCTTGAGAATGTATGCTATGCCACCACTCATTCCTGCAGCAAAGTTTCTTCCGATTTCTCCAAGATTGACTACTAATCCACCCGTCATGTATTCACATCCGTGATCGCCGATTCCTTCCACGACGGTCTGTACTCCTGAGTTTCGTACGCAGAATCTCTCGCCACCTTTTCCATTGATGTATGCTACTCCAGAAGTGGCTCCATAGAATGCGACGTTACCTATAATAATATTTTCTTCAGGAACGAATTTGGCATTTCTGCTCGGGTACACGATCAATTTTCCTCCGGAGAGACCTTTCCCAAAGTAATCGTTAGCTTCCCCTTCTAGTTCAAAGTTGACCCCTTTGGTAAGGAATCCACCGAATGTCTGACCTGCCGAACCTGTGAATTTGAAATTGATTGTGTCTTCAGGCAATCCTGGGCTACCATAGATTTTGGAAATCTCATTGGAAAGCATCGCTCCCACAGATCTATCGGTATTTTTGATCTGGAAGCTGCCTGATGATGGCATACCTTGCTCTAAAGAGGGATGCGCCGCTTTGATCAATTGGCGATCCAACACTCTTTTCAGCTCAAACTCCTGATCGATTTGCTTGTGAATGCCTACGTGATCTGGAACTTCCACCTTGTGGAAAATAGGACTCAAGTCCACTTTATCCCACTTCCAGTGATTCAAGTGACCCGTAGATTGAAGAACGTTGCTTTGTCCTACCATTTCATCTACCGTACGGAATCCTAGGGACGCCATGATTTCTCTTAGATCTTGAACAAGGAATTGGAAGTAATTTACCACATGATCTGGACTGCCTGTAAACAGCTTTCTCAAATCAGGATTTTGAGTCGCAACACCCACTGGACAAGTATTCAGATGGCATTTTCTCATCATAATACATCCTTCTACAACAAGCGCAGCAGTGGATATCCCCCATTCCTCAGCACCCAAAAGTGTGGCAATCGCCAGATCACGGCCAGTTCTTAGTTGTCCATCGGTCTGAAGTACCACACGGCTACGAAGGTTGTTCTTCACCAAAGTTTGATGCGCTTCGGACAGTCCAAGCTCCCAAGGCAAGCCCGCATGACGAATGGAACTCAATGGAGATGCCCCAGTGCCTCCGTCGGCACCTGAGATTAGGATTACATCCGCCATGGCTTTTGCCACACCGGCTGCTACTGTACCTACTCCTGCTTGAGATACAAGCTTTACATTGATTCTTGCCTTTCTGTTTGCATTTTTCAAATCGAAAATCAGCTGAGCTAAATCTTCAATGGAATATATATCGTGGTGGGGAGGAGGAGAGATCAATCCAACTCCAGGAGTGGAATGTCTAACTCTACCTATCCAATCATCTACTTTATGTCCTGGAAGCTGTCCTCCTTCTCCAGGCTTGGCACCTTGAGCCATTTTGATTTGAAGCTCGGCTGCATTTGTGAGATAATTACTAGTCACTCCGAATCTACCTGAGGCTACTTGCTTGATCGCTGAGCGCTCCCAGTCTCCATTTTCTTTTTTGGCAAACCTGATCTCATCCTCTCCTCCTTCTCCTGAGTTACTCTTTGCACCTATTCTATTCATGGCTATCGCCAAAGTAGAATGTGCTTCGTGAGAAATTGATCCAAAAGACATGGCTCCTGTAGCAAATCTCCTCATAATGGAAGATGCCGGTTCCACTTCATCGATTGGGACGGTGATTCGCTTTTTGAATTCAAATAAGCCTCTTAGAGTCAAAGCGTCTTTGCTTTGTTCGTTGATTTTGGAAGCGAATTTTCTGTACAGTCCAAAGTCATTGAGCCGTGTAGATTTCTGAAGTAGATGAATTGTTTCAGGATTGAACAAGTGTTTTTCACCTCTTCTCTTCCACTGATAAATACCTCCTTGCTCTAGTATCGGTGATTCTGTCTCGTAAGCAGCTCTATGGCGAATTAACACTTCCTCTGCCAATTCGTCAAAGGAAATACCGGAGATTCTAGAGATGGTGCCCTTGAAGCATCTTTCGATTACTTCTGGCCCTAATCCTATCGCTTCGAAAATCTGTGCACTTTGGTACGACTGTAGCGTACTGATACCCATTTTGGAAAGGACTTTCAGCAGTCCTTTTCCTATTGCGGCTTGATAATTTGAGAATAGTTTCTTTTGGTTTTTGGGATTTTTTATTTCACCTGTTTCATGCATGTGTAGCAGTGACTCCAATGCCATGTAAGGATTGATCGCCGATGCTCCGTAACCAATTGCAGTTGCGAAATGATGTGTTTCACGAATATCTCCGGACTCCAGGACTAAGCCGGCACTGGTTCTGATTTTCTTTTTTACCAAATGATGGTGCACAGCCCCGATTGCCAATAGAGAGGGGATTGGTGCATATTCTTCCGTGCTGTTTCGGTCAGAAATAATGATCACATTTTTCCCTTCATGGATCGCTTTTTCCGCCTCGTTACACAGCTTGATGAGTGCTTCAGTTAGTCTTCCCGACTTGTGGTCTGCTAGGAAAAGGCTTGCAAGAGTAGCGCATCTATAGCCCTGTCCTTCCATATTTTTAACCTTTTGCAAATCTGCATTTAGCAGAACTGGTTGGGAAATATGGATTTGACGTGTATGTTTTGGGCTTTCTTCCAATATGTTTTGTCCCACACCCAGGCGGGTGAAAAGGGACATTACTAATCGCTCCCGTATGGGATCAATCGGTGGATTACTTACTTGTGCAAATAACTGCTTAAAGTAATTGGAAATATGCTGGCTTTCCTTGGATAGCACAGCTAGAGGTGTATCTGCTCCCATGGAGCCTATCGCTTCATAGGCAGTATCTCCCATAGGTTTCAATACCACCTTCAGTTCTTCCGAAGTATATCCAAATATGGTTTGCTGTTTTTTGATATTCTCAGTAGTATAAGGATGCGTCAGTGATTTAGGATCATCTTCAAGGCGAAGCTTGATGCGCTGATCTGCAACCCACTGCTCGTATGGCTGCTTACCGCAAATTTCTCCTTTTACTTCCTCATCAAACACTACGCGGCCTTTTTCTAAATCAGCCCAAATCATTCTACCCGGACTGATTCTACCTTTTTCGATAATGGTAGCTTCTCGAATTGGCAATGCGCCAGCTTCAGAGGAAAGAATAAGTCTATTATCCTTTGTGATAAAGTATCTCAATGGACGAAGTCCGTTTCTATCTAGGGTAGCCCCTACAGATTTTCCATCGGTAAATAGCAAAGCAGCAGGACCATCCCATGGCTCAACTAGTGATGCATGGAATTTATAGAATGATTTTCTGTCGCGATCCATGACTTCGTTATCTTGCCATGCTTCTGGCACCAGCATCATCATGGCGTGTGGCAATGACCTGCCACTCAATGTGAGTAGTTCCACCATCGCATCAAGATTCGCGGAATCCGACTTTTGTTTATCGGTGATGGGCATCAATCTGGAAAGCTCCTCATCTGTGAAATACTTCGACTTCATGAGGTTTTCCTTCGACTTCATCTTATTCAGATTTCCCTTGATGGTATTGATCTCTCCATTGTGAGAAAGGAAGCGGAATGGCTGAGCGAGTCTCCAGTTTGGAAATGTGTTGGTGGAGAATCTAGAGTGAACTATGGCGAAAGCAGATCCTATCCTCGGATTTTGAAGGTCTTTGTAAAAAGCCAAAACCTGATCAGTTCGTAGCTGACCTTTATAAATAAGTGTCTGGCTGCTTAAGCTTGCGAAATAGAAAGACTGATTTACCCCCGGAATCTTGGTGTTGATTTCTGAGGTGGAGTAGTTTCTCAATACATAGAGTTTACGCTCCAATTCAATACCAGTGAGTCCTTTTTTATGTCTGACAAATAGTTGCTCAATATTGGGCATCACTTCTAGCGCTCCTGAGCCAGGCACGGTTTCGTCCACAGGCACAGATCTATAGCCGATTAATTCAAAGTCCAATTCTTCAATCAATTGATTGAGTAGCTCTTTTGACCGGTGGAATAACTGTTTATTCTTAGGGAAGAAAGTCATGCCCACACCATAGGATCCAGCTTCGGGAAGCGAGATCTCTGTACGCACAGTGATATCCTTGAGGAACTGATGTGGTACCTGAATTAATATGCCAGCGCCATCCCCAGTCTTAGGATCAGATCCACGACCGCCTCGGTGCTCCATATTGCTTAGCATATATAAGGCATCGCTAATCGTCTCATGTGAGGGAACTGCACTCAGATCGACAACCGCACCTATACCGCAGGAGTCATGCTCAAACTCCGATCGATACAAACCTTCTTGCATTTTTATAGAATTTATTAGGTTCAAAATTTCCAAAAATTACAGAAAAAAATTGTCCTATTAAAATTTCGGCAACAAAACGGCTGCTTTAGTGCCTTATTATTTATGGATTTTGACTTTTTTGATTTTTTGGCAATTAACTTTTTGGTATGAAAAACTGAGCCACTAGATAAAAATTATAGCAGTAATTGAGGAAATAGGGTGCTTTTTCAGCTGATTTGGAAGAAAAAAGTGAGAATTCTTTTTTTTCAGGATTCTCAAAAATACTTCAGGAAAAAATAAAATTATTTTTTGTGAATATTAGCATGGACTCGACCAATCAGTACCCGCTGGGATAAGAGAAGAATATTATTCTGAAAAACCAGATAAACTAAGAATATTGTAATTAATTGTTTCTCAGTCAGTATGTGGGCCAAGTGTTTCTTTGTCTAAGGAATTGATATGCACCTTCACTTTTTTGATTTTCCGGGCATCCACTGCCAAGATAGTGAACTCGAAATCTTCAAATTTGATCTTGGTACCATTCTTAGGCAGCTTGGAATTAAGCTCCAACAGCAAGCCTCCAAGTGATTCACTTTCTCCCTTCACATCTTCAAATAGCTGGGAGTCTAAATCTAGCTTTTTGCAGAAATCGTTCAGGGAGACCTTGCCTTCAAAGATAAAAGTAGCCGGGTCAAGCTCTTGGAAGAAGATGTCATCATGATCGTCAAACTCGTCGTTGATCTCTCCGATGATCTCTTCAATCAAATCTTCTAAAGTAACCAATCCTGAAGTTCCTCCATATTCATCCACCACAATTGCCATGTGGACTCTTTTTAGCTGGAAGTCCTTCAATAAGGTATCGACTTTTTTGTTTTCAGGCACAAAGAAACTCTTGCGTATGAGTTCGTTCCAGGCAAAATCTTCATCCCGCTCGATGTAGGGAAGAAGGTCTTTGATATACAGTATGCCCTGAATATTATCTATGGTCTCGGCATAAACTGGAATTCTAGAATAGCCGCTTTTGTTGATTTTGTCCATCAACTCGTGGAAATCTATTTCCATGTCCACAGCGGTGAGATCCATACGGCTTTGCATGACTTGCTTCACGGTGAGTGTACCGAAATTTACTATGCCACGCAGAATCTCCCGCTCTTCATTTGGAGCATCTTCGGTAGTCAATTCCAACGCTTGATTTAGCTCATTTACAGAAAGAGAATATCCCTTCTTCTCGATTCTCTTCTCCAGCAGATTGCTAAAAGCCATCAAAAACATGGAAATAGGTTTTAGGATGGTAGAGAAAAAGCTGATGCTTGGAGCCATTATAAGACTGAATTCCACCTTGGCCTTGTTGGCATAGACTTTTGGGACGATCTCACCAAAAAACACGATTGAGAAGGTCACACCGATTGTTTGAACTAGAATAATGATTATACCAGTGGCATTTTTCCCAAATACGGTCCATGCTACAAAGGTGGTAAGCGTCACTATTCCAATATTGATGAGATTATTAAGAATAAGAATGGTGCTTAGGAGGTTCTTAGGAGCTTCTACTAAGCGGATTACTTTTTTGCCTCGTGGCGTATTTTCCTCTTCGATGTTTCCTAAGTCTTCATTGGATAAGGAAAAAAAAGCTACCTCTGAACCAGAAACTAAGGCAGAGCCTATCAATAATAGTATAAAAAGCAAACCATTTAGTACCAGATAACTTACCGAAGGTGAGCTAATCTGAGCGAGTAAATGGTAACTCGGGTAGGGATCGTCCATGTATTAAACCGCAAAGGGTAATGCAAAATTAAAAAATTCCCCTGAAAATAGCTTCCAGGGGAATAGATTATTAAAATGGGAGGTCATCATCTTCTGTATCTGAGACCATTTCCTGTGCTTTAGGCGGGGAAGGAGGAGAAGACGTTGTGGGTCTATGTTGAGTGGATTGCTGCGGGGCGCCTGTGTCTTCCTGGCTGTCTGGCTTACCGCCAAGCATGGTAAAACTGATTACCCTGATCTTAGTTCGATAGCGATTTTGACCTTGCTCATCTTGCCACTTGTCCGTTTTGATTTTGCCTTCTACGTAGATCTGACTGCCTTTTTTTAAGTATTGTTCGGCAATTTTGGCTTGACCATCCCACATTTCAAGGTCGTGCCATTCCGTTTGATCCACGCGGTTGCCACTTCTGTCTTTGTACGACTCGGTAGTTGCGAGTCTGAGATTTGCTACTGCTTTGTCCCCTTCAAGATATTTCACTTCGGGATCTGCTCCAAGATTACCTAATAGGATTACTTTATTTACTCCTGCCATATTTAGTATAAGTTAAGGTTGAAAAAATTAACGAACTTGAAGGTACTCAAATCCCTTGATCGTTCAAAAAATTTACTATCAACTTTGGCTTAGCTAGGTATTCAATTTTGTCCTCAGCTACTAGCATAAAACCTTCTTTTTCGCACCAGGTTTCAAGCTTATCCATATTTTCTTCTTCTATTTCTACTCCAGAGAAAACAGCAGAAAGCCGTTGATGTGAGAGAATGTGTCTGTATTTTTTGGGAAAAGGCTGAATTTGTTCTTTCCTAGCATTGGGGATATCAATTGATGGGGATCGAGTATCTATGCTAGATTCTTCTATGGGGAAATCAAAAAGGCCTTCCCAGATATCACCTGAGGTGCGCTTTTTCCATACCCATTTACTTCCGCACTTAATTACGAAATAATGGAAATGGCGCTCCTTTATTTTCACCTTGTTGATCTTCACAGGGAGTTCAGACACCATAGTATGCTTCAAAGCAAAACAGGAGTTTTGGACAGGGCAGACTTCGCAGCCCGGTTTTTTTGGAGTGCAAAGACGTGCACCAAAATCCATCATGGCTTGATTGAATTCCCCAGGCTGGTCTTTTGGAATAATTTGGTTTGCTAGTGTTTCAAATTCTTTCTTTGCCTTAGTGCTAGCAATGTCGGTCTCAATTCCAAAATATCGTGCAAGCACTCGAAAAACATTGCCGTCTACTACTGCTTTCACTTCGCCATAGGCGAAACTTGCTATTGCAGATGCGGTGTAGCTTCCTACTCCTTTTAGCTTGATGAGTTCTTCGTACGTCTTTGGAAACTCTCCATTCCTTTCTAACCAGATACTTTTTGCACAAGCATGAAGATTTCTCGCCCGGCTGTAATATCCTAATCCCTGCCACAAGCGAAGAACCTCCTCTTCTGGTGCCAATGCAAGCTCTTTGACGGTAGGATAAGTCTTCACAAAAGCATAATAATAAGGTAAACCCTGTGCCACCCGAGTCTGCTGAAGAATGATCTCAGATAGCCAAATTTTGTATGGATCCCGCGTTCTTCTCCAAGGTAAATCTCTAGGATTTTCTCTGTACCAAGTTAGTATTTGATATGAAAAAGCCTGATATTCAGTGGTTTTGTGACTCATAGTTAATTATTGTCTATCATACAAATCACGCTAATTTTTGTGAATATGTTTTTTAATTGCAATGGTTCTCGTACATTTGCAGTCCCAAAAACACTTGGTTAATAGGTTGTTAAGCTTATTTCGTAATTTCTAAATTAATATTACAGTGACTAAAGCAGAAGTAATCACTAAGATTTCGGACAAGACAGGTATCCAAAAGGATGATGTTACACAAGCCATTGAGGCGTTCTTCAAAGTAGTGAAGGATTCAATGTCCGAAGGAGACAACATCTACGTGAGAGGATTTGGTAGCTTCATCAATAAGAAGAGAGCTAAAAAAATCGCCCGAAACATCTCCAAAAACACAGCGATCGTCATCGACGAGCACTATATTCCGGCTTTCAAGCCGTCAAAGGTGTTTGTAGAGAAGATCAAAAACAGTAAAAAAATCAAAGAATTAGCGCCTCAGGACTAAGTCTAGAGAGCTTTTGACATGAAAAGATCTCAGCTCATACTTATCGCAATAGGAGTGGTAGCAGTCGGAGTATTGTATGCTCTTCCTAGTGTGGTCGTGGATAATGAAAGTAAAGCAGATGGAGTTTCTCAGGAAGATTCATCTGCCGCTACTCCATCCACTGATCCGGTAGCGATGCATGAGACTGAGCTAAGTCCAGATCAGAGACTTCAGATAAATACACTGAAAGTTCAGATCGCCGAAAATTCTTCCAAAGAGGAAGTGAAAACTTCCACAGAAGAACTTGCTGCGATCTATCAGGAACTTGGGAAGTACGATAGTGCAGGATATTATCTTAGTTTGGCTGCCGATCAGCAGTCAGACCTAGTTCTGGCAGAAAAAGCAGGAAATGCTTTTTATGAAGCATTCAGCTTTTCGCTAGATCCGGAGAAAGTAACTTACACTGCCGAACAGACCCGAAAGTATTTAAACCAGGTGTTGGATAACGATCCCGCCCGATTGGATTTGAAAACCAAGGTAGCGATGACTCATGTGTCCTCGTCCAACCCAATGCAGGGAATCACGATGCTAAGAGAAATCTTGGAGCAGGATCCACAAAATGAGGATGGACTATTCAACATGGGCGTACTATCTATGCAATCAGGTCAGTACAAGCGTGCCACTGAGCGATTCGAAGAATTAGTCCAGTATCACCCGGACAACCTTCAGGGGCAGTTTTACCTGGCAGTAAGCTATTTCGAAGCCAAGCAAAAAAACAAAGCGAAAGCCCAGTTTGAGAAAGTAAAAGCGATGACCGATGATGAAATGATCCTTGGAAGTATCGAAGGCTATCTCGACAAGCTATAATTTATTTGTATCACTACTAAATCCAAAGACTATGCCTTGCGGAAAGAAAAGAAAAAGACATAAGATCGCTACGCACAAGCGTAAAAAGAGACTAAGAAAAAACAGACATAAGAAGAAGTAATACACTTCTTCTTATTGTCATGTGAGTACACGTTCATTTACATAATAATAAGACGAAATTTTGAGTACGGAATTGTTAATCGATTCTGCTCAAAACGGAAGTCGTATTGCCCTCCTTCAAGACAAGAGTCTGGTTGAGTTGCATTCCGAAGGAATGGACAATCAGTTTAAAGTTGGAGATATTTATCTCGGTACGGTCCGCAAAATCGTCAATGGGCTCAATGCAGCTTTCATTGACGTTGGGTATGAGAAAGACGCCTTTCTTCATTACCAAGACCTCGGGGCAAATTTCAACAGCCTGACGAAGTTCACCAAAATGGTGCGCAACAACAACTACGGCAATTACAATTTGAAGGGTTTTGAAAACGATCCTGAAATCGACAAGATTGGGAAAATCTCCAGTCCACTGTCGAAAAATCAACAGATTTTAGTTCAGGTCGTCAAAGAACCCATCTCTACGAAGGGGCCTCGACTATCCTGTGAGCTCTCTCTGCCAGGTCGCTACCTCGTGCTGGTGCCTTTTTCGGATTCGGTCAACGTATCCAAGAAGATCCGCAGCAACGAGGAAAGAAGACGTCTCTTGAGACTCATCAATTCTATTAAGCCAGCCAATTTCGGAGTAATTATCCGTACAGTGGCAGAAGGTCAGTCCGTTAGTGACTTAGATAAAGACCTTCGCAATCTTCTCAGCAGTTGGGAAGAAGGCATGGCCAAATTGATGAAAGCCAAGAGTCGCGACAAAATTATCGGAGAGATGAGTATGGCTTCCTCACTAGTGAGAGACCTGCTCAATGAATCATTCGACGCAATCACCGTAGAGGAAGAATCAACTTACGATCAGATCAGATCCTACATCAGGAATATAGCTCCTGAAAAAGAAAAAATTGTCAAGCTTTACAACGGTAAAGCCAAGCTATTTGAAAGTTTTGGAATAGAAAAGCAGATTAAAAGCCTGTTTGGGCAGACGGTCAGCCTTCCGCAAGGAGGGTATGTGATCATCGAGCATACAGAAGCCCTGCACGTCATTGACGTGAATAGTGGTAACAAGTCCAACCAGGAAAGTGACCAGGAATCAACGGCATTGAAAACCAATCTGGTCGCCGCTAAAGAAATTGGTAGACAGCTACGCCTCCGGGATATGGGAGGGATCATCGTGATCGATTTTATCGACATGAAGAAGGCCGAGAATAAGAAGGCTATCTACGAAGCGATGAATAGCGAGCTAAAGTTTGACAGGTCTAAGCATACTGTTCTGCCATTGAGCAAATTTGGACTCATGCAGATCACCAGACAGCGAGTAAGGCCTGAGGTCAATATTGTGACCAAAGAGACCTGCCCAGCTTGCAACGGCACCGGCAAAATCCAGGCTTCAATTTTGATAGCCGATAAGCTGGAAAAAGACGTGAATCATATTGCTACTATCCAGAATGTAAGTAAAATACAAATTGGGCTGCATCCCTACCTGCACGCATACTTCACTACAGGCCTTATCAGCCGAAGAGTAAAGTGGTTTTTCAAGTATAATAAGTGGATAAAACTGATCAAAGATTCTTCCCTACCTGTGACGGAATTCAGATTCTTAGATGAATCTGGAGAGGAAATAGAACTACAAATAAAAGGCGAGACTGAATAGTCTCGCTTTTTTTGCGCTTTTTTTTGGCTAGTCCACTTGAGCAAATCCTTAAAAGCCTGATGTAATCAATATTGAAATAATATCCTTTTTATGTGTTTATAATTGTTTTTCAAAGACCACATAGCCCGTCCGGTCCGCCGCGGCGGATCGGGAGAATCTCGCAAGGCTGATAATCATCCCTCTGTGTGATGCTTTAGTCATGCTCGATTTCATGTAATCTAAGCGGATTAGGCGTGATGACTTCAAAAAATTATTGCAGAAGTCATTATCTAATACCACCACCTAGGATAATGGTAGCCCTTCATTTCTAAAAAGTATTTACTTTTTCTCTTAAAATTTAAAACTTCAATTGTAGCGTGAGGAAGAATGTCCTTCCTTCTGCTGGAATAATGCCCGGCCCAGGATACCCGGTAGCTCTTCGGGTAAAATAAGAATTGTTAGACAGGTTATTGACACTGCTTTCCAATTTGACATTTTTATAATCGTAACTGAGGGACAAATCCATCACTTGATAAGTAGGGATGATTCCTTCTACGGCAGAAGCAGTTTTTAGGGCGTTGGAAGCATCTGTAAAATGCTCTTGAACATAAGAATATTGGTAAGTCATTTTAAAGCGATCAATTCCCAGTGATATTCCTGAACGAATACTTAGGGGTGGCGCCAGTTCAACTTTATTGCCTGCTATGGTATTTTCTTCTGATTTAAGATAGCGGGCATGAATGACAGATAGATTGGTGAAAACATTTAATTTATACTTTTCATTAAGCTCTATTATTCTGAAAATATCCACTTCCCCAAATGCTTCTACCCCCATACTTCGAGCATCTGCGATGTTGGTTCTGAAACGATAAATTCTAAAGTTTTCAGGGTCTGTTTTCAAAATTGCTCCTATACGATCATCATATCGCAGATAGAAAAGGCTGACATCGTAGTTGAACAATAAGCTATTTTTTCCACGGATTCCCAGATCAAAATTATAACCTCGTTCATCCTGAATGTTCTCATCCACCACCAGATTAGGATTGCTGACCCTAATATCATTGAAGTTTATGGAGCGGTAATTCTGGGAAAAGTTTGCATAAAGCTCAATAGAAGGAGTCATTTTATAGCTTAATCCCAGCCCGGCAAAAACAAATGTACGATCACTTTCTCTTTCTTCCTGAATCAGGTAAGTAGAGTCCTTGGCAAAGCCTGTTTCCGAATCTAGTGTTAATACGATATTACTATAATAACCGTTTGAAGCGGTATGAATATTCTCCAATCGTACTCCTGGAGTGACACTGAATTTATCGTTTAGGTTAAAGATATTTTCGGCAAAGACTGAAATATTTCTTCCTGGAAAATTAAAGTCCACATCTTCCAGCTTGTCTGGGTGAAGAAACCTAAAATCCGCATCACTATTATCAGAGCCCAATCCTTGTTTTCTGTCAGTCATTCCTTGATAATACCTGGTTCCGATGAGAAAGGCATGAGATTGGCCAAGTAGTTGGAAATTATATAACAACCTGGCTTCTGAGCCGAAATTTTTAAAGTCATCTACAAATAGGTTCCTTTCCTGCATATCATCGGCACGGTCTATTCTGCCGAGGTTGCCTAATGCATCTCTGCTGCCGATTAGGGCAAAGGTCCGGATGTTCAGCTTAAGCTTGTCTGAGATTTTATAGTCAATATGATTGCCCAGTAGGTTCCAGTTGACCTGGAACCAATTGCGCTTTCGGATAGATTGTCTGGGATCTTGTTCAAAAAGAGCATCCGTAAGCCCTCCAGGCTGCTGAGCCAGATAATCCATGAAGGTGAATTGGAAAGTGAGCTTAAACCGCTCACTGGGCGAAAAAGCGAGGGAAGCATAGGCCATTTTAGAGTCAAAATGAGTATTTTCCCTCCATCCATTTCCTTTTTTATATTGGAAAAATGTATAGTAATTCCATTTATCATTTGTTCCTCCGACACTAGTGAAGGTGTTTAAAAAGCCGTAAGAACCTATCGAGTTTCTCAGGGTTACTTCCGCCTTTTTGTCTCTTGGACCTTCCTTCATGACAAAGTTTACCAGCCCACCGAACTGTGTTCCATATTGTAGAGAAGCTGCACCTCGCACCACCTCTATACGTTCTATGGCTTCCGTCGCAGGAGTATAATAACTTTCCGGATATCCCAAGGCATCCGCACTGATGTCATATCCATTTTGTCGAACGTTGAAGTGAGAAGTTCTATTAGGGTCTAGGCCTCTGGCTCCAATACCTAATTGCAGGCCAGCTCCATCACTTTCATAAACATTGAGTCCAGGCACTTTGGCATAAACCTGCCGACTATTGTTGGTAGCAAGATTGGCCGTGATATTACCCAGTACTATGACCTCATTTTTTTTGGCTTCATAGATAGCAGTTCCTTCAACCGCATTAAGCCTACGCACACCGTTGGATCCTTCTTTTTGGCCAATTACCGTGATTTGCTCTAAGTCCCCGTTTATTTCTTCCATTTGGAAGTTAATTTGATGGGTTTTATGATTATCCGACAGACTGATCTTTTGGAAGATAGTATTTTTGCCCATGTAGAAAACAACCAGAGTATAGCTCCCTACCGGAACAGAATCTAACCGGTATTTCCCATCCATTTCTGACAAGGTTTTGAACGAAGTCCCCGCCAAATAGACTTGAGCTCCCTGAATAGTCTCGCCAGCTGATTCTACCACCCCATGTAAGTTAACCTGCGCTTGCACCTGAAAAGTTAGGAGACTAATAAGGAGAAGAGTTAGTAATTGCGTTTTCATGTGTTTATAATTGATTTTCAAAGGCCACATAGCCCGTCCCGTCCGCCGCGGCGGATCGGGAGAATCTCACAGGTCTTATAATCATCCCAGTGTGTGACCCTTGAGTCATGCTCGATTTCATCTATTTCAAATAAGGTAATACCCATGACTTTGGACGAAAACTTTCATTTTCTAGGGAAAGGTCAATATTAGGGTCTAGCAATAATTTATTTGGGCTTCCATTTAAGGTCACATAGACTTCTGCCCTTATTTCTACTTCAGGAAATCCGATTTCTCCCATTTGTTCCTCCAGATAATGAACAAATTGGAGGATCATATCCGGTTGGGTGGACATTTGCTTTTCCTGCATTGGAGTAAGGTAATCCCGCGCATATTCTTCCCATTCCTTACCAGTTTGTGGGTCTTTTACATGGAAAATGGCATACCCAGCTTTTTCCATTAACATTACTCTCCATGAGAAGCGATATCCTTGCTCAGTCCAAAACAAATTGCCCGGGTACAATGCAAACCTCCAAGGAAGCAGGAGCTGGATAAACATAAAAAGGGTAAAAAACCCCCATATCCCTTTCAAGTAAACTGGATGGTAGTGGTTCCTTTTGTGAGGTATGGTACTGAAGGTATTGGAGAATATCCTTTTGACTTGGGATAATATTTGATTATGGAACTGTGCCGAAAAAAAGATGGTGGTGGACAGAATCATGATAAATGGGAACATGCCAATGGGAAAAAGCAGCCAGGTAGAAATATGGAAAACTACCACGGCAATAAAGGCAAATAGCCTTGTTTTTCGGTAAAAGAGCAAAAAAGGAATGCTTAGGTCATAAATTGCCCCAAACCAGCTGAAAGCATAGGCTACCCATAGTTCATCCATCAATGCACCAATTAGGGGAAGGCTGGTATGGGGAGGTAGCCAAATTCGTAAAGGAAGCGCCTCCAACAGCCAATCCGGATTCAGTTTGGCAATGCCTGCATAGAAATAAACTAAGCCCAAAACAAGCTGAATGATGAGTATAAACCCATTGGGAATTGTAGCCACCTGCTTGGTGGGATTGGTCCATACATCCAGAGAAAAGTCTCGATTGGCCGGAATGAAAACCAATAACAAAGCCATTAGACTGACAAAATAATAGTGGTTGAGGTAATTGGTTACATCAATAAGTTCTACATAAGTGAAAGAAAGGAAAAAAAGCAAGGCAGACAAGCGATAAAAAAGGCCTATCATTATTCCTATAGCGGAAAGGGCCATCAAGCCAAACAACAGATACATGCCAAGTGCATCCACTGGCTTCACCCAACCAAAACCGTAATAAGTAAAGTGAAACTGAGGTTGCAGGTATTGTGTCTCTATCCAACCATTCCACACAAATCGAAGGATGCTGATCAGCATAATAAACCCAAAAAGCACCCTAAAGTGAACTAAGGGCGCGATGGATTTGGGCTGGTTTATTATTTTAGACAGATCAGTTTTCACAATAAATTTAATCACCGTCATTGTCCTGGTACGTAATCAGTACGCCTAGGGCAGAAGGCATTTCGGTTTTTATGATGATCACCAACTTTTGCAATTCCGTATGAGCGGCATCCACCAGTGAGGAATTTTGATCCATAGCTTCGGAAAGGGGCGAAGGCATTGCTTCTGTTTGGGAGAGTGCCAAATCTAATTGATCCAGTATGCGCTCTGCCAACATACCATCATTGCCGGCCTTTAGATCCTGAAGAAAGTGATAGAAACCAATGCCATTCGATTGACCGTCTGTTCCCAAATAGAAGTTTCGGATGCCAGCCACATTTTTAACAGCCAATGAAACAGAAAGACCACTATAATAAGCTTCTACATTGCGGGCAATGATGGTGCCTTGTGATCTTTTTCCCAAAGGAATACCTATTCTGGCATCGCGGGTAAACTGCTCCAGGTATTGAGAGAGGCTATTCACCATTTGTCCTATGGAGGATCCCACATCTGTACCATCTTTACTTATGAATTCGGCTCTATAGTTGTTGCCGGAAGAAAGCCAACCCTGATAGACTTCATCTACTTTGGCTACCATGATATCTGTGATGGCCAAGAGATAATCTTTTCTGTTTTGGGCATAAATATCAGATGTATATTTCTCTAGAGTTGCCTCGTCATTTTCGCCAATGCCATACAGGAAATAGTCCATTGCGGGAAGCCCTCTTCTGTTTAGAGTACTGAAACCTGTCAGGCTAAATTCCCCAGATTCCACGTTATTTTCTATTGAAAAATTATCTGTGGGAAAAGTGTTCATTTCAGCGCGTAACGTTTGTTCAAAAGCAGGCCCGAACTCAAAGAAAGCTACGGATTGCCAGGAAAGATATGTGGCGGAAAATGAGGATCTTGTTGCTTCTAGGGTTATTGGATTGGGGTTCTCCGTGAACGCTGCTGCGGTTTGTTGCAAACCAGTGACTTGTTGATGTAATTTTTCATAACCTGGGAGAATCACACGGTCAGTCAAACTCACTAGGAGAGGTTGACGGTCCACAGTAATCTTCTTATCCAATGGCTCCTCAACGCAAGATGGTAACAGGCAAATAATGCCTGTTACCATCAAAATAGAAAATAAGTAATGTGCCTTTTTAAAGTACATCTTCTATTTCTTTAAGTTCGGGATATGCTGATGTCAATTTATCTTTGGCACTTTGAAGCCCTGCCATTGTCACGGTCCAGAAGTCTCCGTCCACACCAAAGTCCACCTTCAAGATATCATCAATATTTGCTTGGGTTATTTTTTTGCGCGGACTGTGCTTTAAAGCGGCTACAAAGGCATAGCCCTCGGAAAGGGAATGAAAGAAATTACCGGAATCTCCAGTGCTCAATGCATTCATGGAATCATTAATATAATGGATTGCTGTAGCGGCTGATACAAGTTCATGCAGGTCAATAATAGTTACTATTTGTTCATTTTTAACCGTATGATTGTTGGCTACAATGGCTGTTCTACCCAAGATATAGGCATCCATCATCGGCTGATTGACATTGAGCATTGCATCTCTTCCATTAGTGTAATTTGCCCAAAATCTTTTGTAGCTATCTGGAAGTGCTGGAGTACCTTTTGGGAAATCCACAGGCACACCCCAATACCCAAATGCTTCATCCCAGTGATGTTCCAGGGTAGTGTAATTTTTTCCTTCGACGAGATTTTCATTATTAACACCTTCACCGATTTTGGAATCTGAGAGATAGGCATTGAAGATTTGATGATAGAAAACAGAGCCCATTAAACCTTTTTCAATAAATTGGGTGAATTCCCAGCCCTTTTCGTTGATATTGATGAATTTGCCGGAGGTTCCTCTTTCGATTTTACCAGCTACTCCTTCACTAGCTTCCGTACCGTTGATGGCTACCTCTGCACTTACATCGGCTGCATCCACCATGATACCCTTAAAAAATTCGACATCGGCAGGGCTGGTCTTGTTTTCCAACTGCTTGCTGGTGGCAGCATTAAGTTCCCCACTCTCAAAAGGCTCATTGGCATTGGCATACATGTCCAATAACGTTTGTGCAGAGATCGCAGTACCATTGTCACCTTTAGTCAAGTAGGATTTCATTTCTGAAAGCATATTGAGCCTGTCCGTTTGACCTTGGTAGGACACCGTAGATATGCCGTCTCTCTTGAAAGTATAGGTGTCTGGAGTACTTAAATCGGCTATTTCGTCTGAATTATCCTCTATGCATGAGAAAAAGGTGACCACAAGAGCAATTAGTGGCAAATATTTGGCCTTCATACTGAATTCTTTTTTATTTAGATTGATTATAAGTAGGTGCAAATATAATATCCAGATCGAATGAGCCAAACGTTAATTAGATTAATTTTAAATAAAGTCTTAAAATCGAATGATTTTCTTTCAAATCCATCGCACCTAGAAAAAAGTGGCTGATTAGTGAGAACAAAAATTAGGTCGAACGGCTACTATCCAGAATGTGCGTAAAATACAAATTAGGCTGCATCCCTACCTGCACGCATACTTCACTACAGGCCTTATCAGCCGAAGAGTACAGTGGTTTTCAATTATAATAAATGGATAAAACTGATCAAAGATTCTTCCCAACTCGTGAGGGAATACATATTTCTTCGCTGATTCTGGAGAGGAAATCGAACTAAGAGTAAAAAGAGGTTGTCCCTACTTATGAGATAGCCTCTTTTTTTATGGTAAAAATTTTAACCGCTAAGTGTGCCAAGTTCCACAAAGGTCTCAGTTAGAGACTGGATTTGTCTTAAACCTAACCATCCTAATTCATCTAGTTTTTTCAATCTCAGATTTTCATAAAATTTAGGTTTCTCTAAATCAATGGTCTAACCATTTTTTGAAATCACTTACTTTTTCACGACTTATTAGGATATTCTGATCGGCGCAATTTTTCAGTGTCACTTTTAAGCGACTATTTGAATAAGAAAATATCCCATCTATAGCTTCCATACTGCACAGGTATTTTCGATTGAGACGAAAAAAATTGGCGGGGTTAACCTGAGATTCTGTTTGCTCCAAGGTACTTTCGAGCACATACCTTTTCCCTTTATAGGTTTGTATAAAAGTGACTCGTTCTTCGCTGTTGAAAAAGGAAACATCCGATGTAGAAATACTTTGAATTTTCTCTCCAAAGCGTACTAAAAATCTGGATTTGAAGCTGGTTTTAGTGGGAGCAAGTAAGCTTTTCAGTACATCCAGTTCAATGGTTGACCTTATCTGATTTGACTTAAACTTATCCACAGCTCGTGCAAGATCTTCAGGATCTATAGGCTTAAGCAGGTAGTCAATAGCGTTTACCTGAAATGCCTTGATAGCATACTGATCAAAAGCCGTGGTGAAAATAATGGGGGTAGATAACTTTATTTTTTCAAAAATCTCAAAGCTTATTCCATCGGCGAGTTGTATATCACAAAAGATTAAATCTGGGGCAGAATTTTGTTGGAACCATGCAATTGATTTTGAGATACTGTCCAAATTCCCGAATAGTTGTGCATCTTCAAAATGATGTTCTATTTGAGTTTTGAGTAATTTTGCCGCAGGTTTTTCGTCTTCTATGATTAATATTTTCATATGATTATAATTTGATTTTTAAAGGCCATATGGAATCTTCGCATGCATTATAATCATACCTCTGTGTGTCGCTCTGGGTCATGCTCGATTTCATGTGGATAAATATAAAATGGGTAAGCTGACAATAAACTCATTCTCGGTTTCAATGACAGCTATAGTCGTATTAGAAACCAGTTGATACCTCATTTTTATATTATTCAAACCTACGCCCGTGGAAGGCTCAGTTTGACTAGATTTCGGCTGATATGTATTGCTAACCCATAAGTTATTGTCTCTTCTATAGATGTGGATAACTAGCGGATCTTCTTCGCTTGCTATATTGTGTTTTATCGCATTTTCAAGCAATAGTTGGAGAGATAAAGGAGGCAGAGATCCAGTTTGTTCAGTTATTTCAATTTTAAATTGAAGACTTTCTTCAAATCGGATTTTCTGGAGCTCTAGGTAGTTCTTAGCAAAAGAAATTTCCCTATCTAGATCCACCAATTCTTCCTTCTGAACTTCCAAAACGTAGCGGTAGATTTTTGACAATTTCTGGATAAATGCAGCGGATCGGTCAGCGTCTTCATATACCAATCCCGACAGTACGTTTAAAGAGTTGAATAAGAAGTGTGGGTTTAATTGGTCTCGTAGTGATTGGTATTGACTAGACAGTTTTTCGTTTCGCAGAATCTCTGCTTCCAGCGCTGATTTTCTCCATTCCAGCAGCCATGAGCGTGTAGTAAATAGGGCCATGAACCCCAGCGCAATTCCCATGGGCATCAGCGAATAGTTCAAAAGTATAGCTACGGGAATATTATCAATAGTGAAATTTCCTCTAATCCATGAATAAAGGAACACTAAACAAAATGACACTATGAATGCATAGCTGAGGTAGGTCACACTGGTAAGCATGAGCCGCTTTACTGGATGGTGGATCCAAGAAATTCGCTTGTCGTAGAATGTCTCTACGGCATTGCCACCAAAGCTCATAGCTACGGTGATGGCCAGCGAAAAAAGGAAATCCGGAAACATACTTTGGATTCCTTCCCAGCTAAGAAAGCATTTCGGACAAAAGAATAGCATCAATACCGTCACTATCCCCAAATTGATCATGACGAAACTTGGGAAAGTATTCCAAATTCCATTTTCTTTAGCGCAGGTCACGGGAGTTTTCAATTCGGGCATTGTGGGAAATTAATTAAAAAGAGGCAATTCCTGTCTCTCGTAGTGGAAAGAAAGGAATCGCCAACTGTGTCCAGAATCAATCACACGTAGAAGCGACCTGTTCAGCTTGTGTTTTCCCCCAAGTAGGAAGAATATACTCATCTGAGATTTTGGCTTCTTCTTTTGTATAAAGTTCTAGACTCATCCTCGCCATTCCGCAGGCTTTTTCTGGTCCAGTGCCAAAGAATTGAGACATACCCAGTTCCATTTGTGACATCAGGGAAACAGCTCTGGGATTTTCACGGTCAAGATTAATGGCTTTCCCAAAAAGCTGCATAGCCTGAGGACTCATAGTTTGTCCCCGTCCGGCAGGATCCAAACTGATTTTTCCCATTAAAATGTACCCATTCAAGGCAGTGATTTCAGAATTTCCAGGGGCAATTTTGCTCGCCTTTTCCACGAGCTCGAGTGCTTCGTCTAGGCTTTTATCCTTGTTTATGTCGAAGCGGAAAGCTGCTTCAGTTTTTAGTAAGGCTGCGTAGTAGTAAGGAAGCCATTCTGCTTCCGTAGCATCAGCAATTCTCAAAAATCCATTGGTTATAGTTTGTGATTGCTCATAGGTTTCAATAGTTTTCTTTGCTGCTAGTTGCTTCTGCATAGCAGCTATGAAAGCCGGGTCACTTGCTTGCGCAAAAGTGATTAACATTAAAGTCAAGGCGAAGCTTAAGGTTGTCTTTTTCATGGTTTTGGAGCTTATAGATTGTTTAAATTATTTGCAGTTTTATCTTTTGATAGCGTCAGGAAAATCCCTAAGAATAGGAATCTCGGGGCTGGTTGGCCAATGGGAAGAGATTCAAAAACTCCATCTTCATTGGGATCAGCAGCATAGGAATAGGTAAATACATTATCTCTTCCTAATACATTGGTGCATGCTAGATGAATAATGAGGTTTGGCTTGGGCAGGTAGCTCCAGGAGAAGCTTAAGCTTTGGTAGCTTGGGGTTTTGGAATTCATTGCTCCCGGTTCATTTGGATTGGTATAGCTGTATCCATCATTGAAGGAGAAAGTAGTTCCGAGCTGGGAGTTGAGCGCCGGGATGAAATGTTTTATTACCAGAGAGAAATTATGTTTTGGAGCAAAATCCGGCTGAACTTTGTCCTCATACTGATTATAGGAGCGCTTACTATCCACGAAGCTGTAAGAAATCCAATAGTCCGTGTTTTTGATACTTTTGCGATCCCTGAGGAAAAAGTCTATTCCTCGGGCATAGCCAGTTCCGGTATTCTGAAGCTGTGTAGGATTGGAGAGGCTTCCTTCAAATCTAAGTAAGTCATCATAGCTTTTGTAGAAAGTCTCGGCTCTGAACATGAGGCCCTCTTTTTGGTACAAGTAGTTTAAAATCAGGTGACTTGATTCAGAGTTTCCGATTTTTGTGTCAATCACACGAAGGTTTTCGATGGGCAATTGATGAAACCTGCCAGAAGCAAGAGAAACTTGACCAAATTCTGACACTTGATAGGCCAATGAAATTCTTGGATCTAACCAAGTCTGGCTTGCCAACTGGCTATTTCCTGCACGTAGCCCCCCTCTTAACACTAATTTCTTGCTCAGATACCAGTCCCACTCAGTGAAGAGGTAAGTTTCTTTTTCTCCAAATGACCTTTCCTGATCTTCATTTTGGAGTCTTTCTGAGTAATTGTGGATAAAATATTCTATACCCACTTTCATAGAAATCCGATCCGAAAAATCTTTGATCCCGGTGAATTTGGTATGGAAAAGTAAGTTTTTTCTTTCAATCGGAGTGGAATCTATGAGCAAGTCATCTGTATTTGAAGAAACTGACACGCCTCCAAACAGGGTCCAGCCGTTTTCATAGGCATTCCTCCAATTGCTCTGAGCATACGAGTAGCTGTTATTCAGCTTTACCAAGGTTCCTTGGCCTTTTTCCCCAGGTTGAGGCTGCCAAAGTTCCATTCCTCCAGCCTCAGTTCGGGCAAGCACTTTTACAAGCCCACCTTTCTTTAGCTGTTGCTTAGCTGACAGTTCCACATCCCATCCATAAGGAGCTCTTTCCCACTCGAAATCTTGTCTGATGAGTTTTTGGTAAGGCTTTAAGTCAAAGTAATTAGCGGTAAGAGAAATACTTTGGGTTTCATTGGCTAGTGTTTGGGCATATCCACCTCCCACGGACATGAGCGAGAGATCACCCTGAGTTCTTAAGGATTGGTCTTTGGAATTCAGAGACAGGGCTGATGAAAGAGCCTGACCATATTCCGCAGAATACCCACCGGTGCTGAAAAATGTACCTTTGAAAATATTCGGATTGAAGCGCGTTCTGGTGGGCACATTTGCCGTGGAGCTTCCATATGCATTGCCCACCCGAAGACCATCAATGTAGATTCCCACTTCGCTGGCATCGCCACCGCGAACAAACAAACGACCGTCGTTTCCAACCGTGCTTGTACCGGGAAGAGTCTGCAATGCCCCAGCAATATCTCCCATTGCTCCTGATGTGGTGACTATATCCAGTGGTCTCAAGACTACCGCTTTTTTCTCATCAGAAGCTTCCATGGCTCCAGCTGAGATCGTCACGGAGTTCATTTGGGTGATTTCTTCGACTAATTTAATTAGTGGAATATCATTAGAACCAGACTCAATGTTGACTGCAAGTTCCTGTGTTTTGAATCCAAGAAACTTAAAAACCAATAGTTGAGTACCTATTTCAGCGGTTTCAAATTGATAGCTTCCATCTTCATCGCTTGTGGCTCCATCGTAGCTCCCTTTGATCTGGATATTTATTCCGGGCAGGGGCAGTCCCTTTTCGTCGAGCACTTTTCCTTGGATAGTAGCTTGCGAAAATGCCTGGGTTTGCATAAGAACACATGTGATAAATAAGAGCAGCCTTGGAGTCATTTCGTTTCAGATTTGATTCAAAAGTCTGAGCTAGGTCTTCCTGAAAAAAATATAACTGACTGAAGTGTAGATATCGGAGACTGAAGTGTATAAAACACTATCCGAAATCCGCTGAGATAAATACTCCACTGCCTTGATTAGGGGCTCCATGGTACAACCTAAAAATGTGTGTAAGGATGACTTTAATCATTTACTACTACAATACTTCTCAGCATTTCCACTAACATAGCATACTACTTTTGTTTTAGTAATACCAGTGCAAACCAACTAAAAGTCTGAAATGAAGAGGTATCTATTTACCCAGTGTCTAATACTGCCAATGCTGCTACTGCTGTGGTTACCGAGCTTTGGGCAGCAATCTTACCATCTGACCGGGACCCAGCAATTCACAGTAGCCGGGACTTCTACCATACATGACTGGGAGATGGTAGCCAAGGAGGGGATCAGAGGATCAACTCAGCTAAATATAGAAAATGGCAAACTTTCCAAAATCACTTCTCTAACAATTGAGCTGCCGGTGAAAAGTCTAAAAAGCGGCAAAGGATCAATGGATAAAAACGCTTTTGAAGCGCTAAAAGCTGAGAAAAACCCTGTAATCAAATTTGAATTGATGGAGTTCACAGGTGTAACTGGAACTAAGGTCAATGCCAAAGGCAAATTGACTATTGCGGGTAATTCACAAATTATTCCTCTAGAGGTATCGTATTCGTTGAGCGGCAATGCCATTTCTTTCAAAGGTAGTCATGCTATTCTATTCAGTGATTTTAAAGTCGATGCTCCTACAGCAGTCTTCGGGACAATAAAAACCGGTGATGAACTAACCCTAGCTTTTGAAGCTAGTTTTTCACCAAAAAATTAATCTAAACCAAGCCAATATGAAATCGAGCATGACGCAAGCGTCACACAGAGTGATGATTATAATATATGCGAGATTCCATCTGTCCTTTAAAAAACAAATTATAATCAGATGAAATTATCTACTTTAACCGCAGGGAGTTGTTTCCTTCTAGGGGTGGTGCTGACATCCAGCATTGCTATCGCTCAAGAAAAAACAGAGCTCCAGTATTTTCGCCAAAACAGTAAAGAGGGATTGAATGTCTTTGAATCTCCTAAAGAAAAAGGAGGCGATTTTGATAAGGTTCGTGTGTTTGTGGGCGGTGATTTTTCGTTGCAATTTCAAGCAATCGATCACTCCAATTCACTGAATAATCTGGTAGAACTGGGTTCCAACTTCAATTTGCCTTCCGCAAACCTGAATATCAATACTCAATTAGCAGATGGATTAAGATTGCACTTAAGGACATATTTGTCTTCCAGGCATCATAACGAATCATGGGTAAAAGGTGGTTATCTTCAAATAGACCGACTGGGATTTATACAAGAAGGGTTCCTAGATGGGATCATGGATTATACCACGGTTACATTTGGTTTGGATGAGTTTAATTATGGTGACGCACACTTTCGAAGATCCGACAATGCTCGGGTAATCTTTAATCCATTTATAGGAAACTATATCACGGATTCATTTTCCACTGAAGCATTTGGCGAAGTGACTGTCCAAAAAGACGGTTTGATTGCGGTACTTGGCCTCTCGAATGGTAAGCTGAACCAAAATGTAATCGTGAATGATAATGCGGATAACAAAGTGTCATTTTACGGAAAACTGGGTGTGGATAAGCAGCTCAATGAAGATTTCAGGTTCAGACTTACAGGTTCTTGGTACTTAAATAATGGTACCACGACTGGGTCTTGGTTATATGGAGGAGATAGAGCTGGTGGACGGTATTATGGCATTTTGCAACCATTGGAAGGATCAGGGAATGATTTTGAAGGAAGATTCAATCCTCGATTCAAGCAAATGACTGCATTCCAATTGAATCCATTCATTAAATACAAAGGGCTGGAGTTCTTTGGGATTTTAGAATCTGTAGGAAATTCTGAAGAGCAGGGCAATGGAAATTTTACCCAACTTTCAGGGGAGCTTCTTTACCGCTTTGGAGGAACCGAGCAATTTTACCTGGGGGGTAGATACAATACTGTAAAGGGTAAAAACAAAGACTCTGATTCTTCAGAAATTGTAATAAGCAGAGTTAATATAGGAGGTGGATGGTTTATGACTAAGAATGTGATTGTCAAGCTGGAGTACATGAATCAGGAATATAAAGGCGGATTTGGTGCCACTTCCGTTTATAACGGCGCGAAATTCGACGGTGTGAATATCGAAGCTGCCATCAGTTTCTAAGCTTTCTACACAATGTAGCCGAGTCGGGTTAGCTTTTTAATCCGACTCGGCTTTTTCAATACAAAACATGCAGATACTACTTTTACTTATCATAGCCTACTGGTCATCGCTGAACACTACAACGGAAGTCTTCGAGGTAAAAACCTGGAAAATAGATTCAGGTAGTGTCATCGAAATCGCAGGCAGTACTAATATCTCCGATTTTCGATGCGAATCGAAGAAGTATCAAGGTGGAGAGGTTTTAAAGGAGACATACTTTCCAGAAAGGGATATATCCGAATGGAGCGGAGTAATTACTTTAAAGACCATCAATTTTGATTGCTTCAATGCGATTATGACTCATGACTTTAGAGAAACACTCCAGATAGAGGATCATCCTACGATCAGTGTGCGCTTTCTGAATCTGGTCAAAGATTCAGAAAATATAAATCAGGAGAATCTCCTTGGAGAAGTGGAAATCACTCTTGCCGGAGTATCTAAAATCTATCCCATTTCTTGCGTTTTTCTAGCTAAAAATGGAGGAAAAGCTCTTTTGGCAGGGGAACGTAAATTAGCATTTACAGATTTCGAAATCAATCCTCCCGTGAAGTTATTTGGAGCGATCAAAGTGAGGGATTCTATAGAAGTTAACTTTGGACTGGTACTGGAAGAGCTAATGTGATGGTTCGGATTTTTAACATTAGGATGGCCCAAACTTCGGTAGTGTAATAGCATCTCTTAAAATGAGCGAATTAGTTAACTCGTGATTTCAATCCAATTGCCTTCTGGGTCTTCAATCACACTTTCAAAATACCCATCTCCGGTAGTCCGAGGCTCACCGATTATTTTACATCCCTGTGTACGAAGTTCTTCTGTCTTTGCGAGGACTTTTTCTTTGGTTCCTATGGAAATAGCGAAGTGCGCAAGCCCCGAAACCAGTCCTCTTGGAAATGAAGCTTCCTGAATGTTGTTTTTCTTCATTAGTTCGATTCTAGCTCCAGTTGAAAAGCTAAGAAAATAGGAACTAAATCCCTTGGTGAGATTTTCATATTTATCACCCGAGGACATGTAGAAAGACTCGCAATACCAGTCTTTCATGTGTTCCAAGTCATCGACCCAAATTGCCAGATGTTCTAGTTTCATGTGTTTATATTTTGATTCTTCCAAATTAGAGAATCATTTTTAGTTAAAGTGACAAATGCTCATTTAAAGGAAGAAAGGCCCAGGCAACAGGAAGAGCTGGGCTTTTTGGAGATTGGAAAGTTTGGAAGCTATCCTTTATACATAATGTCATAATATTCCTTCGCCATGCGGTTACTTTCGAAATGTGCCTCCACATCTTTCATTCCTTGTTGCTGAATTTTTCTCCATGCATTTTTATCGCTGTAATAAGTAGGAATAATCTCCTTTTCTAAGACGTTATACATGTTTTGGAGGTCAAAATTGTCCTGATCCGAAATACTCAAATTTTCATAGTCAGCTGTAGGAACGATGAAGCTGTTTTTGCCATGATCTGCAAATTCACTAATCCAGCCGTCAAAGGTGCTGAAATTCACTGCCCCATTCATGGAGGCGGTCATTCCGGAAGTGCCACTTGCTTCTCGCGGAACACGTGGAGTATTTAGCCAAATATCTGCAGCTTGCTTTAGTCGCTTGCTGAGCGACAATTCATAGGTAACGCACACTGCTACACTTGCATATTTCTTGCTTAGATGCACTAGTTGGTTGAAAACGGAAATAGCTCCATAGTCCGAAGGATAGGGCTTTCCTGCCCAAATTACCTGAATAGGCTGGTCATTATTATTGAGTAGTGCTTCGAATCTTTTCAAATCATGGGTAATCAGGTCTGGCCTCTTATATCCGGCAAAGCGTCTCGCCCAAACTACCGTCAGCACTTCCGGATTAAGTACCTGCCCAGTCTGATCAGCCACAAGTTCAAATGCCCGTTTTTTCAAAAACCTCTTTCTGTCATCAAACTTTTCGGCATTGCCTTCCTCCAGGTACTGATAGAGCTGCTTGTCAGCCCAGTACTTATAATTCTGAGAATTGGTAATCGAGGTGATTTCCGGAATATCAGGGTATTTGCTCCACATTTGTCGGCTCACTTCTCCGTGTAACCTGCTCACTCCATTTGCTTTGCGGGCAAACCTAAACGCCGCCAAACTGTGGTTGAAGAAATCTCCCTCCATTCCAGTCAAGTCCCTGACTTCATTCAGAGAAAAACCATCAAAGTAGCCCATTTCCTCGCAGAGATAGATGTCATGCTTTTCATTTCCGGCTTCTTCAGGTGTGTGGGTAGTAAATACTAAGCGCTTTCTCACCTCCTCTTTAGAGCCAAATTTCCTCATCAGGTGAAATACCAAACTTACCCCATGTGCTTCGTTGAGGTGATAGACTTCTGGGTTGAAATTCAATTCATCGAGCAATTTGGCTCCACCAATTCCCAGCAATATAAACTGGGCAACTTTGGCAGCAGTATCAGAATCGTAAAGCCGGTGGGTGATGGTTTGGCTTAAATAGTCGTTCTCAGGCAAGTCCGTACTCAAAAGGAATAACGGTGCACTTTCAAAAGTTTGCGGCGCTAAATACCAGGCCTTAACCCACACGGGGTTGCCGTGGATAGTGATTTGGTATTTGATTCCCGTGTCTTCGAGAAAGCTGTAGATCTTTTCATACCACTCCGTTTTCATGGTTTGGTCCTGATTTCTACTTTGATCGTAGTAGCCATATTTCCACAAAATTCCGATACCAATCAAGTTTTGCTTCAATTCAAATGCGCTACGCAAATGAGATCCTGACAAGAAACCCAGCCCCCCACTGTAGATTTTCAGAGGTTGGTGTACGGCAAATTCCATGGAGAAATAAGCTACCCTTTTGGTGTATTCTGGATCAATCGCATAGGGAACACTGTAATTTCTAAAGTCAGTCATAGTGAATTGATTATTTCGCCAATTTAGTTGAAATCAGAAGACTAGCCGCATTAATCAGGTGAGTGATTTGGTGAAATTTTAGGCGATTTCAATTATTAACATGCTCTTTCATTTGTGCAGAAAAGCTGTAAAATGCACATATAGATGTGCACAATGTAAACGCAGAACTGATATAGTTCTGCGTTTCAGGTTTAGGAAAAAGAGAAGTTAAGCTGGCAAAGCAGCTAATCCATTACCATCGGGCTTGTTTTTTAAAACAGGAGTGTCCTTCAAAATCATAGTCTCGCCGTTTTCAGGAGAGTATGCCGTCCACTTTGGAAGAGTACCAGCATTTGGATTGCCTGTTCTCATGAAGGAGAGGAGAGAAGCGGACATTTTCTCGGAAAGTATTCGTGGTCGATCACCGCCACCAGTGTGGGTGTACATCCGGGCTGTATTGTCAAACCAAAAGCAGATATCTATGCAGTGAAAGGCCTTCATTCTACCGCTATATAGATCTGGCTCCCAGCCGAACCAAGCCAGGTAAACAGGGGCTTTTTGCTTGGACTTTGCGTTTGCAGTACTGATTGCGCCTTTTCTGTTGGACAAAATCATCGCCCAGAGATCAGCGGGAGACGCATCTGGGAAGTCTTTGCGGTAAGCTGTAATTACTTTATCTGTGTCCGATCCAAAATTTGGATTCAGTTTCTCAGCGACTCCAGCCCAATCGATTTTTTCCAATTCCGGTGAAGTCCTTGTGGGATTCCACTCGTGAAAAGTAGTACAAATCATTAATGGAATGTCCGAAGCCAAGCCGTTTGGATCAGAGAAGAACTCACCTTCTGGGATATTTACTCCATCAGCTACTGGGCTAAAACCCCCTCTGAAACCGGGCAGCGGATGATCCTTGCGCATTTTTGCCATGGCTTTATTCGCGATGTCTATGTATTCTCTCCAAGTCAAGTCCTGCAACTTATCCACAGTGTCAGGAGTCAAGCCTGCTTCTATCATTACATATTCACCCAAGGTGCGCGAATATTCTTGATTAGAAGCCTGAAGCATGGATCCACTGAGCGCGACACCTTTGTGTACAAGACCTTTTGCCGCGGGCATAGCCATCGTTGCCGTGACTTTAGCCCCGCCGCCAGACTGGCCCATGATGGTGACATTTCCGGGATCTCCTCCGAAATTCGTGATGTTATCCCGCACCCATTCGAGAGAAGCGATGATATCCAGTTGACTGACATTTCCAGAAGCAGCGTACTTGGATCCGCCTACGCCGGAAAGATCCGTGAAGCCAATCGGCCCAAGTCTATGATTGATGGAGACGAATACCATATCTCCGTTTTTGCTGAGATTTTCGCCATGATACCCGTCTTGCTCAATGCCATTTCCATTGGTAAAGCCTCCGCCATGCAGCCAAACTAATACGGGTCTCTTCTTACCATCTAGAGCTGGTGACCAGACATTCAACTTGAGGCAATCTTCACTTACATCATCGTAGTTCCAGTGATCGGCAAAGGAATAATCTGGATTTGAATAGCGGTTGTCCATTATCTGAGGAGCAGTATTTCCCCACCAAATGGTTGGCTTCACTTCAGTCCACGGTGCTGGTTTTTGGGGAGGCATAAATCGGTTTTTGCCAGAAGTATCTGCGCCGTAGGGAACACCTAAAAAAGTGTAAACATCATGGAGGATAAAACCTCTGACTTTGCCTGAATCCGTATTAGCGATGGCAATATCATCTCCGATTTGAAGAATTTGGTCTCCGCTGGCAGCTGGTTTGGAAGATGGATTTGCATGGGAGGAAAAAGGTACTGTAGCGGCCAAACCCAGTCCTGCAGTTCCTACACCGACTTTTTTAAAGAACTCGCGTCTATTGTTTTTCATGGTTTTGGGGTTTATTGTAAAGGTTTGATTGTGATCAAAATATACTCCAGTATTTCTTAAGTAGTACAGTTCGGTGACAATTCTCTTAGCAGTATTATTTAAGTGGATAAATATTGTTTCAAAATGAAAAAATAGGATGGGAATACAAAAAAACCGACCACTATCCAGCAGTCGGTCTTGATACTTATATCTAGAAATCTCACTAAATTTCTAGGTTCTTGAATCTAATCTCTTGTCTCCATCTTACTGTCGGACCATAAAGATCGCGTTACTCAAAACGAGTTTTCCTGCTTCCCAGAAACCTCTAAAAATCGGATCATCTACGAAGTAAACAATCTCGCCACGACCTACAGTTTCTATTCTTCTTACCCTGGCATTTACACCATTGTCTAAGTAAGCAAATCTGCTAGCGTAGTTTTTCAAGGTGTAATTTTTTCCACCAGTTCCATATCCTGCTTGAACATAGAGTAGGATTCGCCACGATGGATAAAGCAAATCAAAGCGCTCTTTGGTAAAGTAAAAGTGTCAGATTGCTCCAATCCCAGTTGTACAATTCATTTTAGAAAATCCCAATCCAACATAATGAAAGTAAATGTGCAATGTGACAAAAGTTGCTGAACGACAAAATCAAAAGCCAGTTCTTTGCAGTATTAAATCGAAGTTTAATCACAATAATTATAGCGATGTATTTCCAACATGTATATGATAAATCCCTGGCACAAGCAAGTTACTTCATAGGTTGCCAGGCAAAAGGTGTAGCAATAGTAATTGATGCCCAGCGGGACATGGATGTTTACTTGGAGATAGCCAAGCAAAACAATATGAAGATTACGCATATTGCTGAGACACATATTCACGCAGATTTCCTGAGTGGTTCTAGAGAACTGGCTTCGGTGACTGGTGCGAAAATGTATCTATCGGATGAAGGGTCAACGGAATGGCAATATGAATTTGATCATGAAGGCCTTCGTCATGGCGATACGATTAAAGTCGGAAACCTTAGTTTAGAAGTGCTTTTTACTCCTGGTCACACTCCTGAGAGTATCAGTTTTCTATTGACAGATCATCCTGCCACCGACAAACCAGTTATGATTTTCACGGGTGACTTTGTCTTTGTAGGAGACGTAGGAAGACCGGATTTGCTTGAAAAGGCCGCTGGCTTAATAGGGACTCAGGAAAAAGGAGCTAAACAGATGTATGAGTCTGTTCAGCGATTTGCAGAACTTCCAGAGTACGTTCAGGTTTGGCCAGGACATGGAGCAGGATCAGCCTGTGGCAAAGCGCTAGGATCCGTTCCTAGCACAACGGTGGGTTATGAGAAAATCAGAAATTGGGCATTCCAATATGCTTCCGATGAGGAGGGGTTCGTGGCTTATTTGTTGGATGGACAGCCAGAGCCACCGAAGTATTTTGCGATGATGAAGCAACTGAACAAGGTGGATAGGCCTTTATTGGTAGAAGTGCCCAAGCATCCAAAGCTTGGTAAAGATCAATTTCTATCTGCATACAAGGATGGGTTGAAAGTAATTGATACGAGAGATAAAGCGGATTTTGCAAAAGGCTTTTTGCCAAACAGCATCAATATCCAAGGCAATAATTCCTTCTCTACTTGGGCAGGTTGGTTGCTCAATTATCAAGAACAGTTTGTTCTCGTAGCTGCAGAAACTCAGATGGAAGAGCTTACACGAAAACTGATGCGTATTGGTCTTGACAATAGCTACGGATTCATTGATGAGGTCACAGAGGTAGATGTGGAGCTTCAGATTGCAGATGTGATTGATATTGAAGAGTTCAAATCTCTGGTGGGAAAAGATAATGTGCAGGTAGTCGATGTGAGAAATAGGACAGAATATGATGCCGGTCATGTAAGGGGTGCAGACCATGTGTTTGTAGGGACTTTGCCAGATAATCTGGACAAAATCAGTAAGGACAAACAGGTAGTAATTCATTGCCAAAGTGGAGACCGAGCAGCTATTGCTTATTCACTCTTGAGAAAGAATGGATTCGAGAATATTAAAAACTACCCCGGAGGAATGAAAGAGTGGTCAGAAAAAGGAAATGAAATCGAGCATGACGAAAGCGACACACAGAGGGATGTTTATTGACCATGCGAGATTCCATGTGGCCTTTAAAAAACAAATTATAAACACATGAAACAGTTAAAAATTAAACTATCATATTATGAGTTTTTTATCAGCAATTTTCGGAAGTAAAGACAACAGTGAATTGAAAGAGGTAATCGAAGGAGGAGCATTTCTGGTAGATGTTCGTTCCGCCGGCGAATTTGCTTCTGGATCTGTCAAAGGAGCGGTAAATATCCCCTTGGATAAGATTGTTAGTCAATTGACCAAATTCAAAGGCAAGAATAATATCGTTGTCTTTTGCCAGAGTGGCAACCGCAGTGGACAGGCGAAGAGTATTTTGGATAAAAATGGTGTTCTAAATGTCATTAACGGAGGCTCTTGGAGCAATGTCAATCAATGCGTAGGCGATGTAAAATAACGAGTAACAGATAATAAGTAGGAAGCGACAGTTAGGATATTTACGTTAGAACTGCCTTATTTTACCATGAAAATAGTAAATTAAACTTTCGATTTTCATGGTAAAATTATTTTTTATTCAGTATAATTTGGATACGTTTACCATGAAATACGTAAATCATACCTTCGGTTTTCATGGTAAAAGAAAGGAAAATATTCGCTCTACTCCAGGAATATCTCTCGATTTTTCCAGCTGTTGGTCTCCTGGGACCAAGACAGGTAGGGAAAACTACGCTCGTCAAAAACCTGAAACTCGACAAGGACAGCATTTACATAGATCTGGAAAAAGCCTCCGACCGCGCTAAATTGGTGGATGCGGAGCTCTTTCTGAAAGCACAGGTGGATAAGACGGTGATTCTCGATGAGATCCAATTGATGCCTGAGCTTTTTGCAGAATTGCGAAGTCTGATCGATGAGCAGCGTGAGCCGGGTAGATTTATTCTTTTGGGCTCGGCATTACCGGATTTGAACCGCAAAAGTGCCGACTCACTTGCTGGCAGAATTGGATACTTGGAACTGACACCTTTTTTCTGGGAAGAAGTGGCTGCGGATGAGTTGGAAAAGCTCTGGATTCGTGGAGGATTTCCGTTATCGTTTTTGGCTAAAAGTGAGAGAGAGTCACAGTTGTGGCGGCAGAACTTTATCAAGACGTATCTGGAAAGAGACTTGGCGCAGATAGGATTGAGTACCGATCCAAGGCTGGTGGAGCGATTTTGGATCATGCTCGCAAATGCGCAGGGAGGGATCTGGAATGGAGAAAGTTTTGCTCGTGCATTGGGAATTACACGTCCTACGGTAAACCGGTTTTTGGAATACTTGGAGGGCTCTTTTATGGTTCGTGTGCTGCCCCCATTTCATCAGAATATCAAAAAGCGCCTGGTAAAATCTCCCAAAGTCTTTATACGGGATGCAGGTTTGCTGCATTCGCTGACGGGGGTAACTTCCATGGATTCCTTGATTAATCAGGTGTTAATTGGTGCTTCTTGGGAAGGCTTCGTGATTGAGCAGATTACGGCAACTTTCGGGCAGGAGTATGATTATTATTTCTACCGGACGCATCAGGGAGCAGAATGTGATCTGCTTTTGGTAAAAAATGGTCAGGTCAAAACTGCTATCGAAATCAAAAACACCCTATCCCCAAAACTCACCAAAGGCCTACAGATCTCCATGGAAGATACTGGAGCTGAAAATGGTTTTGTGATTTGCAGAATTGAAAAAGGTTTTCCGCTGTCGGCTAAGGTAAAGGCGATGGGATTGAGGGAGTTTTTGGAGAGGTAAATGGTTCGAGTCTCAGGACATGTGCCACACTGAGGTTAGTGATCAGTATTCAGTCGCAGTGATCCGCGGCTGATCACTGCGAATGCAAACTTTCTAAAACTTCTTTCTTCGGATTATTCTGGTTGAGTCTGCAGACTTGGACTGATAGAAATGCTGTTTCCTGATTGTGAAAAATGGTATTCAAGAAATTAAAATTGAAGGAGTTAATGATTTTATGAATAAGGAATCAGAGAAGTATTTTAAAAAATTCAGGTTGCATATTGAAAAATATGTCAAAATCGGAGATCCTGAAATGGCCGTAATTAGCGACTACTTTTCCATTAAAAGAATAGGAAGGAAAACCGATCTCCTTGAACCGGGTAAGATTTGCCGCTTCGAAAACTTTGTTGTTTCGGGTCTATTTCAAAGTTCAGTGTTAGACGAGTCGGGAAAAGTATATACACTGAATTTTCCTCATGAAGACTGGTGGGTTGGCGATTTCAAAAGTTTTAGTACTAGATCGCCTTCCATTATGCGAATTGAAGCTCTAGAAGATGCTATTTTGCTTGAAATATCAAAAAGTTCTCTCGATGAATTATTGGCGAATTCTCCACCATTCGCAAGTTATTTTAGGATTCTAAGTGAGAATTCAAGTATTGCTGCCAATGATCGTATTATCACTCAATTGTCACAACCTGCGGAACAACGTTATGAGTTGTTTTGCCAGAAATATTCTGCGATCAAAGACCGTTTATCCCAGAAGAGAATTGCTTCCTTTTTAGGGATTTCTCCAGAATATTTCAATCAGATCGATAAGAGAAAGAAAGCTCAAAAATCTTAATCTAGTTAAAGTTAACTAGCATTCTGTTGTGGTAGTTTTGTTCAACTTAACTGAGAAAAGATGACTGGAAAGCACCCAAACATTCAATTAATCGAAAGCTTTTTCTACGCGTATTCGACCGCTGATTTTGAAGGGATGAAGCAGGTAATGTCTACAGAAGTCAAATGGCACATTCCAGGAAAGCATCCATTTAGCGGGACGAAAAATGGGATTAAGGAACTAATGGAATACTTGGAAAAGCTCAATCAATTTGGCTTCAAAGCCGAGCAGATTGTAATGGGCGTGAATGACAATTATGTAATTGATTGTCACAGAAATTGGAGCACTTCAAGTGGGTCAGTGGTACTGAACGCGATGTCTTGTTTGCTGTGGAAGATTGAGGATAATAAGATTGTTGAGGTTTTCAATTTTCCGCAGGATCAACACATGGTTGATATTTTTTTTAATTCAATTTAAAGACATGAGTCTTTAGACTTGTGCTTGGAGGCACACACTCCCACAAAATAAGATTTTACTTAGTGATGTAACTTTGCTATACTCTCTGGGGCAAAAAGTTGGTAAGTAGTTATAAAATCCGGAGAGAAAATGTGGGACCTAGGGGATTCGAACCCATGACCTCTGCTCTGTCAACGCAGCGCTCTAAACCAACTGAGCTAAGATCCCAAAAACTAATTCGAATATAGTAAACCTTCGAGGTTTTGAAAACCTCAAAGGTTAAACAAAAGCCTCTCTCCAGGATTTCGCAGTATAATTATCCTTTTCTCTATTCCTATCTTCAGGAGTTTCGGCAAAGGTCAGGTACCACCTTTATTTCCTCCTTCATGCCTCTGAAATGGATTTAGAAACTTTGCCCAATTCACGCAATCCAAGTTGCTTACTTCGTCTATAAACCTCAATTCCGACTTGATCGATATGCTTGAGAAGAGTAGGCTCTTTGATAGAGTGGTAGTTTAGCACATCGAATTTATAGGGCATATTAGTTTCTTCGTTCAGCAAATAGCTGATTTGGCTAACCGTGTTAAAATCCAACTTTTCCCCTTTAAGAGCAATATCCACATCACTGCCATTTTTGTAATTCCCCTTGGCACGGCTTCCAAAGATGTATGCACTTTCTACCCTGGACTGACTACTCAGTGTCCTTATAATAGATTCTACATCAGTATCTAAAAGTCCGAATTTATTTTTCATTTAGCTTTTCTTTGAAACTGAGAAGCAAGGCTTTCAATAAAGGGAAATATTTATTGCTGATCAATTGCTCCATATCGGAAGCCTTTTGCTCATCGTAAGTATGTGCAGTCAGATTTCTATCCTGCAATAAATCCATCCAGGCGTGTCCATTTTCCAGAATATTCATTTCGAATGCTTTTTTTAGGGCACTCCTTGGTGACTTGATATCCACAAAACCTTGCTCTTCCAGGTAGTCTTTTACCATGTTCCATGCTAATTCAAAACTCATTTCAAAAAAGTGAATAATCCCTGCTTTCTGGACTATATCAGGGTGAGGGATTTGAAGCGAATTTTCCAAATGATTCATCGCCTTTCTGAAATTAGCAAAGCGTTGTATCCAGCGTACATCTTCGTTAGACATTGTAATTTATGGTCTCAGTGAGGTCAAGCTAAAATAAGGCTTTATTTTTAGATTTACTGGAATGCTTTTCGATGAAAAACAAGTTGGCAAAGTGTTCAGACTTGCGCTACTGACCATTTAGACTTATCATGAAATTCAAAAAGAAATCCCCTTCGATCAGCGTTATTTTTCTGCGACAATCTGCGAGGAAATCAAGAAAGTCCTAAACAAAAGCCTCCCTAAGATACTTTGCCGTATAATTCCCTTCTTCCTTCATCATATCCTCAGGTGTACCTTCAAATGTCAGGTAACCGCCTTTGTTTCCGCCTTCCGGTCCCAGATCAATCACCCAATCAGCGGATTTGATCACTTCAGTATTATGCTCGATGATAATCACAGAGTGGCCCTGGTCGATCAGCGCATTGATGGAGTGGAGGAGTTTCTTGATGTCGTGGAAGTGAAGTCCAGTCGTAGGTTCATCGAAGATGAATAGAATGCGATCACCAGCTTTCGTGCCGCCTTTTCCCAGAAAAGATGCCAGTTTCACCCGCTGTGCTTCCCCGCCTGAGAGTGTGTTGGAGCTTTGACCCATGCCTATGTAACCCAAACCAACTTCTTGAAGCGGCTGAAGTTTATTTATGATCTGGGTTTTTCCTTTGAAGAACACCAGCGCTTCGTCAATAGTCATAGTCAGGACATCTGATATGTCCTTGTCCTTGTATTTGACGTCCAAGATCTCATTCTTAAATCGCTTGCCTTTGCAGGATTCACAAGTCAGGTGAATATCTGCCATGAACTGCATCTCTACAGTTGTGATTCCTTCTCCGGCACAGTTTTCACAGCGTCCACCGTCCACATTGAAGGAGAAAAATGCTGGTTTGTAGCCTCGTTGCTTGGAGATAGTTTGGTCTGAGAATAATGTTCTGATTGCATCATACGCTTTCACGTAGGTCACAGGATTGGAGCGGGAAGACTTGCCGATGGGATTTTGATCCACAAATTCCACTTGGGAAATGGCCTTGTAATCACCTTCGATTTTGTCATATTTTCCACTTTCATCTATGACCGTTCCCAGCATTTTTCCTAAGGCTGGATACAGTACCTTTTTGATCAAGGTGGACTTGCCCGAGCCGGAAACTCCGGTAACAACTGTAAGTGTATTAAGCGGGAATTTGACGGAGATATTTTTTAGGTTATTTTCCCTAGCACCTTTTACCCTGATGGAATCTTTCCACTTTCGGTTTCCATCTTTTTTGAAAATCTGTTCTTCACCACGAAGGTATTTTGCAGTATAAGTCTGTGCTGAAGCCATAAGATCTTCAATAGTTCCTTGGAAAAGTAATTCTCCTCCATTTACCCCGGCATCTGGTCCGATATCGATGATTTGATCTGCGGCCTTCATCACTTTTTCCTCATGCTCCACTACGATCACCGTGTTGCCCATGTCACGAAGAGATTTCAACACATCCACCAAACGGTCTGTATCTCTAGGGTGAAGTCCAATGCTCGGTTCATCCAAAATATACATCGATCCTACCAGTGCAGATCCTAAAGAAGTGGCAAGTTTGATGCGTTGAAATTCGCCCCCAGAAAGTGAGGAAGTCAAGCGATTCAAGGTCAAATACCCCAAGCCAACTTGATCCATGTATTCCAATCGACTCTGGACTTCTTTCAAGAGACGATTCGCGATCTTCGCCTGATGTGGAGGAAGTTCAAGCGTATTGAAAAATGGCAATGCCTCATCAATAGGCATCAAGACAATATCGATAATGGATTTATCTGAGATTTTGACGTAAGAGGCATCTTTGCGTAAGCGAGTTCCCTTGCAATCGGGGCAGGTGGTGCGTCGGCGAAATCGAGATAGCATTACGCGATATTGGATCTTGTGGGTTTTGGTTTCTAGATCCTTGAAAAATGCATCCAATCCTTTGAAATACTTGTTGCCTGTCCAGAGAAGGGCTTTTTCCTTCTCATTCAGATCCTCATATGTTCGGTGGATCGGGAAATCAAACTCAATTCCTTTTTTCAAAAGAGGCTCAAGCCAACTGCGGGATGATTCTCCTCGCCAAGGAGCAATAGCTCCTTCATACACTGATAAGTCTTTCTCAGGAATGACCAAGTCCGGATCAATTCCCAGCACATTTCCAAAACCTTCGCAAGTTCTACAGGCTCCAAAGGGATTGTTGAAAGAGAAGAAGTTTACTGAAGGAATCTCGAATTGCATCCCATCAAGTTCGAATCGATCAGAAAAACTCTTGGTCTCCATCCCCGGAACGGTGATTTTACAATCTCCATGACCTTCGAAGAGTGCTGTCTGTACAGAATCAGCAATTCGGAACTGATTGTCCTCGTCTTCCTTATTCACAGCTACCCGGTCGATCAGAATTTCATAACTTCCTTTGGGGATCTTCTTCTCCTGAAGCATATCTTCCACAAAATAGGCTTCATTATCGATCAAAATCCTAGTGTAGCCTTTTTGCAAAAGCAATTCCAGCTCCTGATTGATCTTTCTTCCACGCTCCATTTGCAGCGGACAGGAGATCATGACTTTTGATCCCTCATCAAAAGACTGGACGTAATCCACGATGTCTGTGACGGTGTGGTGCTTAACTTCCTTACCGGAAACCGGCGATATGGTTTTTCCTACCCGGGAGAAAAGTAGCTTCAGATAATCATAGATTTCTGTGGTAGTTCCTACGGTGGAGCGAGGGTTTTTGGTATTGACTTTTTGTTGGATTGCTATTGCAGGTGCCACGCCTTTGATGTATTCCACATCTGGCTTTTCCATTCTGCCCAGAAACTGCCGGGCGTAGGAACTGAGGCTTTCCACATACATTCGTTGTCCTTCTGCAAAGAGCGTATCGAAGGCCAGGGAAGACTTTCCGGAACCGGAAAGTCCTGTCACTACGACAAATTTATTTCGGGGAATTGCGACGCTGAGGCTTTTCAGGTTGTTCACCCTGGCATTTTTGATGATAATAAACTCTTTGGGATCGAGAGAATCGATGTCTGTTTTAGCGGATAAGGTGCTCAAAGTCATAGCTGGCAAAGTTACGAAAGGAACAGCCAAAGTCAGGGAAAAGTTGGAACGGTTGTTTATTTAATGTTACAGAGCTTGAACTGAGCCAACTTATAAGCAATTTAAAGCCGTATGTTGGTACCAATATTGAGCGTTGAAATTGACGTTTAAAACATTATAAGGGTAATGAAATACAGATTTGACACAACGTTGTATTTAAAATAATTTCCAAAATTTTGTACTTTACTAAGATACATCTAGTAAATTGTAGAGTCATTTTTATTAAATCTGCCAACTACCTTGTTTTCAACTTCACCATACTTTTTTTGAATGTCTGATCTTAGATTTAACATATTGGATAAGGTTCGAGAGAATTCAAGATACATCGTATATAAAGCGCATCGTGTCAAAGATTCTAAATCTGTAACAATTCAGACCTTTCGTTCTGCCTATCCTACTTTTCGAGATCTGAATCATATGAAGCAGGAATTCTCTATTCTTTCTAAGCTTTCGCACCCCAATATTGTACAGCCTATTGGAATGGAGCATTTGGAGAATCTCCCGATTCTGGTCAACGAGGATGTTACAGGAGAAACTCTTGCTGAATATGTGAAGAAAGGCAGGATGGACTTGATCAAGTTCCTGAAAATATCAATTGGGATCACCAAGGCAGTACTTTACCTACACAGTAAGAATATTATCCACAAAAATATCAACCCTGCTAATATCATTGTCGATAGTAATGGGGATATCAAAGTTTGGGGTTTTGATTTTGCCATTGAGCGGGGTAGGGATTTGAACTATTCTAATGTCAGTGAGGCTCTTGAACTGGGTCTTCAATATATTTCACCTGAACAAACTGGCCGAATGAACCGACCAATTGATCATAGGACGGATCTATATTCTATTGGAGCAGTATTGTATGAAATGATCACTGGGCGTCCTGTTTTTAAGCCTACTGATCCTGTGGAGTTGATGCATGCGCATTTGGCACTTTTGCCAGAATCCCCTCGCAAATTCCGTGATGATATTCCGGAGGTTTTGGAAAAGTTGATTCTCAAACTATTGAAGAAGAATACTGAGGAAAGATACCAGGGCTGTTCAGGATTATTGAATGATTTGCAACAGTGTTTGGATAGACTTTTGGATATCAATGAGGTTTCTGATTTCAAACTTGGTACTCAGGATCATTTGGATCAGTTTCAGATCTCTTCAAAAATCTATGGAAGAGATGATGATTTGGCGCAAATGCATGAGATTTTCAAGCGGGCGAAAAACCAGAAAGCTGAATTGGCCCTTGTGAGTGGGTATTCGGGTGTAGGAAAATCAAGCTTTGTACGTGAGTTTCAAAAATATATAGACCTAGCAGGAGGATTTTTCATTTCGGGTAAATTTGAGCAATACAAGAAGAATCCTCCTTTGAGTTCTCTTTTATTGGCGTTAAATGATCTGATTGATCAGATTTTGATTCGAGGTGAAGAGCAACGAACCTACTGGAAAAACAACGTAATAAAAGCAGTGGGGAATTCAGGTCAGCTGCTCATCGATATCATGCCTGATTTGGAGCATTTGATAGGCTCTCAGCCTGAGGTTCTAAGCTTACCCATGACCGAATCCAAAAATCGGTTTAATCAGGTTTTTAATAATTTCATCCGCTCATTTGCCAGCCAGGATCATCCGATGTGCATATTCTTGGATGATTTGCAATGGCTGGATACGACGACCAGGCGATGGCTGGAGACCACTCTTCAGGATCAAAGTCTGAAACACCTGCTGATTATCTGCGCTTATCGCGAAAATGAGGTTTCTCCATCTCATCCCTTGATGTTGATGCTGGATAGGCTAAAGTCCCATGATGTAACAACCAGTCTGATAGATTTAAAGCCTCTTGATCAGAACTCGGTGGCCGAAATAGTCTCAGATTCCTTGTCTATTTCTGTAGGAAAAAGTGCTGAACTGGCTCAAATTATCTTCAGAAAAACGCTTGGGAACCCATTTTTTATCCGACAGTGCCTACTCACACTTTATGAAAGCGGGGCAATAAACTTATCTCAAAATACTCAGCACTGGACCTATAGTGCAGAAAAAGCATATCGTGTAAAAATCAGCGATAATGTCATCGACTTGATGGCTGAATTGTTTTTCAGACTTCCTGCTGAGGTTCAAGTGACACTTAAATATGCTTCTTGTATAGGTAACACGTTCTCCATAGAGATTCTTAGTGGATTAATCGATATCAGTGAAGAGGAACTGGACATGCAGCTAAAGCTTGCCGAGAAGCTGTGCATCATAGAAAACATCAAAACCAAAGAGCGGTCCGGTGATGATGATTATGGATTTCAGCATGACAAAATCCAACAGGCTGCACTTGGAATGCTTCCAGATCAAGAGAAAAAAGAGGTTCGATATGCTATCGCCAAGAGTATCACAGCTAAGCTCGGTAACATAGAGAAATCAGATCACATCTATACCGTCACAGACCATTATAATTTTGCACAAAGTCTGATTAGCGATGAGGCAATTCTTAAAAAGGTTGTTTCGATGAATATTGCCGCTAGTGTCCGCTCCAAATATGCAAATGCCTATGAATCTGGGTTGATTTATATTAGAACCGCGATGGAGTTGGTAGAGGGAAAGAACCTCACTGTACCTAAGAAAATGCTTAGTGATCTGAATTTGCAGCGTGCAGAATCGGAGCATCTTGTCGGAAATAACGAAGTGGTAGAGGAGTTTTTCGATAAAGCCTTAAGCTATACCGATGATGTAATTGACAAGGCAAGAGTCACCATTCGAAAAATCCAGTTCTTAAATAATATTCGAAATTTCGAAGCTGCATATAAAGCTTGTAGAGAGGTTACGGCAGAATTGGGAGTGAAAATTCCATCAAGTTTTTCTCCTCCGAGTTTGGCGATTGAATTTGTGAAATATAAAAGCTTGCTTGGCAATCGCGACGTGGATGACCTGATTAATCTGCCGGAAATGCAGGATGAAAAGCTCAAAACGGCGATTTTGTTGATGGCAGCGGCAGGACAATCTGCTTTTCAGATTCGTCCAGAGCTTTGTGTTTTAGTATGTGCCATCATGGTGAATCTTTGTCTAAAGCATGGAAACACAGACGGTGGGTTTATTGGGTTTTTGGGTTTTGGGCCTGTTTTTCACAGTGGGATACTTGGTTTTAGAACTACCGGGTATAAAATCGGACAGCTGACTTTGGCACTGGTAGAAAAATACCACAGCTATGGGGCAAGGGCTGAAGCTAATTTTGTGACTGGCTATTTTGCTATTCCCTGGAGAAAGCCCGCGCTGGAAATGGAAACTTATTGGCAAAATGCCTACGAATGTGGATTGGAAGTTGGGGATCTCTTTCATGCGAGCTGTGCGAGCTGCGCGATGATTCAAAGTCATTTTATGCGAGGGGTCCAATTTGATTCAATTTTGGATTCAAGCGCAGCCTATTTGGATTTTCTCAATAGAATTCAACTGGAAGAGGCTATTCTTACGATGGCTGCTGTAAATCAAGCCATTAAAAACCTCAAAGGTCAGACGGTAAGTAGCCTTTCTTTCTCCGATCAAAGTTTTGACGAAGAGCAATATATCCAACAGTTGGGAGGATTTAATTCCCGGCATTTTGCCCATTTTTATTACATCAATAAGATGCAATCGCTCTATCTATGGGAGGAATACGAAGCGGCTTACAAAGTGTCTCTGATCTCTGACCAGTATTTGAAGGATTCCCCAGGAATGCTTCATACAGCTGAGCATTATTTCTACAAAGGGCTTATTCTGGCAGCACTGCTGCCTTCTGCACGAGCTAGGGATAGGTTCAAATGGAAGCGGACTTTGAGCGGAATTGTGGATAAGTTTAAAAAGTATTCTCGCCATAGCCCCAGTAATTTTGAACATAAATATGAGCTGCTGGCAGGAGAGCTTGAGAAGGTGAATGGCTCAATAGATGGCTCCCAAAAACATTATTATCGTGCGGTGGAAGCAGCAGAAAATTACGAATATCTCCAGATTCAGGCTTTGGCCAACCGAAGATTATTTGAACTCCATCTCATTGGGGATAAGAAGAAAATAGCAGCGATTCATTTGAGCGATGCGGAGTATAGCTATGATTTGTTGGGAGCAAAAGGTATTGCTGACTTGATGGCGTCTAAGCGAAGTTTAAGTAATTTTTCGCAGAAAGAATTCAGATTTGGTCAGCGAGCTGATGATAAAAGTACCACGCAGAAGTTTTCTAATCAGGATTTGGATTTAAAATCGGTGATGAAATCGTCTGAGGCAATTTCTAAGGAAATCCGACTGAAAGATCTACTGACAATCTTGATGAGAATCATCATCGAAAATGCAGGAGCTCAGCGCATGGTATTGTTACTGAGAAATGAGGATGGGTTCACTGTGCAATCAGAATCATGTACCAAATACCCTGAACCGAAACTTTTTGAAAACCTTCCTTTAAAAGGCTTTGACTCCATTGCAAAGGAAGTCGTTTACTATGTGGTCAAAAACAATCAAAACGTCATTCTGGACAATGCTATGCAAGATCCACGCTTTGCAAAGGATACTTATATACAGCATGACAAGCTAAAGTCTATCATGTGTGTACCGCTGATGAAGCAAAATGAAGTCACAGGAATCATCTATCTGGAAAATAGCCTGATAGAAGGAGCATTCACTACTGAGCGATTGAATCTGATCAATATTCTTTCCAGTCAAATGGCCATTTCTCTTGAAAATGCCCTTCTCTATCAAAACATGGAGGATAAAATCCATTTGCGAACAAAGCAACTCAATGAGGAAAAGGAAAAATCAGATCATTTGCTGTTGAATATTCTGCCACCTGAGATAGCCTATGAATTGAAAAACCATGGAGCTTCCAAAGCGAGACACTTTAATAATGTCAGCGTCATGTTTACGGACATTGTAAATTTCTCGGGACTATGCGAGAAGCTTTCTGCTGAGGAGCTGGTGGCAGAATTGAACTACTTCTATTGTGAGTTTGACAGGATTGTGGATAAGTACGGTGTGGAAAAGATCAAGACTGTGGGAGATAGTTACATGTGCGCTGGCGGATTGAATCTACAGAAGGAATTTGATGCTGCAAATATCATTTTGGCAGCTTTTGAGATTAACGACTTTATTAATGCACATGCACAATTTAAAATTGCTGATGGAAAACCCGCGATAAGTATGCGGATTGGAATTCATACCGGACCTGTGATAGCCGGAATAGTTGGTTTAAAGAAATTCGCTTATGATATCTGGGGTGACACGGTGAATATTGCCTCCAGAATGGAAACAGCTGGTCAGGCAGGCAAAGTCAATATCAGTGGTTTTTCCTATGAGTTGATCAAGGATAAGTTCGCTTGTTCCCCACGTGGAAAAATTGAAGTTAAGAACAAGGGGCTTGTGGAAATGTATTTTGTAGAGAGTAAAATTTGACCCGTACTTTTTGAGTGGTTGGGTCAGTTGAGTGATAAAATTTAATATTCATTTTAAGCCCAATTTTATGAGTTACTTATCCTATCCCAGGATCAATTTTTACGGTAGATTTTTTACAGATCCATCCACCGTCAATAATGACCCTACCCATTATGAAGTAGAAAATACCGTTCCATCTCCCTGGCAAAATCCGAATGGGTTGCATCGCTTTCAGCTACAGGAATGCTCTCTAGTCTCCACTATTGGAGCAAGTGGTGAAGTATCTGATCCACTGGTAAACCTTCCTTTTATCACTACAGACAAGCCTTCTTCGGCGAAAATTGCCGATATCGATGTTTATCAGCAAGGTGTGCCTACCATTTACGGTATGCAGGTCAGTATCCCTATTTCTGATGGTGTGAGTCTTACCGGATTGGTCGATTCAGCTGTGTTGAATCAACTATGGTGGGTGGCAGTTTTAGCGACTCGCGGCTGGCAAGACTCAGACTATATGATGGATAGCTTTGGTGGAGATATGAATGCCTGTGGAGTTTATCAGTCTGTCATTCGAGTGCCGCAAGCTACTTGGCCAGATGATTCTGTTTCGCCTGTTCTAGCTTTGCTAAAAAGTCGCACAACTCTTGAAGACGGAAATTACCTGATCTCTATGCGGTTTGTAGTCGATGGTTATCGCAATGTGCCTGAGGATGTAAATTACCAAACCGGTAGAATTACAGGGTCATTAGGGCCAGTGATTGGCTCAGAACCTCGATATAATCCAGGAGCTAGAATGTTGGCTGGTAGAACTCAGGACAAAAGTGATCCTTGGAATTGGCCGATGTTTAACACCTGTCCTTTTGTCATCGATCAAACCCGAAAACTTCTTATCCTAGATCTTGCAAATGGCATTTGTCGGCAAAATGCTGGAGGATCTCCGGTAGATTTGGGGAATTTGACTGCTTATATTATGCTGGCGGATAATTCCAAGGTGTCCCTTGGCGGAGTAGATTATTCTGAGTTTTGCTATAATCTCTATTCTCATATTGTTGAAATGCCGTTGACGGATGCACTGTTGACTCAGGCTCTTGCTGGTTCACTTAGCTTTACGATGTCAAGAACAGATATAGGCCCACAAGTGGTTTTCCAAGAGAATATTTTGCAAACGAATATAGAAGTGGAGGTTCGGCCAATCCGTATGTCAGGTTTCCCAGGTACCACATCTTCGACGAGAGTCTATGTAAGTAGGCTTCAGGAACCTTTGGTTGGGAAGCAATTACAGGTGGATGTGGTGAGTGTGCATGGCAATACTCCTGGGGCTACAGTTCCACCGAGTAATCCAGGAAATACTCCACAAGCAGATGGAGCTATTGAAGCTGCTATTTCACCGACTGATGCGAATGGATTTGCCACCGTGATTATCAATGTGCTCTCCGATCCAGGCTCACGGACTCCACAGCTAGACGGTCAATTGTATTTTATCAACGTCACAGATCCGGATCAGTTGGTATCTGAGCCTATTTCCCAAAGTGCCATGATCTCTTGTCTGGTTTGGTCTGCTTACCCAATCAATGAAAATCCTACTTGGCCGGAAATCCAGGAGATATTCACGGGTTATGTGAAGCTGTTTCCGGGAATGACAGAGAAGATCAACCTGATCGATTATAATTCTTTTCAGACTTTTGCACTAAACCCTCCTTTTGGTTTATATCAGGCTCCTCCAGGTCCACTTGGGATTGATGCAGGAGCGATTCCTTTTTTCATGAGTAGAGAGGTCACTGACCCTAGGTATATGCCTGTGACGAGAGATATGTCTCCAGAGCGAACCATGACGGTTTTATATTATGTAAAGAATATGCAAGACAACCCTATTACTCCTCCAACCTCATGAAAAGATCAAATCTAGTATTATTTATAGCTGTAGGGATTAGCACAATTACTTTTTCTAGCTGTGCTACTTCTGAGAAAACTGAGGATAAAGCCAATTCAGATGTCTTAATGTCGAAAGCAGCGTTGGACTCGAATGAAGTAGCAAATGCTTTACCTTTTACCATTGAATTTGTGGAGCAAAACTATGGAGCAAAAGCTGCTTTACCGAGTTTGCAATCGTACGCGAGTGCAATGAATCAGGCAGGGGAACTATTCATTGCCGGAGGAAGAAGACAGGGACTACATACCTTTAACCCTGCGCCAGCCAATAATTTTGTAAAAGACAGCGCCAATAACTTCTTGTTTATCATAGATCCTGTTGCAGGTGATCAATGGTCTTTTGATGTGAATCAGCTGGGAGATGAACTATCAGCGCCGCTTCAAGCTACCAATCTACAGTCTTATCATGATGAGGCTTCGGACTATATGTATATCGTGGGTGGTTATGGTTGGAAAGCCGATGGCTCAAACATGGTGACATTTGGGACAGTGATTCGATTTAAACTCGAAGATGTATCTGCGGCAATCAAATCAGGTGCCTCGGCAAGTAGTATTAAGTCTATGATGCAGATCGGAAAAGACGATAGACTGGCTATCACCGGAGGAGAATTGTTTATGCTGAATGGCAGCTTCTACTTGGTTTTTGGACAAAAGTTTGACGGGCAATACCGAGCCTTTGGTGGAACAGATTTCACTCAGGAATATTCTAATCAATTCAGGGTTTTTAGGCTGGACCCTCAAACGCTCAAAGTTACCGCATACGGAGCTACTCCAAATTCAGGTGCAGATCAACCTTTTCACCGTAGAGATGGAAATATCCTAGAAAGCATAGATCCAACGACGGGAATGGAGAATATTACCGCTTTGGGGGGTGTGTTCCGGCCAGGAATTATTGGCGGCTATGATTATCCGATTTTTATCTCAGGCTCATCGGGTGTGGCTATGGACTCAGCTGTTCACCAGAGATTCAGTCAGTATGAATGTCCTGTGATTACAGTATATAATGAAACTGCCCAGGATACCTCGGTTTATCACACCATGTTTGGGGGAATAAGTATGTATTATTATTCGCAGACACCCGATCAGCGAGCGGCATTTGATACCGTGACGGCTCAAGGCAGAAATGATGGACTGCCGTTTATTGCTGATATCAGCACCTTTCAGAAATCCAGCTCTGGCACTTATCAGGAATTTATTCAGCCAAACCCAATTCCTGGAAATCGACTTTTAGGCTCAAGTATTACTTTTATAGAAAATAGAATTCTAGAAGCTGAGCTAATGGCTTTTGATAATGGAGTGATTAGATTGAGCAACGTACCTTCTGGAGAGAAGATTTTGGCTGGTTATATCTATGGTGGAATCGAGGCTCAGTATCCATTCCCAAGCATTCCAAATGAAGGAACCTGGGTTTCCAACTCAGTTTTTGCGGTCTATGTGACCAATTTACCTTCAGGAGCTATTCCAGCTAGTTTTGCCATAAAAGCCAGAAATGGCGCTCCGCTGACTAGATTACCTCACTAAATTGAAGCCTGCTTAGTTTTGAACTGAGCAGGCTTCTTTGTGTTTAAACCCTTCTTAATAGCACAAAAATTCGTTATTTCGAGCCATGGAATTACACTACCTGCTTGACGGGTTGGCTGCAGGCCTACAGAATATGACCTGGCTGGAGGCATTTGCAGTATTTTTTGGAATTGCCTCGGTGATGTATTCCATGAAGGAGCATATCTGGGTGTATCCCACAGGAATTATTTCTACGCTGATATATGTCTGGATTTGCTTGCAGTACAGGCTGTATGCAGACATGGGCATTAATGCCTATTATTTCAGCATGTCTATTTATGGCTGGTATGTATGGACTCATCCCAAGGAAGGAAAGGCCGAGCTGCCAGTGACTTGGCTGAAAATGAGCGGCTGGGCAATCTCACTTGGGATTTTCTTAGTCTCCTACCTCATTTTAGTTTATGTGCTTTTGAATTTCACCGATAGTGATGTGCCTTATTGGGATTCATTCACTACGGCTTCGGCTTTTGTAGGGATGTGGCTGATGGCCAAAAAGAAAGTAGAAAACTGGATATTTTGGATTTTGACGGATTTGGTAGCCGTGCCCTTGTATTTCTATAAAGGCTTAATCTTAACTTCTTTTCAATACCTTTTCTTCACCATTTTAGCAGTTATGGGCTTAATTGCCTGGATCAAATCAGCACGAAATCGAGCATGACACAAGCGACATATAGAGGTAAGATTATTACCATGCGAGATTCCACCTGCCTGACGGCAGTCAGGTGTGCCCTTAAAAAAACAAATTATAAACACATGAAAAAATGTCTAGCCTAAAACGAATTTTAATCCTCGGTCCGGAATCTACTGGGAAAAGTACGTTGGCGGAAGGCTTAGCTGAATATTGTGGAGAGCCTTGGGTCCCAGAATTTGCCCGAGAATACTTAGAGGATTTAGGTAGAGAATATCGCTATGAGGACATGCTGGGAATAGGCGAAGGTCAGGTTGCTCTAGAAAATGAGATGGCCGAGAAGGCTAAAAAATATCTGTTTTGTGACACTGATTTGAGAGTTATCCACATTTGGTCGGAACATAAATTTGGAAAGACTGATCCTTGGGTAATGGATCAAATTAAGGAAAGGAAATACGATTTAATCTTGCTTACTGACACAGATTTACCTTGGGCACCGGATCCGTTGAGAGAATATCCCGAACTGGAAATGCGGCAGTATTTTTTCAAAAAGTACCTGCAATTAGCCAAGAGCAGTGGATTTCCGTATTTGATTATTTCCGGTGACCGGAAGAAAAGGCTAAAGACAGCTGTATCGGCTATCAATCAACTTTAGAATTAGATTCCTTTTAATTTTCAAATCTTCCAATTTTGAATTACTTCACCACTTTCCAAGGGAAAGAGTTGCGGCCTCTACTAGTCTCATCATGTCCGGATGGGCATTGTTGTTCAGAATGATAATGGTTTTGTTTTCGTCTATGTATCGGACGATTATAGTTTTGTAGCCGGGATTGTCTCCCACATGCATGACCATTTTGCCGAAGGGGCTTTGAGGTTTTATCTCCCAACCAAAGCCGTAATAACTCAAAAAACCTTCGTCTAATTTGAAAGGAGTATAAGCAGCTTCCAAGGTAGTTGTTGAGACCAGTTTTTCAGTATAAAGCGCCTGATCCCATTTGTATAAGTCTTCCACATTGCTACTGACTCTTCCTGGTCCTTTTCTATTGCCGAGCCATACGGTGTAATCAGAAGAGTGAAAAGTATTAGCGTTGACATAATTGCCATTTTCATCCTTTTGGTGGCCAGCAGCAAAGGTCTGAACCTGTGCTTTTTCCTCCATAGCTCTAATGCCAGTACTCTTCATTTTCAGCGGATCAAAAATCCATGCTTTGGTAAGTTCTACAAAATCTTCACCGGTTACTTTCTCCACCACACTTGCAAGTAAAACATAGCCAGTATTGCTGTATTCATACTTTTCTCCTGGGGTGAAGGATTTTGGAGGGGAATATTTTCTTAGATATTCGAGAATGTCGGAATTACCTGCCACTTTGCTTTTGTCCCAGTGCTCATCCATGATCGTCTGATAATCAGGTAAACCACTAGTATGCGTGAGGAGATTTCGAATTGTAATTTTTGGATATGGTGTTTCTATGTATTTTGAGAGCTGATCATCAAAACTCAACAGCCCTTTTTCCTTGCACATCATCACCATCATAGCTGTGAATTGCTTGGATAGGGAGGCTAGCTCGAATAGGTCATCCTCATGAAGCAAGATTCGATTTTCATAGGTTCTCATTCCCATGGCTTTTTCGAAAAGTATCTCTCCTTTTTCTGCAACTAAAATAACCCCGGAAAATCCCTCTTTTTCTGCTCTTTCTACAGCATCGCTCAGGATTTTTTGCTGGGCAAAGCCTTCTAGCTGAAGAGAAACAATGACCACAAGGAAGAGTGCGAGATATTTGTACATGACAAAGAGATTTGACAGGAATTTACAAAACCTTTTGCTATTGCGCTAATGAGATCCATAGGCATTTAGTATCGAAAAGCGGGGAATGGAGAATTAGAGACTGCTATCGACGGTGGTCTAGGGACGATTATCCGCCTTTACAATTGCTTTTTCCACATCAGAGTCTTCCTTGCTACTACACATATTGAATCCTATTGGTGGACTGTTGAGGCTAAAGATGCTTAAACAACAAAGGCGATCAATTTGATCGCCTTTGTTGTAAATGAGGGGATTCCTAGGAATTTGAATCTTCTTCGGCTGCTTTTTCTTTGATCTGATGAACAACTCGCTGAGGGAAAGGAATTTCAATTCCATTTTTCTCAAACTCCGTGTTAATAGCTTCCATTCCGTCGAAGTGCATGGGCCACAAGTCGCCTGATTTTGCCCAAACTCTGACCACCATATCCAAGGAGCTATCCCCGAAATTTGACAATGCTACAAAAGGTGCAGGATCCTTGAGAGCACGAGGCTCGTTCTCAAAGATATTCAGCAAAATCTCTTTTGCTTGCTTGATATTGGTGCCGTATGCCACTCCCACTTTGAATTCAGTTCTTCTGGTCGCTTGAGTACTCATATTAATGATATCTGAATTGGCCAGACTACCATTTGGGATAACGACCTCCAAATTATCAAAAGTCAGTAAGTGGGTGTACAATATCTGTATTTTGGCAACTGTCCCGGTATGTCCCTGCGCAACTATTACATTACCTACTTCAAAGGGTTTAAAACCTAAAATCAGAATACCTCCGGCAAAATTTGAAAGAGAGCCTTGCAAAGCCAGGCCTATAGCCAAACCGGCTGCACCAAATATGGCTACTGTGGATCCTAAAGGCGCACCCAGAATACTGGCCACCCCCATGAATAAGGTGATGTATAATATGATTTTAACAAAGCCAAAAAGAAATTCATTTAAAGAAGGATTATTGTCCCTTTTTTCCAATAGGTTTCTCATCCCCTTCAAAAGACTCTTTACAATAAATTTACCTATTAGGTAAAAAATTACAGCAAATATAAGTCTTGGAACAATTAAGTACGCCAAGTCAATTGCACGTTCATAAAATGCATTTACCGTTTCCTGAGAAATTTCCATGTTAATTTATTTTGGTTGAGAATTACTAAAATATAATGTTCACTTGCCAGCGAAAAGCCCAATTCCAAGAAATTGTAAAATCAGCTATTCCTGCTTTGTTCAGGATTCTTTCCCAATCATTTCTTGAAAAACTCCTTAAAACCGATAATGACGCATCATGACGTACCATTTTCGATTTACTAAAAAGGCGAGTCAGAAATTTAATGCTAGTGTATGCGAACCAATGTCTATGAAGATCATTAATCACAATTCCCAAGTGAGATTTAGCTTGGAGCGACTTCAAAAGTCCGACTAATTCGCTGTCTGTAAAATGATGTGTAAAGAGCGTACAGGTAGAAATATCTACTTTTTCTTCGGAGAATTCTGGTTCAAAAACATTCTGAACTCTCCAGCTGACTTCTGATAAGTCAGCTAACCTAACTGCCGCAAGACCAATAATGTTCCTGTTGGCATCGATTCCCGTAAAATACACCTGCTTTTTTCGCCTTTTTGCCCAGCTACCCATCACTCGGATCATATCCCCACCACCACAGCCGATATCTGCTATGGAATAGGAGTTTTGTGGATAACTCTTAAAAATCTTCGCCAACCCAGAGGTGGTTACATAGTTTCCTCCCAGCCAGCGGTTGATAGTTTTTAGCTCTCGCAATGTTTGATTTAGCTCTTCACCTGAGCAATTCAGGTCATCCATCAACTCTTTTTCTTCACTTCTCTGCGCAAACTTGCTCATCACTTTTCCAGAAGTAAGGTCTCCAATGTAATGCCAGGCCCAAATCCCATTGCTAGAATTTCTCCCTGAATTTGATCATCACGCATCATACGCTCCAACACAAATAATATAGTCACTGATGACATATTCCCAAACTGATTCAGGACATTCATGGCATGGGTATTTACGGATTCGTCCAAGCCAAATGCCTCTTGAACTTTCTGAAGAATCTGTTTTCCACCTGGATGAATAGCAAAGTTATCCACTGTGGATAACTTAAATTTTTCTTCAAATCTCTCTTTTAATTGATGGATTCCCTGATCCAAAAGCGTAGGTATATATTTGCTCAGGCGCATTTCAAAGCCAAAATCTCCAATTCCCCAAGCCATATCTCCCTCTCCTTCCCGAAGCACCTGGCTTAGGTAGGATTTGATTCTCAGTCCTGAATCACCCTTCATTACCAAGGCTGCAGCTGCTCCATCCCCAAAAAGTGAATTGGCGAGGATGTTATCTTCCACGTAGTCCTTTTGAAAATGAAGTGTGCAAAGCTCCACGGACACCAGCATGACTTTGGCTGTCGATTCTGCTCTTATAATTTTATCCGCCAATTTCAATCCGGTAAAAGCAGCATAGCAACCCATAAAATGCAGGCAATATCGCTCCACAGAATCATCTAGTGACAACCGTTTCATTAAGTCCAATTCCACACCCGGTGCTATCATTCCTGTACAAGACACCAAGATCAAATGTGTAATTTCTGAAGCTTTTACCTCAGTTTTGGAAAGGCAATTTGTGACAGCTTCCTCACAAAGAAGAGGAGCAGTTTGACGAAAAACTTCCATTCTTGCCTTGGTTCCAGGTATGGGCTCAAAATCTTTTGACTTAGGGAAAAAAGTATAGTCATTTGGGTCGGATTGCTCAAAATCACTCAGCACACTGTATCGACTTGAAATCCCAGATTTCCTATACAAAAAATTAAGCTTCCTAGCTTCCACCTCATCCAGCTGATGTGCTTTTTGCATAAAGCTGGCAATGGAAGACTGATCGATCGGTTTTCCTGGATTTGCCAAGCCAATGCTTACTATTCCAATAGTCATAGGAAGAAATTTGAGTTCTGGAAATCTATCATCTTGCTTAGTGTTTAGTTGGATCCTCTATTGTTTTTTCCAAAACGATGCCGAAATGTTTCATCCCATACATATTTCACTACATCAAGTTACTCGAATATATCTAAATTGGGTGAATGCATTGTAACCATCTCAACTCCGAAAAGTTATAATCCGAACCTGATTTACGCTATGATTTCCCTTTCCAGCCTTAAGCATCTTCGAATTCCATTTTCGCTCTTTTTGATGCCCGTATTTTTCTTTGCGCTAGCACTTACCCCCAACCATAATGAGTCTAGGATAGTATGGGTTTTTATTGCAATGCACCTGTTTTTATACCCATCAAGCAACGGTTACAACAGTTACTTTGACAAGGATGAAGAAAGTATAGGTGGGCTGAAGCACCCTCCAAAAGTGACTAAGGATCTGTACTGGCTTTCCTTGGTCTTTTTTCTGATTGCTATAAGTATAGGGTCAGTCATCAACTTTAGTTTTGCGCTTATGCTTGTGATCTATGGTTTGGTAAGCATGGCTTATTCACATCCTTCGATCCGCATCAAAAAGTACCCCTGGCTGAGTTGGTTTATTGCAGGTTTGTTCCAAGGATATTTCACATTCGCTATGGCTCATGCTGGGCTAAGTGATTTGAGTTGGAATGTGTTATTCAAGGCTCATGTGGCGATTCCGGGGCTTTTGACGAGTTTGATGCTGTGGGGAAACTATCCTTTAACACAAGTTTATCAGCACGGCGAGGATAGCCGAAGAGGTGACCGTACATTAAGCTTGGTCTTAGGCATCAAGGGTACTTTCCTTTTTTCGGCTTTGGCTTTTATGCTCACCGGAGCTGCTTTCGCGTGGTTTTTCTTTGATCGAAATCAAAGCCAAATTCTTTGGATTTACTTGGCCGCGATGACACCGATAATGTTGTACTTTTTGACTTGGTTTAGCTTTATCCGACTAAATCCATCGAAGTATGCAAATTACAATTGGGCGATGGGGATGAATTATTTCTCTGCACTCGCACTTAATGCATTTTTCATTTACTACTTCCTAGAGAACACACAAATCTTACAGGCTTTGGGTTATTAGAATGGTTTTCCGTGCGTGTTTTTTATAATTTGCTTTGCAACAAATGGTACATGCTGAATTAGGTTTTTTACAAATACTGAAGCTTGTCTGGCACCAAAAAGTCGCTGGACTTTTCGACCAAACCAAAGCCTTCGCTCAAAATGTGATTTCCAGGAAGTCTCATAGTTGATTTCGATTTCTCGCCTCGATTTTCCAGCTAAAATTGCCTCAGCTGCCAACTTACCAGACTGGATTGCCATAGCCATCCCATTTCCACAAAGTGGGGTAATCAATCCTGCCGAATCCCCCGCCATGAGGATATGATTTTCCACAGGATTCTTTCTCTCAAAATTGATCTCATTGATCACTTCTGGCTTTTCAAAGAGAAAATCGCTATCGGTAAATAAGCGCTTCAGGATCGGATTTTCCCACAGAATTTCTTGTTCCATAGCTTCAATGGAACCATACTTTCTGAGATGTTCACGATTTCCCAAATAGCATAAATTTGATTTGCCCTCTTCTATCGCATTCACCCCACAATACCCCCCTTCGAAATTGTACAGCGCAACTGCCTCCCGATTAAAATCAGTCTTTATATGATATTTAACGCCAATATAGGAGCTTCGCTTTTCGACAAACCTGCGCTTCAAGGCTTTGTCCAGCTTTGATCTTTTGCCAAAGGCACCAATCACAAAATCCGCTGTCAAAAACTCACCGTCAGCCATTTCGACTCGAAACTGATTTTCGAAGTCATCAAAAAATACAGACTCTACCTGCACTCCAGTCAGTACATTACCGCCCCGTTCTATTACTTTCTGACAAAGGTGCTCATCCAGCACATAGCGACTAATACCAAAACCACCCAAATCCAGGGGTGTAGAGACGCTTTTCCCTGAAGTGTCAGAAAACAGGAAGGTATTAATACGCGGGAATTCAGGCTGCTCAGGCAGGAGGTTTTCCCTGGTCAAAAAATCAAGTACTTCATTGGATAGATATTCGCCACAAACCCGATGAAAGGGATACCTCTTCTTTTCTATTAAAATAACTTCCTGTCCGCTTTTGACCAGTATATAAGTAGCTATCAAGCCTGCCAGACCTCCTCCGATCACTACGATTTTGCGCTTATCTTTCACTGAACTACCTTTAACTTTATAAATATACCGCCTATCAAAAATGGGTAATCCTTACAGATGGTTTCAGGAAATTCACGGTTTAGAATATACTTAACCAAATATTAACTATGAGAAATACCATACCCAAATTACTTAAGAGATTAACTCTATTAATAAGTGTAATGGGTGTAATGCTGTATTCTACGGATACTTTTGCTCAGAAAAAGAAGAAAAAGGATTCCAAGAAAGAAAGAACTACACCAGCTACACCTGCCAAACCAAAAGGTAATGATTCAGAACCAAAACCTTACAATGAAGTAATCACGGCAAAAGCAAAATCAAAAGATGGACTTTTCAAGGTGCATCAGATTGAGGACAAATATTATTACGAGATTCCTGACTCTCTGCTTGGCAGAGACATGCTGATGGTCACTACTATCGCTAAAACAGCTGACGGTCTAGGCTATGGTGGTGAGCGTACCAACACGCAAATTTTGCGCTGGGAAAAGAACAACAATGACATCCACTTAAAAGTAGTCTCTGTGAATAACTATGCAGCTGATTCGCTACCTATAGCTTTGGCGGTAAAGAATTCCAATTTGGAGCCAATACTACAGAAATTCTCTATCAAGTCTCTCGCTACAGATTCTACCGGAATCGTTATTGAGGTGACCGACTTATGGGCTAAGGATGTACAGGCAGTAGGTCTTCCTAAAGGACGGCGTACTCAATACAAAGTAACACGTCTAGATACAGATAGATCTTATATCGAGCATGTTCATACCTATCCGATCAATATCGAAGCGAGGTATGTGATGACTTACATTGCTAACGAACCTCCTTCAAACAGCTCAACAGGGTCAATCACCCTGGAGTTGAACTCTTCCATGTTACTTCTCCCAAAGGAGCCGATGATGCAGCGTTTGGGAGATCAGCGCGTAGGTTGGTTTAGCAGATCAATAGTTGATTACGGAGCTGATGCCCAAAAAGCCCAGAATCGGACTTTCCTTGACCGATGGAGACTGGAAGTAAAGGATGAGGACATGGCGAAATTCAAGGCAGGCGAATTAGTAGAGCCGAAGAAGCAAATAGTCTTTTACATCGATCCTGCAACTCCTAAGCAGTGGATCCCTTACTTGATCGCCGGTGTGGAAGATTGGCAGGTTGCATTTGAAGCTGCCGGTTTCAAAAATGCTATTGTTGCCAAACTAGCGCCAACTAAAGAGGAGGATCCTGACTGGAGTCCTGAAGATGCCAGATATTCTGTGATCCGATATTTTGCTTCAGATATACAGAATGCATACGGCCCTCATGTTTCTGATCCTAGATCAGGTGAAATCCTGGAATCTGATATCGGCTGGTATCATAATGTGATGAATTTGCTAAGAAACTGGTTCTTCATCCAAACAGCAGCCATTAACCCAGATGCGCAAAGCGTACAATTCAAAGATGAAGTGATGGGTAGATTGGTTCAATTTGTTTCTTCTCACGAAGTAGGGCACACACTTGGACTTCCACACAACTTCGCTTCTTCACATGCTTACCCAGTAGAGAAATTGAGAGATGCGGCCTTCACCAAAGAAATGGGAACAGCTCCATCAATCATGGATTACGCCCGATTCAATTACATTGCTCAGCCTGGTGATGAAGGAGTAAGCTTAATGCCTAATGTCGGCCCGTATGACAAGTATGCCGTCGCTTGGGGTTACAGACCAATTCCTGATGCTGCCACACCAGAAGATGAATTATTGACATTGGATAAGTGGATCTTGGAAAAGCAAGGTGATCCTGTTTACAGATATGGCCGCCAAGGAAATAGCTATGACCCAACGACACAAAGCGAAGATTTAGGTGACAATTCTGTGAAAGCATCTGAATATGGTATCGCAAACTTGAAGCGTATCATGCCAAACCTGATGGAATGGACAGCAGAGCCAAATAAGCCGTATAAAGATTTCGATGATTTGGAGGAAATGTACGGTCAGGTGATCACGCAATTCAACAGATATATGGGTCATGTGAAAACCAATGTTGGTGGTGTCGCTGAAGTGTACAGAGCTGTTGGACAGGATCTACCGGTCTATACGCATACTTCGAAAGACATCCAGAAGTTGGCTGTAGCTTTCTTGAACAAAGAGCTTTTCACTACACCAGCATGGATGATGCAAGATGATATCTTTGCTAGAACAGAAGATTTTGGAGCTTTGGAGAGAATCCGTGGCGTACAAGCAGGCACGTTGAATTCAGTGTTGGACTTAGGTAGACTTGGTCGAGTGATAGAAAACGAAGCGCTTAATGGTGACGATGCATACAAAATCACTGAGTTATTCGATGATTTGAGAAAGGGAATCTGGTCTGAGCTTCCTTCGGGCAAAACCATTGACGTGCACAGAAGAGCTTTGCAGAGAGCCTATATCGAGCGTATGGAATACCTCATGACGTCTGATGGACCGAATATCCCTGCAGGAGCGAGAAGATATTATGGCACTCAGATCAATGCATCTCAATCTGACATCAGACCGATGGCTAGAGGTGAGTTGAAAATTCTTCAAAGAGATCTTAGGTCTGCGATCTCTAAGACTTCAGACAGAATGTCTAAGCTTCACTTAGAAGATGCACTTGAAAGAGTCAATGCTATTCTTGATCCTAAATAAGGAGCATAGCGTAAAAGAGTAAGTTAAATGGGTGTCGAATCGGCACCCATTTTTTCTACGGTCCTCATGGCTCAACATTTTTTTAAATTGACTTTTAGGATATTTTATTGATCTTCTTCCCGCTAATAAAAATTGGCTATCATCAGCATAAAAAACCTTTGCGCCTCAGCGCCTTTGCGGGATATTAAAATACTTGAAATCAATTTTTGATTAGTTTTGTTTGAACTTCATAAATATGTCATCACCACTTTCCATACTTCAAAGTCATAAGCTGCGGATCACAGCTTGTCGTCAAGAGATTATCCGCGAGTTTCTGGATAAGCAAGTAGCTTTGGCACATTCAGATTTAGAAGAATTCTTAGACAGTCAATTTGATCGAGTGACGATCTACCGTACGCTAAAGACTTTTGTGGATAAAGACGTGGTGCATAAAGTACTCGATGATAGTGGGGCTACCAAATACGCCCTTTGCTCCCATGAAGCGGAGGAGCATAACCATGAACATGTCCATTTCAAATGTGAAATCTGCGGGGAAACCACCTGCGTGGAATCTACCACCCTTCCAAGTATCAAACTTCCTAAGGGTTTCAAAAAGAAAGAAATGAGCTTACTCGTGCAGGGAATCTGCAATAAGTGCCACTAAAACTCAATTGGTTCAGGGATTCTTGATTTTGGGGAATCGGTCGGCCATTGTACGCCGGGAGGCAAGTCAATTTTGGGTGGTGTGAAATCTTCTACTCCTCCGTCTCCTTCATCTTCACTGCTATCCCCTTTTTTCAAGGAACGTTTGGTCATGGTAGCCATGACATAAATTAGGATGACATAAGCCAAACCACATAGAATCAAATCGATTACAAGACTGCTCATCGCCAAAAGTTTGAGATAATATAATTGAATAGAAGATTTAAATCAATGGTAATGCCGATTTGTTTTCCAATAAAGATGTTTTTTTATGATTTAGCCAGACTTGCTAATTCCGTCGGATAGGTGGATATTTGCGCTCTGAAAAAGATAAGTGATGATAGTAAAAACAAAAAAATATCAACTCCCTACTGGCACCTATATCAAAATGGCTTTGGTCAATGTTCTGAAGGAACAATGGTGGGTAATTCCAATCGCATTGGTGATCATGTGCGGTTATTTTTGGATTCCTTCGATTTGGTGGATAATAGGTGCATTGATAGCATATGGCCTTTATGTATTGTTTTGGGCGATTCAGTTTACCGGTGTGACACAGATGGAGCAAAACAAAGTGATATTTGACAAGATGGCTTACGAGATCGACAGCCGACAGATATTGATGAAAATCAACACCAAGCAAGGAATGCCGGTGCAGTGGAATATGATCAAAAATGCCGAGGTGAGAAAAGATGCCTATGTACTTTACATGTCAAAGGCACAATTTATCCATCTTCCTTTCCGAATTTTCAACTCAGAAAATGAACGGAAATTTATGGAAACAATTTTAAAGCGGAAGGAGCTACTCAAATAGGCACCTCCCCATTCTATACCAAGAGCCTCCCATTTCGGGGAGGCTTTTTGCATCTAAGGGATAAAGAGAAATAATCCTTTTTCTAGTTTCTTGCTAATGATCTTGTTAAACTTTTAGTCTAGTCATTGCTCTTTTTTTAGATCGTAGGTAAGGATTTGAAGTCCGCCATCAAATGATTCTTTTTCTACTAATTCTCCGCTCAACGATGATTTTGAATCGCCGAACAGAGGGATTCCGCCTCCTAGTATAATAGGATTCAATTTTAGTTTCAATTGGTCAATTAAGCCATTGTCCAGGAGCCAACCTGCAAATTGTCCCCCTCCACACAAGTAAACATTACTTCTAGATTTTTCTATGATTTCTTTTACCCGCTTGATTGATTTCTCCTCAATATGGACTCTATCGGCTAGTTGGTCTATTCTAAGTGTTTTAGAGAATATATAATGATCCATATTTGGATAAGCTGGCTGTCCTGGTTTAAGTCCAAATTGATAGCCAAATTCATAAGTCTTACGCCCCATTATTACCGTTTCGAAATCTTGTAAATCAGCCAGGTACTTTTCCACCGCATCCCCTCTAGGAATGAACTTGCTTATATCGTCATTCTCTCCTGCTATAAATCCGTCAAGGGAACTTGCTACATAATAAATCACCTTTTTCATCTGTTTAGTTTTTGTTTCTCAATGGTCATAACCTGTCCCGTGACGAAGGAAACGGGATGGAATCTCGCAGGTAGATAATCATCCCAGTGTGTTGGATCAAAAATGAAGTCCGATTACTATGGACTTGATACTTTTTACGACATTTTCTACAAATATGAAATCTTCACTTCCTTGAAATGAGCATATGAATCTGTAGCTCCTTTTGCCACCATCCCAAGTCTAAATCCCATACCCCAAGGCACTAAATGCTTCACGTCTTGCTCTTCGCCTACTTGGATTGTTGTCCCAGCTACGATGGCTGATGTGGTCATTTTGTAGCCATTCTTGACACGTAATATTAGCTTCACTTCTTTGCTGTCAGGTATCTTCTGCGTGGCAATTTCCCTTGTCTTTTGGTTGATAGTTTCCCAAAGTATCAGCTGATTTCCTTTCACGGAAATCCCCATTCCTGCAGGTGGAGCACCGAAACCATTATTTGCTCCGCCAATCACCGCCAATCCGGTCGCGGCACTTCCATCAGGAATAATTGTCGCTTCGTATTGGTAATCCAGAGATTTGGTGCCTTGCACTAGCAACGTTCCCAAGGTTTCATTTTTCTCAGAGGCTTGAAGTTTTAGTCCTTCTTTTCCTGTTTCGTATTGGATATCTTGCGTCACTCTCCATTGCCAGATCGGATCCAATCGCTTTCTGAAATTGTCAGTGAATTCTAAAGAAGCTTTACTGCGCTCATAGCCCGCATTGTTTGCCATAATAGGCCAATTATCATCAGTCCATTGGATTTTCTCCAAGACTCCCTGGCGGCCCACATACACACTTCCTTCGGTGTTGTATGCATGATAGAGCATCCAGAAATCCCCGTCTTTTTCCACTACAGTGCCGTGTCCCGCGCATTTCCAATTCTCATTGTCCTTTAGTACCGGGTTCAACTCATATTTTTCCCAAGGACCCAAAAGAGCCTTGCTTCGCGCTACTCCGCTGACATAATCGCAGGTGATTTCGCAACAGCCTCGGGCAGAATAAGTAGCATAGAAATAGCCGTTTTTTTGAAAAATTGCGACCCCCTCCACTAATCCGCCTTCCCATGGTTGGTCATTTCGGAAAAGCTCATGTTTCTCACCGATCAGTGCTGTTCGGGTTTCATTGACTTCCTGTGCCCAAATCGGAGTTTTTTGCCCTTTGCTGTTTCCGTCTTCTTTCCAGAGGACGTAAAGTTTTCCATTTTCGTCACGTGTTTCAAAAGCATCGATAGAACCGTATTCTTGTGCTACAAGAGGCCCGTGATCGGTAAAGTTACTTTCTGGTGAGTCCGCGCTTGCCACTGCCACACTCAGACGATTGCTGTCTTTGTCTCTTGCAGTATAGTAAGCGTAGATTTTCTTCTGCTTCTCATCGTAAGATAGCTCGGGTGCCCAGAAGTTATTCTTTGCCCAAGAAGGTGCCCCCTCCGGAAATATATAATTTACCAAATCCCAATTCACCAAATCGGTAGATTTGAAAATGGGAAAAAGCGGTGCCCACTCATTGGAAGTGGCGGAAGCGTAATAGTACTTTCCGATTTTTACCACGGTAGGATCGGGGCGATCTCCAGCTAACACAGGATTATCAAAAGTCCTGTTTTGAGCAAATCCTAGGCTGGAAAAGCCAACAAACAGGAGAAGGATTATAATTATTCTCGGTAAGCCAAGTAGCTTATTCATTGATTTTAGGGTTATTTTCTAACTGAGGGAATGCGGTGATCCGTAATCTCGCAGCACCCATAGGCACCAAAGTCACGTCCACTACGGGTTGATCGGAGGTTTTGGGAAGGTCCTTCAATTCACCCACCAAACCATGCTGATCCAATTGCCATTCCGGAATCTGGCGCGCTTTGGCTACGATTTTAATCGGAACTTCCTCAAGAGTGAAGGGAAAGTCAGATTTTGGCCAATGTCCCTTCATTACTTCAAATGAAGAAGCTGGATCATTTTCATCCACAACCAAACTGTAGTTCCAATCGGTCACTGGATGAATCTCCCAAGAAGGCCATTTTTTGGTGTCAGCACTTTGCTGCCATTTGGAGTCCCATTGTGCCGTCTCGTTGCTGTCTTTTTTGAAATACTTCTCTCTGATCTTGAGTGAATAGGTCAAGGGGCCGCGGCTTACGCTTAGGCTGTTGCTATTTTTCTCCCAAGTTTTGGTCTGGATTTCCATCGGAAGGGTCAAAGCAACCTGATCTCCATTTGCCCAAGTCCTGGAGATTTTCACATAGCCGATTCCATCTATCTTTTCTTTGAGTATATCTCCATTTATAGTCACAGAAGCTCCTTTTGCCCAAGCGGGAATTCTAAGATAAAGTGGGAATTTAACTGCTTTTTCTGTGCTCATAGCAAATTTGATTTCCTCTTCAAATGGATAATGCGTGGTTTCTTCTAGGGTCACTTGAGTGCCATCACCGACTTTTACAGTCACTTTGCTTGCTCCATACATAGCTGCCACCACGCCGTTGTCTGGCGTTGCCATCCAGAGGTTTTCTATGAAATAAGGCCAGCCCTGCGAGTGATTATGCTGGCAACAGCGCGAGGAAAATGGGTTCATCATCAGAAATGGGCCAGAATTGGCTATTCCGGGAGAATGGTTTTCGGCATCCAGCAACACCATATTTGGCGAAGTAATGTAATGAAGCGCTTTGAAATCCGGCATTACTGCAGCTGGGTAGGTGTTGAAGGCAACTTCCTCGGCATGGTCTGCCCAGAAGGGATCGCCGGTAATTCTCAATAGATGTTCATCAGAATTCATCTGCTCCACCATCCCGCAGGTTTCTACGCCTTGACGCGGATCTGCATAGCCGGGACGTGCGTTCTCATCCGAACCAAACATGCCGCCGGGAACCTGACCAAAGTGCTCACGGATAATGTTGAAATTTTCATAAGTAGCTTCTAGGTCTTTTTCATCCTTGCTCAACAAGTAATACTGAGCGGGCTCACGAAAAGCTTGGGCATGATTCACATTGTGCCAGTCAACCTGATCACGATACCAGTCTGGAACCTCAGCTCCATCACGGACTTCATAGTGATTTCGCACCTGATCAATCGGCAAATCTCTCCCTCCCCAATCCGAGGTATTCTGATGGATTTTCTCTGCCAATTCAAGTAAAAACTCATCTCCTGTACGGTTGTACAGCCAAAAAACACTGTGAAGGTTGTCTCCCCCACGAAGGCGTTGCCAGTATCCTTCCAAAAATTCCTCATCGGGAACCGTCAACTCATATTTGAAATAATTGGTCATCAAATCGATGACCCGCTGATCCTGTGAATATTCGTAGTATGACTGCAAACAGTAAAGCATGATCATCTTTGCCCAGAAATCGGGATGATCCCCATCCATCAATTTTGGGCCAAAATCTCCATTTTCCCGCTGGCTAGTGAGCACAGATTCCAGCCAGATCGCAGCCTCATCGATCATGGCCTGATCTTCCAAAATGTAGCCGATATTAGCATAGCCTTTTAGCCAATAAGGCACCTCCTCCCAGCCCCATTCTCCGGTGCCATCCTTTGAAAGCCAGGCATTATTGTCCTTCTGAAGCCAGGCTGAGATCTCGCCAAGATTCCCGGTCAAGCCATTTTTTTGGCGGATAAGATATTCTTTCAAAAATCCCTCAGGTGTCACCGCGCCTACGGGAAGCTTAATCAGCGCACTGGGCACCAACGGCGCCCGATTGCTGACGTAAAATTCATTTGTATTTTCTGTGGGTATTCGATCTAGGAATGTAACCTGATTATTGAGATCATTCCCTGTATTACAAGAAACCAGCGCGGCACAAATTATCGGTGCCAGTGTTACTTTAAAGCGGGTTTTTAACATTTTTAGCAGGTTTTGGGATAGTGAATTTCCCTGATATCGCTACGCCTTGTTTCAGACTAGGCTTAATTTTAGTAGTGTTTCTAGTGTAGGTCTTTTTCATAATAGGTTTGGGTTTTTGTTAGTGAAATAAATTGAGTTTAAATGCCAAGGTAATAATGAAAATCTAAAATGGCTCTGATTTTCTATGGCAATAATTCAATGTCTCTCATCCCTCACCTGGCTATTTACTTTCCTCTTTTTCAGATTCCTAAATGAATCTAGTAAAAAACGGGGGATGCCTGCGAACTAATGCTAGGCACTCGACCGGCAATACTCGGCCAGCCATCAGTCCAGATTATCTTGTCCAAAAGCAATACTCTGCGATTTGTACCATTAGCAAGTTTGGGCTTTTGCATGGACATGCCATGATAAAGCAGCCATTCTTGACCCTCTTTGTCTGTTACGATCTCTGCATTATGTCCTGGACCTGCATAGCCATTTCCGCTTATGTTCTTCCCTACGACTAATGTGCCTGAGTCTGAATCCAGCATGCTCTTACCATCTTTGTCTATATAAGGCCCATCCAAATTCTCTGATCTACCTACCAAAACTTTATAGGTGCTATTAGCTCCTTCGCAGCAGGTTCCCGCAGATCCAAAAAGATAATAATACCCGTCTTTTTCATAGACGTAAGCAGCTTCCAGGTGATGTCCCGCAATTTGGATTTTCTCCCCAGTTGGTTTCTTACCATCATCTGTCAGCTCGGTAAGGTATAAGCCATGAAAACTTCCCCAGATCAGAAATTTTGTCCCTTCCTTTTCCATGAAAAATGGATCAATGGAATTGGCGACGCAGATTTCTTCAGAGTCAAATACTTTTCCCTGATCTACAAATGGCCCTTCAGGCTTGTTGGCAATTGCCAGTCCGATTCCTGGATTAGGGTCTCCCCAAGTAGAAAAGGAATAATACATAAAAAACTGATCTCCAACCTGCGTTACATCCGGTGCCCAAATACCTCCTTGTTCTTTCCAACTTGGCTTTTTGGTCATAGCATTTCCTGCCATTTCCCAGTTTACCAGATCTTTGGACTTGATCACTGGTACTAGGTGATAGCCTCCTTCTTCACCCCAGTTGTCTTCCGTGCCGAAAGCATAGAATTCATCACCTACTTTCACCACCGTCGGATCTGCCAATACAGGCTCAAAAACAGGATTGGTATAGGTCAGCGTGTCGCCTATTTTCGGAATAGAAGGACTAATTGTTTGGCTCTGATGCGACTCTGAGCAAGACCCTAATGCCAGGAAAATACAGACTAGAAGATGCATATGGTAGTTTTTTCTAAACATACTATAAAAAAGTCGGGTCACCCAGACCCATCTCAAGGTCTGAGCTTCCCAACTTTATCTAAAAAAACTTTTATAGATCTACTTTAACAATTTCTGAGAAAATCATATCCTCCACGCCTTGGATTCTTACCCCTATTCTGGCGTAGCCATAGTTTTGGGTTTAGAACATCAAAAATTATATCAATAGCTAGTTTTACAGCCTAAGTTGAATCAAAGTTTGTATTTTGATTCGACGTATTACTGATAAACCCTGATAAACCGAATTAATCATGCGATTAAGTAGAAACATCAATGTTCTCTTCCTGCTGATTGCGACTATTTTTCTTAGTCACAATTCCTTCTCCCTAGCTTCCGATTTTAGGGTCCTGCCAGAGCCGAGACGGGCAGAGGTACTTTTCCTTGGACATGCCAGCGAGCATCACAATTCCCGATTGTATGCACCATGGCTTGCTACAGCCCTCTTCGAAAGAGGTATCAACATTATTTATACAGAGAAACTGGAAGATCTGAACAAGGATAATCTAGCTAAATATGACGGCTTGGTGATCTATGCCAACCACGATGTGCTTTCCAAAGAGCAGGAAGCAGCTTTGAAAAACTTTGTGGAAAGTGGTAAAGGGCTCATTCCTTTACATTCTGCTACAGGTTGCTTCAAAAATTCCGATTGGTACATTGAGACTATCGGAGGGCAGTTTGCTTCCCATGGAGAAGGGGAATTCACTGCTGAGATCGTTGCGCCTGATCATATGATCATGCAAGGTCTGAAGCCAGTTACCACCTGGGATGAAACTTACGTTCATCAGCGGATTAATCCTGATATGACGGTACTCACAGAGCGTGTAGAAGGGGAAAAACATGAGCCTTACACTTGGGTGAGAAATGTGGGCAAAGGCCGTGTTTTTTATACTGCTTATGGTCACGATGAGAGAACTTGGAAAAATGAAGGTTTTTTGGCTTTGGTGAAAAACGGTATTTTCTGGGCTATGGGTGACGATGTCAAAGCCAATGTCACCGCATTGAATATTCCTGATGTTTCTATTTATGAGGAGACGATTTCTGATTTTACAAAAAGATATGAAGTGCCAAAGATGCAAGAAGCTTTGGCTCCCGAGGAGTCCATGAAACTAATTCAGAAGCCTGTTGATTTTTCCATAGAACTTTTTGCTTCGGAACCGGACATTCAGAATCCTATCGCCATGGCATGGGATGAGAGAGGGAGATTGTGGATCGTGGAATCAGTGGATTATCCGAATACGTTTAAAGAGACTGACGGCCAAACCAATGACCGCATCAAAATCTGTGAGGATACAGATGGAGATGGCAAAGCAGATAAATTTACCGTCTTCGCAGACGGATTGAATATTCCTACTAGTATGGTATTCGCAAATGGTGGAATTGTAGTCTCCATGGCTCCAGATTTTGTTTTTATGAAGGACACTGATGGCGACGACGTGGCAGATGTGAAAGAAGTCATCATAACGGGCTGGGGCAAAAACGATACGCATGCCGGGCCATCAAATCTTCAATATGGTTTTGACAATAAGATCTGGGGAGTAACCGGTTATTCTGGATTCAACGGAACGATCGATGGCAAACAGATGAGTTTTCCACAGGGGATCTACCGATTTGATCCTGACGGAAAAGACTTCGAATACCTAGCCGGATCCAGCAATAATACTTGGGGTTTGGGATTCTCTGAAGACAATAATGTCTTCATGTCCACTGCAAATAATACTCACGCAGGATATTATTCCATTCCTTCGAAATATTTGCAACGCACTTTCCCCAAAGCCGCAGAAGGTGAAGTCTTTCCAGAATTTGAGATTCAGCCAATCCAGAAAATTGACGGACACTACGATGCGCATGCTATGACCCCAAATCTGCGACAAGTGGATGTAGTCGGTGGATTCACTTCAGCCGCCGGTTTTAAATTATATACTGCAAGAGATTTTCCGAAGGAATATTGGAACAGAATCGCCTTCGTTAGTGAGCCCACTATTCGTCTGACACATAATGCGATCATCGAGCCGAATGGAGCTGGATTTGTGGAAAAAGACGGTTGGAATTTGCTGGCAAGTTCGGACGAGTGGTTCGGACCTGTTCAGGCAGAAGTTGGGCCTGATGGTGCTGTTTGGATAGCTGACTGGTACAATTTCATCATTCAGCACAATGTATTTGTGGAGCGTCAGGCTCCTTCGAGAATGGTTTTGCCATTTGAAGATCAGCCACACGGTCAGGGAAATGCCTTTCAAAGTAAACTTCGAGATACCAATCATGGAAGAATCTATCGTGTGGTTTACAAAGACGGAAGCAACGACAAGCCTATGAGCCTGTCCAAGGATGATTCGAAAGGACTGATCGCTGCTTTAAAAAACGACAATATGTTCTGGAGAATGACAGCTCAGAGATTGCTGGTAGAATCTGGAAATCAGAAAGTATTATCCGATCTCTACAAAATCGTCAATGATAAATCAGTAGATGAAATCGGCCTGAATAGCCCTGCTGTGCATGCCTTATGGACTCTGCATGGTTTGGATGCTTTCGAAGGAAATAATAGGGAAGCTATCAAAGTAGCAACTGAGGCTTTGACTCATCCTGCATCAGGCGTAAGAAAAGCAGCTGTAGCAGTTTTGCCTAATGATCAGACAACAACCCAAGCGATCAAGTCTGTTGGACTGACACAGGATCAGAATCTGAATGTAAGAATGCATGCCATCCTAAAATTAGCCGAAGTACCTGGAAATGCTGAAGCTGGCGCAATGCTCTATCAGGCAAGTTTGGAAGAGCAAAATGCGAAAGATGATTGGTTGCTAAAGGCGATTTTTGCGGCAGCTGCCGAGCAGGGAGAATTCTTTACCGATGCTATTGGCACAGACCAAACTGATTTGACTAATAGACTAGTGACCGCTGTTGCCAATGAAAAATATGAACTGGGAAGAAGGAGCACGCTTCAGTATTCTCCAGATGTGAAAGGCAAAGCTATTTCCATTTCCACAGAGATATCCCAAAGAGGAGATGAAGAACCATTTGGTGTGATTACCGCACATGGAGATTCCAACAATGGCTATACTTTCTATCTAGAAGAAGGCAAATTGCACTGGGTAGTAAAGCAAAATGGAGAAATTTTCGAAGCTGTGACCAGCGCAGCCTTGCCAGAAAGCTATGAAGTGCAGGCAATTCTTGCTCAAGATGGTAAAATGGAAATTTTGGTTGATGGCAAGTCTGTGGCCACAGCTAAGGTAGATGGAGCTTTCACAGACAGTCTTGCACCTAGCTTAAGATCTGGCCGTGACTTTGGCGGAGATAGAAATGTAGGTTCCTACAAAGACGAATTTAGCTTTGAAGGGAACCTGAGAAACGTAGTAGTAGAGTTAAAATAAGGATACCATGATAAAAGCAACCTTATTTCCCGTGGCAGCCATGTTGCTGTTTGGGAACTGGTACGATGCTCCCAAAGAGATGATATCTTCTGAAGTGATTGCACTTTGCGAAGCACAACCAAGTATCCAAAACGTAAACCAACCAGGGAACTACATCCGAATAGAGCGGAATGAGGGCGAACGGGTAACGACCATCTTGATTGAGATTGTACCGGAAATGATGAAGTTTGATTTGGATTCATTCAAAGTGAAAGCCGGGGACAAAATCATCTTAGAGATTGACAATCTTGATGGTATGCAGCATAACCTGTTGATTGCAAAGCCAGGAACTCTGGATGAAGTCGGTGCTGCCGCTGATGCGATGCTACGTGACCCGAAAGCTTCCGAGAAATTCTATGTTCCAGAAATCCCTGAGGTTCTTTTTTCTACAAAAATGATCGGGCCACAGGAGTTGTACACCTTGACTTTCACAGCACCCACTGAGCCTGGCAATTATCCATTTGTCTGTACTTTCCCAGGTCACTGGCGAATGATGAATGGGATTATGGAGGTAGAAGGGTGAGAAAGTGTGGGATGTAGGATGCCCGATGTCGGATGTTTGATATCGCAATCCTATCAGGCTGAGCGGAGTCGAAGCAACTTTGAAATAGTTATTTTCATTTCATAAATTCTAAATAAACACAACCCAAAATATGAACCTTAAAAAAATAATTATCCCCCTACTTAGCCTGATGCTAGTTTTCGGAATAGAAACGAGTCTACTGGCTAATGAAAATCCTTTCAAAAAGCCTATTAAAGTCCTTATGGTAGGCGGTGGATCATACCATGATTTTGACAAATGGTACAAAGGAGCTGACGTAGCTACTTTGGAAAAAGACGGTCTGGCCGAAGTGACTTACACAGACGATCCGTCCGCCATTTTGCAGTATTTGGATCAGACAGATGTGCTCTTCTTGGCAAATAATCAGCCGATTCCAGACGACGCTACGCGCAAAGCAATATTTGCTTTTGCTGATGCAGGAAAGGGAATAGTACTAGCTCACCCAGCAATTTGGTACAACTGGAACGACTGGCCAGAATATAACAAAACCATGGTTAGTGGAGGATCTAGAGGCCATAATGCCTATGGGAACTTCAATGTGGATTTGACCGATAAGCACCCAGTGACCAAGGGACTTCCATCCTATTTCTCTCTGGATGATGAACTTTATTATTTTAAAGTAGATGCTTCCGGTCCCGGGATAGAGATCCTTGCACAGGCAAGCAATTCCGAGACGGATCCTTTTCCTTCAATATTCATCGTAAAACATCCAAAAGCCAAAATCGTGGGTATCGCATTGGGACATGATGCAGCTTCTCATGACTTGGAAGCTTATCAAACCCTTATCCGAAATGCTGTAAAGTGGGCGGCTAAATAAGCTTCTCGACATTTCCATAAAATCAACAAGTAAACCTAAAGCATACATTAATGAGTCAAAAACAAATCACCGTAGTTATAGTCGGACTGGGTTTCGGCAAGGAGTTTATTCCAATCTATCAAGCGCATCCAAATATCAAAAGTGTGGGAATCTGTACCAGAAATCCCAAAACTATTGAGGAGCTGGCTACTAAATTCAACTTGGACAGAAATCTTTGCTTTACCAATTTCGAAGATGTGCCAAAGCGAGAGGATGTAGATGCGATTCATATCGTAACACCGGTACCAGATCATGCCAGAATGACTTTGGCCTCCCTAAATGCCAATAAGCATACGGCCTGCACAATTCCGATGGCCATGGCAAAGGAAGACTGCGCGGCTATAGTAGATGCGAAGAGAAAGTCTGGGAAAGTTTACATGATGATGGAAACGGCACTTTACACGCGCGAATTCTTATACGGATTGAATTTGGCAGAGACTGGCCAACTGGGTAGAATCCAGATGGTGAGAGGTTCTCATATTCAGGATATGAGTATGCCGGGCTGGGATGAATACTGGAAAGGTTTCCCGCCTATGTTGAATGGGACACACGCGATTTCTCCTCTTTTGAGAATCAACAATACCAAAGCTGAAACAGTAGTTTGTCATGGCTCAGGACGCTTGAGCGAAGACTTGGCTAGCCGCTATAGTTCTCCATTTGCGATGGAAACTGCTACTTTCACCTTGAAAAACTCAGATGTAATCGCCGAAGCGACACGCTCACTTTTCGACGTAGTGCGCCAGTATCGTGAGTCTTACGATGTGTATGGAACCAAAATGTCCTTTGAATGGGAACAATTGGAAGATGAAAGCCATGTGATTTTTGACGGAGGTGAAAATGCTCGGAGAATCGATGTGCCGGATACTGACGAACTGTTGATTGAGCCAATCAAGCATTTCACCAAAAGACAAACAATCGACGATCCAAACCATGTTTCTTTCCTTCAGGGAGCTGGACACGGAGGTTCTCATCCACATTTGGTGCAGGAATTTCTCGCTGCTATCGTAGAAGGTCGTGATTCCGCAGTGGATGCTGCTGTCGCTGCCAATTATACCTGTGCGGGAATTTGTGCACATGAGTCAGCCATGAAAGGCGGAGAGAGAATTCAGGTTCCAACTTTTGATTAATCAACAATGCAATTTGGAGTAAGTACATTTTTATGGGTATCGCCTTTCGATACCCATTCTTTTGACCTTGTGCATAAGGTGAAGGAGATGGGATTTGATATCATCGAAGTACCTGTGGAGGATAAAGATTTGGTGGATTGGGACGCGCTGAAAAAACTCACTGACGAACTGGGGTTGAAAGTCAGCATCAGCGGTGCATTTGGAGCAGATCGGGATATTTCCAGCGAGGATCCTGCAATCCGTGCAAATGGGCTGCAATACATTGAGGATTCCATTAAGATCGCTGCCAAAATGGGAAGCTCTTTATTTGGAGGACCAATGTATTCGGCTGTGGGAAAGCTTCGATCAGTTTCTGCTGAGCAAAAGAAGAAGGAATTTGACTGGTGTGTGGATAACTTAAAAAAAGCTTGTCAAACAGCGGAGGAATATCGGGTTATTTTAGGATTGGAACCACTCAACCGCTTCGAAAGTGATATGGTCAATACCGTGGATCAAGCCTTGGAGATTGTAAAGGCAGTGAATTCACCTTTTCTGAAAATCCAGCTCGATACCTTTCACAATAATATTGAGGAGAAAAATATCGCTGCTTCAATTCGAAAAGTAGGTAAGGATTTGCTTTGTCATGTGCAGGGGAATGAAAGTGACCGAGGTACGCCGGGAACTGGAAATCTAGCTTGGGATGAGATCAAAGAGGCTTTGGAGGAAATTGGCTACGAAGGGGCGATTGTAATCGAAACGTTCGGTGCGGTATCTAAGGAAATGGCAAAAGCAACCTGCATCTGGAGGCCCTTGGCTAATAGCGCCAATGAATTGGCGAGTGAAGGATTGGCTTTTTATAAGCAGCAATTTGGGAAATAAATTAGCAGATATTCTCTTTATCAGAAAGCTAGTCAGTTAGGATAGCCCTTAATTTATCTGGTTCCTGGAATGAAGTTCTTTAGCCTTGGTCTGTGACTGACAGACCATCAATATCTCGGCCTTTTGGAGACGGGACGTCACTAGCTTTTCCAAAGTTCGAAACTTTGGAAAAGCTTATAAATACATCATTATCCACTAAAAGATGAACTTAACCCACATCCTTATCACAACATTTTGGCTTAGCCTAAGCTTCTTGTCAGCTCCTGAAAAAGAACCAATCCTCCTTGCCGATCCAACGATTTTCTTTCATGATAATATCTACTATTTATATGGCACAAATGGGAAAGACAGCAATCAAGGCTTTGAGGTTTATATTTCCAAGAATCTAAAATCCTGGAAAAAGTCAGATAAAAATGATGGATACGCCCTGAAAAAAGGAGAATCCTATGGTGACAAAGGTTTCTGGGCACCGCAGGTCTTTGAGGTTGAAGGCAAATTCTACATGGCTTACACAGCCAATGAACACATCGCCATCGCAACTTCGGACAGTCCTTTAGGGCCCTTCACCCAGACCGTAATAAAAGACCTAGAGGCTCCGGTAAAGCAGATCGACCCCTATATTTTTATAGATACGGGTGGAAAAAAGTACTTGTATCATGTGCGACTTACAGAAGGGAATCGCTTGTTTGTAGCGGAACTGAAAGATGATTTCTCGGGAATTAAAGAGGAGACTTTGACTTATTGCTTTCATGCAGAAGAGCCTTGGGAAAACACTCAAAACGTGGACTGGACGGTATCTGAGGGACCTACTATTATCAAGCACGAGGGGTTGTATTACTTTATCTACTCGGCAAATGATTTCCGAAATCCTGACTATGCAGTTGGCTATGCGGTAAGTGAAAGCCCGATGGGGCCATGGAAGAAGAGTCCAACTAACCCGATTTTCGACAAGATTGATGCTGGAATCAACGGTTCCGGTCACGGAGATTTCTTTGTGGATGCTAAAGGTAAGCTTCGATATGTACTTCATACACACAACTCTGACGAGGGAGTTTCGCCGAGAAAAACTGCCCTGATTGACCTGGAATTTAAATCAAACGGAAATGACGTTGATGTTTTGGAAGTGAAGAAAGGGAGTTTTAAATTTCTTGAAGTGGATTGAAAGGACGGAAGACAGGAGTCAGAAGACGGAAGGCAAAATCATAAAGCTCAAAAAACGAAGTCGTTTCGAAGGGTGAATTGCCTGTCCCGATTTTTCGGGAACTAAGAAATCATATTATAGCTAGGTATGTAGTCTCGGTCTGTGAGGGCACAGACAAAGGCGAAGAAAATAGATATTATAAAAGACCATGACCCCAAAACCTCAAATCTTGATACTTGGCTGTTTTGACACGAAAGGCGAAATCTTTGCTTTCCTGCGAGACTGTCTTCAGGCGCAGGGAGCTGAAGTACTGACAGTGAATGTAGGAGTTTTGGGTACGACGGAGCTTTTTCCAGTAACTATTGAATCAGAGGAAATCTGTGAGGCTGCCGGTGAAAACTTGACTTCACTCCGAGGGAAAAATGACCGAGGCTATGCGATGGAAATCATGGGGCTAGGCGCGGCAAAAGTCTTGGAGGAGTTAAGCAATCAAAAGAAATTTGATGCTGTGATAGGAATGGGTGGAGGCAGCGGAACTTACGTTACACTTAAATCCATGCAATTTTTGCCTTTGGGCTTGCCCAAAATCTGCATCTCTACGCTGGCAAGCAAAGACCTCTCAGATTTGATTGGTGTCAAGGATATTTTATTGATGCCATCGGTCGTAGATGTGGCAGCACTGAATAGCATCATCAAACCAATCATACAGCAAGCCGCCGCTGCGCTTGTTGCCATGAGCAGAGTGCAAATTCCACCAACAACATTCAATACGAAGCGGATAGCAATCAGTATGTTTGGAAATACCAGCGCCTGCGTGGATTATTGTACACATTTACTGGAGGCGAAAGGTTTTGAAGTAATGACGTTCCATGCAAATGGTGTAGGTGGCAAAGCGATGGAAAGTTTGACGTTGGAAGGATGTTTTACGGGTATTTTGGATATTACAACGACCGAAGTGGCAGATGAACTTTGCGGTGGAATTTGCAGTGCAGGGCCGAATAGATTGGAAGCGTCTGCAAAGATGAAAATCCCCCAAGTAGTCGTGCCCGGCTGCATGGATATGGTAAACTTTGGAACCAAAGAATCAGTGCCGGCGAAATACCGCAACCGCCAATTATACAGTTGGGTGCCGACCGTGACATTGATGAGAACAAATAAGGAAGAGAATAAAGAGCTCGGAAAAATTTTAGCCAACAAGCTAAATCAGTCTGAAGGACTCACCGTTGTTCTTTTTCCTGAAAAAGGCCTGTCGCAAATTGATTCAGAAGGAAATGTATTTTATAATCCTGAATCCAATCAAGCTCTTTCAAAATCCATTCATGAAAACTTGAAATCGGAAATACCTTTTGTCAACTTGCCTTTACATATCAACGATCCGGCGTTTGCAGCCGAAGCGGTGGAAAGATTAATGGGGATGATGATTACTTAGAGAAAAAGAGATTGGGAGATTAAGAGAATAAATGTCAATAACAGTGCTCTCTGCGACCTCTGCGGTTAAAATATATATAAACCATAAAAAGTAGAAACTATGCCAAATCCATGGACTGGAAAAGGAAATCCATACACAAGACAGGAAGTAAGAGATCGACTTAAAAATACCTTAGCCCAAAAGAAAGCCATTATTGCTGCTGGTGCAGGGACGGGCATCTCTGCTAAATTTATAGAAAAAGGAGGAGCAGATTTATTGATCATTTACAACTCAGGGAGATTTAGAATGTCAGGCCATGGCTCCACAGCCGGATTGATGGCCTATGGCGATGCCAATGCGGTAGCGATGGAAATCGGAGAGTTTGAAGTGCTGCCGGTGGTAGAAGAAATTCCAGTGATTTGTGGAGTTCACGGTTCCGATCCGCGCAGACGGATTTGGCATCATTTGCTGAAAGTGAAGGAAATGGGATTCTCTGGGATCAATAACTTCCCGACACATTCCATTGTAGATGGGCATTTCCGTCAGGTTTTGGAAGAAACAGGAATGGGCTTCGACAAAGAAGTGGAAATGGTGAGAATCGCCGATAAAATGGATTTATTCTCTATCGTCTATGTGGCATCACCCGAGGAAGCAAGGCAAATGGCAGAAGCAGGAGCGGATGCAATTATCTCCCATGTAGGAACCACAGTGGGAGGATCCGTGGGTGTCTCTGGAGCCAGTTGCAGTATGGATGAAGCCATTGATCGCACAAATGAAATTGTAGCTGCAGCCAAAGCGGTAAATCCTGAGTTATTCTTTCTGGCACATGGAGGCCCAATCAATACACCTGATGATGTTAGGATAATTTTGGAAAAGGCAGATGTGCATGGATTCGTGGGCGCTTCTTCACTGGAAAGAATGGGTGTGGAAGAATCATTGACAAATCTGACTAGGGAGTTTAAGAAGCTGACGATAAAGTAGGAATTGCTCACCATGGTCTGTGTCCGCACAGACCATTTTGATAGTCGTTCAAGTCTTCTGAGAAATGCAGTCCGAGACTGCAATTAGGGCAGCACAAGTCATGAGACTTGCGCTAGATATGATAAGTTGTCTGTGGCCTGTGCGGACACAGACAACTTTTTTTAAACCCACTAAAATATCTTCTGATAAACCTCCTCTAACTTACTAACCGGCATCACTTCAATTTTATACTTGTCAAGGTCTAGTCCTTTGACAGCATATTTGGAGACGATGATTTTCTTAAAACCCAATTTCTCAGCTTCAGCAATACGGTTTTCAATCCGATGAACAGCACGTATTTCTCCGCCCAAGCCCACCTCAGCTGCAAAGCAAATCTGCTCTGAAACGGGAGTGTCTTCATAGCTAGAAATCAAAGAGGCGCAAACTGCCAGATCCAGAGCTGGATCATCCACTCGAATTCCTCCAGCTACGTTCAAAAATACATCTTGCTGACCTAATCTCATTCCGCCCCGCTTTTCTAATACAGCCAAAAGCATATTTAATCGCTTGGCATCGTGACCTGTACTACTTCGCTGTGGCGTACCGTAAGTTGCTGGACTCACCAGAGATTGAATTTCGATTAGAAGCGGTCGATTCCCTTCCATCATTGCGCCGATGGCAACTCCGTTCAAGACTTCTTCTCTTTGAGTCAGCAGAATTTCGGATGGATTGGCGACTGGGCGGAGTCCTTCTACACGCATCTCGTAGATACCAAGTTCGTGAGTGGATCCAAAGCGGTTCTTGGAAGTTCGCAGAATCCTATAGCTCATATGTCTATCCCCTTCAAACTGCAAAACCGTATCCACCATGTGCTCCAGCACTTTCGGACCAGCTATGGAACCGTCTTTGGTAATATGTCCGATCAAGAAAACAGGGGTGCCTGTTTCCTTGGCATATTTCATGAGTTCGGCGGTGCATTCCCGCACTTGGGAAACTGAGCCCGCGGATGACTCTACATACTGGGAAGTCAGTGTCTGAATGGAATCTATAATCAACAAATCCGGTTTTAGGACTTCAATCTGCTGGAAAATCTGCTGGGTATTTGTCTCGGAAAGCACATAGCATTCGGGGTTTTTTGCTGTCATGCGATCTGCCCTCATCTTGATTTGCGCTTCACTTTCCTCTCCTGAGACGTAAAGAATCTTCTTCCCGGTTAAAATCAAGGCAATCTGGAGCATTAGGGTGGACTTACCTATTCCAGGTTCTCCACCGATCAGAACAAGTGAGCCGGGTACAATCCCTCCGCCCAAAACTCTATCAAGTTCATCATCTCCCGTTACATATCTTGGCGAATCTTCGTAATTGACCTCTTGGATTTTCTTAGGAACACTGGCTTTTTTGGTGCCCGAAGTTGGGGTCTTCCACGTTCCCTTGCCGGATTCTTCCTTTTGGACTACTTCTTCCACATAGGTATTCCATTCCCCGCAGGTAGAGCATTTACCCAGCCATTTAGGACTTTGAGCTCCGCAATTTTGACAGAAGAAAGTGGTTTTTATTTTAGCCATGTGGGATGCTATGAAAGTTTGTTTAATTCGTTTACTAAGTAATTCTCAAATTTTTCTTTTGTTGGAAGTTTAATCAAGTATTGCTGGATAAAAAGGTTTTGGTTCATTCCTCCCGTAGCATATTTCACTAATGCATGATCTTTTTCTGCCACCAATAAAATTCCAATAGGAGGGTTGTCGCTAGATTCACTTATTTCTTTTCAGCTCTCTTACACTCCATATGCCTTTTATAGTTTCTAATTCATAGAAAGTTCTCTTCATTTGATCTGCTATTTGTAAAAGAAGTTCTAGATGTGAATAAGATAGCTGCGAAAGCAGTTTCTCTCCTGGAACCATTAGCTCTGTTCGGAATTGTGGGGTCAGCGTCCCCACTTTTTCTAATCCTCCTATTTCCTGAACAATCGGCAAAAAGGGATTGACTTTCTCCTTCAGAAAGTAACCGATTTGGGGATAATAAAGGTAAAAAGTGCGAAATCTAAATAAAGACCTTCTATCCAATCCTTTGATTGTAGAAAGTCTTTGAGCTATTTGATCGATAAGTCCTTCGCCATAAACCGCACGGTCTTTACCCTCCAACTCAAACTCGACTATATAGAACCCAATTAACCAATTCCGCACGGTTAAGGCTTGGTTCACTGCATTAGAGGAATAAGCCTGCATCTTCAAATGAATCTTACCTATTTGTGTCAGCAGATTTTCAAAATCTTTCATGGGCAATAAAAATCAAAAGAATAAATTAGGTAAAAAGGCTTGGCTTGTCAATCTGACCGATTACTAATTTTCAAATTTTTCAATCTTGAAATCTTATAATTTTGAATAATGAACATCGAACAAAGAATGCTGAATATCAAAGTACTTGATACTTGTGTCTTAAATCTAGCGACTAATCAATGCGCCTGCAGCCAATCTGTACCTATTCCAACTTCTACTTCTACAGGTACAGCCATTTTGATGGCATTTGACATGAGGCTGGGAACATTGGCTTTTAGAATTTCCACTTCATCTTTGTGCGCATCAAAAACCAATTCATCATGAACCTGGAGGATCATTTTGGACTTCAGCATTTCCTTTTTCATCCATTTGTGCACATCGATCATGGCTACTTTGATCAGATCGGCGGCAGAACCTTGAATGGGTGCGTTGATTGCATTTCGCTCGGCAAAGCCACGCATGGTAGCATTCCGACTATTGATATCCCGGAGATATCTGCGGCGACCCAGGATAGTTTCCACGTATTCTTGTGTTTTGGCTTTTTCGATGGCTCCATCCATGTACTCTTTCACGGCTGGAAATTCCTTGAAATATGAATCGATTATCTCCTTGGCTTCTCCTCTTGGAATGGATAAACGCTGAGAAAGTCCAAATGCGGAAATACCATAAATAATCCCAAAATTGGCTGTTTTGGCTTTTCTTCGCATATCTGAAGTCACTTCCTCCAATGGAACCTGAAAAATCTTTGCTGCGGTAGTAGCGTGGATATCTCGACCGGAGCGGAAAGCTTCTATCATGGATTCGTCCCCAGAGAATGAGGCCATAATCCGAAGCTCAATCTGGGAGTAATCTGCGGCCAAAAGGATATGATTTTCATCTCTCGGCACGAAAGCCTTGCGGATTTCACGTCCACGGTCGGTTCGGATCGGAATATTTTGCAGGTTCGGATTGATGGAAGAAAGACGGCCAGTTGCTGCCACAAATTGATTGTATGTTGTGTGGATTCTCCCTGTTTTGGAATTGATCATCGTCGGTAGGGCATCCACATAGGTAGATTTCAGCTTCACCATCTGACGAAAGTCCAAGATATTCTGGATGATTTCATGTTCATGGGCAAGTTTGCTGAGGACTTCCTCGCCAGTCGCATATTGCCCGGTTTTTGTCTTTTTAGCTTTTGGGTCCAACTTCAATTTATCGAAAAGCACCTCTCCAAGTTGCTTGGGAGAGGCTAGGTTGAAGCGAACTCCAGCCATTTCATAGACTTTGTTTTCGATTTCCTTACTTTCTTTTTCCAGCAAAATGGACATTTCAGCAAGACTTGCGGTATCGATCCGAATGCCTTCAAATTCCATGTCTGCGAGCACATTGATCAGCGGGTTTTCTACCTCATCAAAAAGTTTTTCTAGATTATTTTCTTTCAGCAATGGATCAAATTTTGCTTTTAATCGCAAGGTGATATCTGCATCTTCAGAAGCATAGGCAGTCACTTCGTCCTCATCTACATCTCGCATATTTCCTTGATTCTTACCTTTTTTACCGATCAATTCTGTAATCGAAACCGGCTCGTAATTCAGGTATTGCTTTGCAAGCCAGTCCATAGAATGCTTACCGTCCGCGTCTATCAGGTAGTGCGCGAGCATGGTATCATAAAGAATCCCTTTAACTTCTATTTCGTAATTTTTCAGTATGAGAATATCGTACTTGATATTCTGGCCGATTTTCAGGATTGATTCGTTTTCAAAGACGGGCTTGAGCAATGCGAGGATTGCCAGTGTCTCACTTCTATCTTCAGGACAAGGTATATAATAGGCCTCTCCAGTGATATAGGAGAAGGAAATTCCAACCAATTCAGCTTCCATTGGATTCACTGAGGTAGTTTCGGTATCAAAGCATAGCTCTCTCTGAATCTCCAAAAACTCGACTAGTTCAAGGATTTCCGCTTCGCCTTTGACTTTATGGTAATTCTGGATATTGCTATGAATGGTATCCGGAGCTTTTTGCTCAGCCATATTTACCGATTCCTCTTCAAATTCTATTTCCGGGGAAATAGTACTTGTAGCAGCAGGAGCTTCGCTAAAAAGACCCAGCTGATCATTTTTCTGTATCGCTACTTTCTTATCAGAGCCCTTGAAAACACGGGATGCTAGCGTGCGAAACTCAAGTTCTATAAAAATCGCCCGTACCTTTTCTTCAGCTATTCCCTCGTATTTCAGGTCATCTTTTACATAGGTAATTGGCACATCACATTTGATGGTCGCGAGCTCTTTGGAGAGAATACCCTGTGCAGCAAAGTTTTCCACATTCTCCTTTTGCTTGCCCTTCAGATCAGCAGTGTTTTTCACCAATTCTTCTACTGTACCATAGATTTTTAGCAGTTTCACGGCTGTTTTTTGTCCGATCCCGGGAATCCCCGGAATATTATCCACCGCATCTCCCATCAGTCCCAATATATCCCGAACTTGATCTACATGCTCAATATCCCATTTGGCACATATTTCTTTTGGCCCCATGATATCCACTCCATTGCCCATAAAGGCTGGTTTGTAGAGAAATATATGCTCATCCACTAGCTGACCATAATCCTTGTCGGGAGTCATCATATATACCGTAAAGTTCTCCTTCTCGGCTTGCTTGGCCAAAGTACCAATCACGTCATCTGCTTCAAAACCATCCAGTTCCAAAATCGGAATATTGAATGCCTTTACAATTTCCTTTACCCAAGGGATTGCAATCCCAATATCTTCTGGCTGTTCCTGACGGTTTGCTTTGTATGGCGCATACTGAATATGTCTGAATGTTGGAGCGTGAGTATCGAAAGCTACCCCAATATGGGTAGGTTTTTCCCTATCTATTATTTCCAGCAAGGTATTGGTAAATCCCAACATCACTCCGGTATTCAATCCTTTGGAGTTTATTCTAGGGTTTTTGCTGAAGGCAAAATGCGCTCGATAGATAAGCGCCATGGCATCTAGTAAAAAAAGCTTGAAGGGCTGTTTTAGGGACATTTGAGGATAATTATTGGTAAAAAGGGATTCATATAAAAGCCCTGTAAGTTACAAATTTTCGGCAAGGAGCAGTTCAAAATCTGGCGATATGCCCTGCCCTCCGACAGAGTTTGGCGATAATTTTGATTATCTTCCTAACCTGACCATAAACAAACAACCTATGAAAAAATTATTCGCAATTCTCGCATTGGTTTTCTCCGCCAATATGCTAATCGCTGCGCCAGCAAATGACGAAAACTCTAACAAAGAAAAAACTGAGTTGACGGAAGCACAAAAAGAGCGTCTGGCTGAGATTCAGTTTAGAGTAGATGAAATCAAAGCCATGGACTTCAGTTCCATGAGCAAAGAAGAAAAAAAGGACGTGCGTATGGAGTTGAAGGACATGAAAGAAGAAGCCAAGCGCGCTAATGGTGGAGTTTTCATCTCAGTAGGAGCTATCATTATTATTCTTCTGCTTTTGATTTTGCTTACCTAAGCAAAACTATCCTCTGAGTACCCAAAAAGGGCTGACTATGAATTGTCAGCCTTTTTTTGCTATAATTTCATCCATTGGTAGCGGTGGTTTTTTTTTATGAAATTACCCAGGCTTTTCGGCCAGGTAGTTTTTTACTTGGAGTCCTCGTAAGAAAACTAGGATTAAAGGTATTAGCCATACTATTTCATTAAAAATGAGTTGGAATGCCGTACGCTTATTCCATCCTAGTGCAGGGATAAACCCCAAGGCAAACCAGCTAGCTAGAATTATTTTTCCGGTAATGCCCGCGATAATCAGATAAACCCAACTGACAGGATAAAAAGCACTAAAAAAAATCAGTAATCCTACCAAAACCCCAAACCCTCCATAGTATGTCGCAGGTAAAGTAGCGTTGCTGAGATTTCCATCAGCAAGCCAGTCTAAAAATGGTCCTCCCATCAGTCTGAAAATGGCAGACCAAGCAATTGTGTACATCCCTGCTAGAAGGAGAATTCCACGAAAGTACATCGGGAATACAGGAAAGGAAGGATTTTGATTCATGGGTTGATTAACTTGGGTAATTGGAGATGCGATTGGCATTCTGGTATTTCATACTAACAAAACTATTCAATGGAATCAAAAAACACAGTTTCTTCCTCTGCTTTTATACTTCTCGGTGCAGCTGTATGCCTATTACTTGGTTTTACCCTAGGTAGAAAAACAGGAGAAATCACACCTCTGTCCATTGAGGGAGCTTCTGAGATCTTTGGCTTGTCATTTACTAGAGCAGAAAAAGATAGCATGATCGGCTCATTAGAGAATCAGCGTAATAGGTATGAGTCACTTCGGGAAATAAAGCTGGACAATTCCGTCTCTCCCTCCTTGGTCTTCAATCCACTTCCAGCAGGATTTCTACCGGATCAAAATCAGAAAGAACTAGACTGGGGTTTGGCTACCGAGATGTCACTCCCAGACAAGGAATCTGATATTGCCTATATGCCCGTACACGAGCTTGCAGTTTTGATCAAGACAAAGAAACTATCCAGTGAGCGATTGACTAAAATCTATGTGGATCGCATAAAGACTTATTCTGACACATTGCAATGCCTGATTACTTTGCTAGAGGCTTCTGCTTTGGAAAAAGCAAAAGCAATGGATGCTGAGTTGGCTGCCGGAAAGTACCGAGGCCCTCTTCACGGCATTCCTTATGGAATTAAGGATCTTTTGGCTGTAAAAGGCACCAAGACTACTTGGGGAGCGAAGCCATACAGAGATCAGAAGATCGATATGACTGCCACCGTCGTGAATAAATTGAATGATGCCGGGGGTGTTTTGGTAGGCAAGTTTACGCTGGGAGCCTTGGCTATGGGAGATGTCTGGTATGGAGGTGTAACCAAAAATCCATGGAATCTAGCGCAGGGATCTAGTGGCTCTTCTGCTGGATCAGCATCAGCTGTAAGCGCTGGACTGGTTCCTTTTGCTATTGGTACCGAAACGTTGGGGTCAATTGTATCTCCTTCCACTAGAAATGGCGTGACTGGTCTTAGGCCAACTTATGGTCGAGTGAGCAAGAATGGAGCAATGGCTTTGAGTTGGTCCATGGATAAAATCGGGCCAATATCAAGATCCGCTTTGGACGATGGAATCATCTTGTCGGTAATAAACGGAACAGACCTCCTAGATGCCAGTACGATTAAATCAGCATTTAATTTCTCCGCCAAAACTGATGTGAAAAAGCTAAAAATAGGCTACTTCAATGACTATTTCGAAGGGGATAATCCCAACATGAAAAATAATAAGGATGTGCTTGACTTATTGAGAAATCAGGGCTTTGAGCTTTATCCAGTGGATCTGAAAACCTCAGTAAATCCCAGAGCAATACAAATCATGCTTTCTGTAGAAGCAGCCGCTGCATTTGATGAACTTACAAGGTTGGGTTGGGATGATCAGCTCGTAGCGCAACATAAAAATGCCTGGCCCAATGCTTTTCGCTCAGCGAGGTTTATCCCGGCGGTGGAATATGTGCAGGCAGCCAGACAAAGGACTATCCTGATCCAGGAAATGCATGAAATCATGAAGGATTACGACGTGATCGTTACCCCTAGTTATGGGGGTTCCCAGCTTCAGATCACCAATCTTACCGGACATCCAGCTCTTTGTCTTCCCAATGGCTTCAACGAAGATGGCGGGCCAACATCAATAACGCTATTGGCAAATCTTTTTGAAGAAGAGAAATTGGTGATGCTAGGTAATTTAATCCAGGCCACTAGTGATTGGCAAGCGAAGCGGCCTCCTATGTTTGACAGATAATCAACAAAAAAAGGCAAAGACTGAAGATCTTCTCCCGTTCTTGCCTTTTTTTTAATTAATGAGTCCTTAGCGTTTTGGTACTATGGTTCCTTGGATTTTCATATCATTAGCATCTAGAAACCATATCTTCTGTGTCGTCTCAATGGAATAATGGTCTATCAAATTCGTAGCATTGTTGATATAAATATCTGCCAAGGTTGTAGAGGAGTAGAACAGGTTGTCATCAGCTATTTTGATGGCCACGCTACTTACATCCTCTTCCTTATAAGTGACTTTGATGTATTTCACTTTTCCTTTAGTCTTTGGCAAAAGCTCGTGAGCAAGTAGGTCATCTGTAGAGGTAGTCTGGTAGGATTGAAGCTGAGAGGCATTATTGATATCTGCTTCTTTGAATATGGCAAATTCTTCTTCCCAATCCTTGATTGAATACGTCACAGTTACCTGTTTTTTTTCACCCTGAATTTCGGATACTTTGGTTACCTCCAGGCTATCAATTTCTTGGATTTTCTCTTCTATAAATCCTTTGAGATCAAAATAAGGCTCTTTTTCGGGAGTGTTTGTTGATTCATCCACACAGGAAAACTGACCGAATACAGCTAGCAAGAGAATCCCGTAGGAAAACCTTTGGTGATGCTTCATTAAGTTAATAGAATATTTCCAGTCATATCATCTGGCTTTGGTATGCCCATCAACTGAAGAATAGTAGGAGCCAAATCACCTAATTTTCCATCTTTAATGGTGAGGGTTTCATTTTTGTCTACCATGATGCAAGGCACGAGATTAGTAGTATGTGCTGTATTTGGAGTGCCATCTTCATTGATCATCATATCGCTATTGCCATGATCGGCGATGACGATGATGGTGTAGTCATTAGCCAAAGCAGTAGTGATCACACGATGAGCACAAGCATCTACAACTTCACAAGCCTTGACGGCTGCATCGAAATCTCCGGTGTGACCCACCATATCTGCATTTGCGAAGTTAAGACAGATGAAATCAGCACTTTTCTTGTTGAGTTCTCCATTTATTTTAGAAGCGATTTCAAAAGCACTCATCTCAGGCTTGAGATCATAGGTTGCCACTTTTGGAGATGGACAAAGTAATCTACTTTCTCCTATGAATTCATTTTCTCTACCGCCGGAAAAGAAGAAAGTTACGTGAGGATATTTCTCAGTCTCAGCTATTCGGATCTGTTTTTTATGCGCTCTTTCCAGAACTTCACCGAGTGTATTGTTCAGGTTGTCTTTCTCGAAAAGAACATCTACTCCTTTGAATGTAGCATCATAATTAGTAAATGTGATGTATTCTACATTCAGTTTTTTCATGTGGAAATCTTCATAATCACGCTGCGTAAGTGCTTGAGAGATTTCTCTACCACGATCTGTTCTGAAGTTGAAGCAGATCAGCAGATCACCGTCTTCAATTGTCGCCAACGGCTTATTATCTGCACCAACATGGATGATTGGGCGTATAAATTCATCGCTTACACCATTTTCATAGGATTTGCGCATGGCGGCTATGATGTCTTTGGACTTTTCTCCCTCGCCTTTCACCATTGCATCGTAAGCTAGCTTCACCCGCTCCCAGCGATTGTCTCTGTCCATGGCGTAATACCTTCCGACTACTGAGGCTATCTTGCCTGTAGAATGCATTAAATGTGCCTGAAGATGTTCCAAATACCCTATGCCTCCTTTTGGATCTGTATCTCTACCATCCGTGAAGGCATGAATAAATACATCTTCCATACCATGGAATTTTGCTGCATCACATAGCCCCTTCAGATGGATGATATGCGCGTGAACGCCACCATCTGAAAGTAAGCCCATCAAGTGGACTTTCTTTTTTGCAGCCTTATTTTTAGCAAAAGCAGCAGCCAAAATCGGATTCGAATTCAGCTCTTTATTTTTCACGGCAAGATTGATCTTCACCAAATCCTGATAGACTACACGACCCGCGCCAATGTTCATGTGACCAACTTCAGAATTGCCCATTTGACCCTCAGGCAAGCCTACTGCAAGACCGGAAGCTTCCAACTTAGCATGTGGATAGTTGGTGTAAAGGCTATCGACAAAAGGAGTTTTTGCCTTATCAATAGCAGAAACCGAAGGATTGGTGGCGATTCCCCAGCCATCCAAAATCATTAAAAGTACTTTCTTATCCATACCGCAAATATATTATATTTCAAGGCAAAGTAGTCCCGAAATCCCGATTAGACAAAACTTCAGAAGCTTGCACTTTACAAACTTAAAAATGCAGGACATGATTCCTTTTTTGGCTTAGTATTTGCCTACTGTGGGCAATGACCTCAGTATTAAGTTTAATCGTTTCAATTTTATTGTTTGCTCAAGCTCCTGAAAAGGACATTGATTCCTCGAATTCCATAGAAACAATTATTTCTGCCATTGAAAATGGTTCTAGCAGCGACTTAGCCAAATATTTCGATTCCAGCATTTCCTTAAATGTTAACGGATTACAAGGAGATTATTCTAAAAATCAAGCAGAACTTGTATTAAAAGATTTTTTTAAGAAAAACCCTTCTTTGGGATTCAGCTTGGTTTTCCGAAGTGAAAACAACCCTAGCCTGAGCTCGTTTATAGGTGATTATCAGACAGGTAAGGGGCTATATAAGGTGTTTATCAAAGTTTCTCAACAAGCCACCGATTTCAAAATCTACAGCCTTGAATTTGTTAAAGGCTAAAGGATTTTCCTTATAGTTTTTTGGCCAAAAGAACACGAAGAGAGCACAAAGTGTGCAGCTATTTCTCATTGATTTTGAACTTTGAAAGTTATTCAACCGCAAGTCAGAAAATTGACACAAAAGGAATCTGCTGCTAAAATTAAATTGCGCTTTGACGCCTTCGCGGGAGATCCTAATGTCTATTTTTGAGCATGAATCTTTCCTATCTCACTGAAGAAGCCATTTCAGCTTTCATTACATCTGCTTTTGCCGAAGATATCGGTCCTGGCGATTACTCCACACTTTCCTCGATTCCTGACGGAAAAGCCGGTCAAGCAAAATTACTGATCAAGGACGATGGAATCATTGCTGGTGTGGAACTGGCAGAGAAGATTTTTAAGACTTTTGACTCAGATCTCCAAGTAGAATTGCTTGTTACAGACGGTGATGAAGTAAAGCAGGGAGATATCGGTTTGGTAGTAAAAGGACCTTCTGCCTCAATTCTCTCTTCAGAAAGACTGGTGCTGAATTGCATGCAGCGCATGAGCGGTATTGCTACATTGACGCACAGCCTGACTGAGAAGATTCTTCATACCAAGGCTCGCTTGATGGACACAAGGAAGACGACGCCAAATTTCCGATTGATGGAAAAATGGGCTGTTCATATCGGGGGAGGAGTCAATCATCGCTTCGCGCTGTATGATATGGTGATGCTGAAGGACAATCACGTGGATTTTGCCGGAGGCATACGTCAGGCGATTGATCGGACTAAGGCTTATTTGGCAGCAAACAACCTAGATCTCAAAATCGAGGTGGAGACCAGAACATTAGCTGAAGTAGCTGAAGTGATTGAAGTGGGCGGAATTGACTTTATCATGCTGGATAATATGGACTATGATATGATGCGAAAAGCTGTGGAAATGGTGGGTGATAACTATAAAACTGAAGCCTCTGGAGGTATCACGGAAGAAACACTGGTGGCAGTAGCAGAATGCGGAGTTGATTACATTTCCATGGGCGCACTTACACATTCTGTGAAGAGCCTGGACATCAGCCTGAAAGCTTTTGACTAAACTTTCGTGCAGGATATTTGTTGTGTAGGCATTGATTATCGCTGATAAGGATTTTGAACTATCAGTTGAACCTAAAATTAACCAACTTTGAAAAAGCTAATCTACATTTCTTTCATTTTCATGCTAGCAGCATGTAGTTCCCATTCATTCCCTGCCAAAAATTGGTACGGCAAACCCCTAACTGTAATAGAGATGATGGGCACTCCGGTGCAGACGTCCGGATCCCCAATCGATGCCCATTTAATATTCAATTTAGAAAATGGACTCATCAATGGGAGTGGGGGCTGTAACAGGATCTATGGGGATTTCTCCTTGGAGAAAAGAAAATCTTTGAGATTTTCAGATATTGGAGCTACCCGAATGACTTGCCAAAACCAGACTTTTGAAGACCGACTTTTGGAATTGCTAGACCAAGTTCGGTATTACGATACAGAAGGTGATTTGATGCTTTTGAAAAACGGTAAAAAAGACGTGCTCCTTAAGCTTCAATAAGGTTATAACCAGTCTTTCCTTCGGAATACAATCAGCATCCCCAATACAGCTAAGCCCATACCTCCTATCACATAGAAGTACCCATATTTCCAGTGAAGCTCAGGCATATTGTCAAAGTTCATTCCATAGACTCCCGCCACAAAACTCATGGGTATGAAGATCGTGGAGATGATCGTCAACACCTTCATGATGTTATTCATGCGATTGGAGAGACTATTCATATACAGATCCAGCACACCTGAAGACATGTCCCGGAATACTTCCATGGTTTCGATGACCTGAATGGTGTTTTCGTAGAGATCCCGGATAAAAGGCCTAGTCTCTGGACTTATCTTATCATCAGCGTATTTGTCGAACGAGCCGATTACTTCACGTAGAGGATAGACAGTTCTGCGTAGATCCATCATTTCACGTCTCTGAATGTAAAGGGCATTAAGTGTTTCAGTACCAGGAGAAGTCATGGCCTGAGATTCTAGATTCTCTATTCGCTCACCCACATTTTCCATGACGATAAAGTAGTTATCGATCACAGCATCGAGAAGTGCATAAAGTAAATAATCTGCCTTTCGTTGACGTATGGTACGCTTCGGGTCTGTTAGTCGACTACGTACAAACTCAAATACATCGCCTTTTTTCTCTTGAAAAGTCAGCAGAATCCCATCTTTCAGTATAAAACTGATCTGCTCATCGTCTATGGGAGATTCAGGCGTAGGACATTGGATCATTTTCAGTGCAGCAAAAAGATAGTCATCAAAAGCTTCCATTTTCGGACGCTGATCCACATTCAATATATCCTCCATTGTCAGCTTGTGTATGCCGAAAAGCAGGCCTATTTTCTCATATATATCTACATCATGCAAACCTATTATATCTATCCAGAGTACTTTTTTCTTCAGCTTTAAATGTTCTTCCAGCTGATCGAGTAGAATAGACTCCTCATGGAAATCTTCCTCATCATAGGTGATAATGTTGATTAATACTTTATCGAGCTTTTTGTCTCCGGTAAAAACCAACGTTCCGGGAGCTATGCCTATTTTATGAGTCTTTTTCTTCTTCTTTTTTTTGGGTTTGAAAAGCTTCTGTACAGATTTAAGATTGGGGGTTTGAGGGCTCATAAGAATCTCTGTTGAAGTTATTTTGATGTCAGAAAGTCGACATTTCTTTTTAATCCAGCAAGTTTGGTTCGCTTTACTGCTGATTTCTTGAAAACCTTACTAAAAGTTTCCTCCGTGATTTCCTGCCAATCTGATTTTGATAAATGCTTAAGTTCCTCGTTCGGTGTGAATAGTGGTTCATGGTGAGGTTTGGAAAATCGATTCCAGGGACATACATCCTGGCATATATCACAGCCAAAAGCCCAGTTTTCCATTTTTTCTTTAAATTCGACGGGAATAGCATCTTTCAGTTCAATGGTCAGGTAAGAGATGCATCGGGAACCGTCAACTACGCCGTTGTCCACTATGGCATCCGTGGGGCAGGCATCAATACAGGCAGTACAGGTACCGCAGTAATCTTTGGCAAGAGGAGTATCCGGCGCTACTTCCAGATCGATGATGAGTTCGGCGAGAAAAAAGAAACTGCCCATCTCTCTATTAAGTAGCAGACTGTTCTTCCCCAGCCAACCCAAACCGGCTTTTAGTGCCCATTGACGCTCCATGACGGGAGCAGAATCTACAAATCCACGACCGTTGATTTCACCGATTTCGTCTCTGAGAATTTCTAGAAATTCAGTGAGTTTATCCCGGATTACAAAATGATAATCCTCTCCGTAGGCGTATTTGGCAAGCTTTATATCCGAGTTTCCTTCCGGCAACTTTTCCTTAGGATAGTAATTATAAACAAGTGAAACCACCGTTTTGGCACCTTCCACGAGTTTGGTAGGATCGAGTCGTTTGTCAAAATGATTCGCCAGATAGCCCATTTGGCCCTGATAATTACGGTTTAGCCAGTCTTCCAGTCTAGGTGCTTCCTCCTCCAGAAAACCCGCTTTCGCTATCCCACAAAAGTCAAACCCCAGCCGCTTGGCGGTGGATTTGATAAGGGAAGCATTTTTCTCAGTGGTAGTCACGGGGCAAAGATAGGGGAGTTAAGTTTTAAGGAAGAATCATGCACTTTAGGAACTATTTCACACAAAATACACGTATATTTATTTTAAACACGTGTAATCATGAAATAGAGCATGATTCCAAGCTTCACACGGAGAAATGATTATCATCCTTGCGAGATTCCATCCCGCTTCCTTCGTCACGGGACAAGTTATGACCATTAAAAAACAAAATATAAACACATGAAAACCAAACTCACTTTAACTGTAGAAAAAGAAATTGTAGAGAAAGCCAAACTTAAAGCTGCCAGCAGGGGTATTTCGCTTTCAAGGATGTTTGAAGAGGTATTTTCTAAGGAAAGTCCAGATGTAGAAAAAACTCCGGAACAGCTTGCAGCAGCTCGGTTTTTGGAAAGATTAAAAAGGGAGACTCCTATCAAAGCCCTTGAGAAGTCCGATAAAGATTTAATACGCGAACACCGGAATAAAAAATATGTATAGGATATTTTTGGATACAAATGTTGCACTCGATTTAGTGGCAAATCGGGAGCCATTTATTGAGGATTCTAAGCCATTTCTTTCTCTGGTAGCTGAAGGAGAAGCTCAACTTTTTATTTCTGAGGTTTCTTTAGGTCTGCTGATTTACATGTCCTTTGATCGGTACAAGCTAGTAGATGCTAAAGTAAAATTGATTCAGTTTATGGAGTTTTGCGGGGTGATTTCAGGAGGAAAAGAAGCATTTTTAAATTCTATGAATTCAGATTTCAAGGACAAAGAGGATGGGATTCAATATTTTACTGCCGTCGACAACAAAATGGATTTTTTAATAACTCGTGATAAGCAAGATTTCAAATCAGCAGATAAAATTCCTGTTATGATTCCAAAAGAATTTTTCAAATCTTGAGAATATCCTTCAGATGCTCAGGGTAACACTAATCTGCCTATCGAATCAACATTGGGTTTGCGGTTTTCATGTGTTTATAAATGTTTTTTAATGGTCACCCCGAATAGTCGGGGCAGGCTATGAAATCTCGCATGGTAGATAATCATCCCTCTGTGTGATGCTTGCGTCATGCTCGATTTCATCTTTTTTGGGTTTTTGCTCCGTTTATTAAACTCCCATACCCATCTGTGTGTTATCTCCCTGGCTGGAATAAAAAGAGTCCTGGTTAATTGGATAGGAGCTTTTTCCCATCTACTTTTCTTTTTGAAGACCTATAATCAAAGTCTTGGATCTTGATTCTAGCATCTAAAATCTAACTAAATGAAAGGATTTCGATTTACTCAGTTCGTGCCCACTCAGGATCCTGAGAAGAATACGTTTGAGAATCTGCTGAATATATTTTTGCAGCTTGTCACCATGACTGGCGGGGATGCGGCGGAGGCTTTGAGTTGGCTGACCAACTTGGACAATCGCTACAATATGACCAATCCCAATTATGGGATCGGGGACTTTATAGAGGATCTGAAAAGCAAAGGTTATCTGACCGAGGAAAATCAAAAAGGCGAATTTAAGATTACGGGAAAGGCCGAGCAGACCATCCGAAAATCCGCTTTGGAAGAGATTTTCGGGAAACTCAAGCGAGGCAAATCAGGACAACATAAAACCACGCATTCCGGTCAAGGTGATGAGCGGGGAACTGACCGTCGAGCCTATGAATTTGGAGATAATATGGATCAGATTGCATTGACGGATTCCCTTCGGAATGCGCAGGCCAACCATGGTTTTTCCGGAGATTATCTGCTCACTGAAGATGATTTGGAAGTGGTTGAGAATGAATTTCGGTCCCAAACCTCCACCGTTTTGATGATCGATATTTCCCATTCCATGATTCTCTATGGAGAAGATAGAATTACTCCTGCTAAGAAAGTAGCAATGGCTTTGGCAGAGCTGATCAAAACCCGTTATCCAAAAGATACGCTCGATATCATTGTTTTTGGAAATGATGCATGGCAGATTGAGATTAAGGATTTGCCTTACTTACAAGTTGGACCATATCATACCAATACAGTTGCTGGATTGGAACTGGCAATGGATTTACTTAGAAGAAGAAAGAACCCAAACAAGCAGATTTTCATGATCACGGATGGCAAGCCAACTTGCCTGAAGGTGGGAATCAAATATTACAAAAATGCTTTCGGGATTGATAGTAAAATCCTTAGCGAGACACTGAAACTCGCTGCCCAATGCCGAAAACTGAAAATCCCGGTGACTACTTTCATGATTGCTTCCGATCCTTATCTGAAGGAATTTGTAAAGGAATTCACCAAAGTGAATAACGGGAATACCTATTACAGTAGCCTGAAGGGGCTTGGCGACCTGATTTTTGAAGATTATAGACGAAATAGAACGAAACGCTTTTAAGCAATATGGACTACCAAATACTGACATCAAACGAACTCACGCAGATAAAAACCCTAGGTCAACTCAAAGCTGCCGGATACCAGCCAAAATCCATCAAAGAAGAACTTCGTGACAACTTGATTTTAAAGATCAAGCGAAAGGAAAATGTATTTGAAGGAATTTGGGGATACGAGGACACGGTGATTCCAGACATTGAGCGGGCGATTCTTTCCCGTCACAACATCAATTTGCTGGGCCTCAGAGGTCAGGCAAAAACGCGAATTGCCAGAATGATGACTCATCTTCTCGATGAGTACGTTCCCGTGGTCTTTGGTTCGGAATTGAATGATGATCCCTTGCAGCCTTTGACTTCTTTTGCGAAGGATTTGATTGAAGAAAAAGGAGATCATACACCAATTATTTGGTGGAATCGGAATGATCGCTACACTGAGAAGTTAGCTACGCCGGATGTATCAGTGGCCGATTTGATCGGAGATGTAGATCCGATCAAGGCTGCTACGATGAAGTTAAGTTATAATGATGAGCGGGTGATTCATTACGGCTTGGTGCCGAGGTCGCATCGCTCCATTTTTGTGATTAATGAATTACCGGATTTGCAGGCAAGAATTCAAGTTGCGCTATTCAATATTTTGCAAGAAGGTGACATTCAGATAAGGGGATTCAAATTGAGATTGCCACTGGATATACAGTTTGTATTTACTGCAAACCCTGAAGACTATACCAATCGAGGTAGTATAGTTACTCCGCTGAAAGATCGAATTGAAAGCCAGATCATCACGCATTATCCAAAATCGATAGAGATAGGTAGAAGAATTACTGCTCAGGAAGCCAAGCTGAAAGGAAGACCAGTGGACAATATTTATGTTCCTGAATTGATGAAGGACTTGATCGAGCAAATTGCAATCGAGGCTAGAGGATCCGAATATGTAGATGAGAAAAGTGGGGTTTCTGCTAGATTGACGATCTCGGCATATGAGAATTTGATCTCAGCGGCTGAGCGTAGAATGTATATAAATGGTGAAAGCAATACCATCATCCGTATCGCTGATCTGATCGGAGTAATCCCTGCAATCACCGGAAAAGTGGAGTTGGTTTATGAAGGTGAGCAGGAAGGCGCTGGTTTGGTTGCTTATAATCTGATCGGAAAAGCTATTCGTAGTCAATTCGTAAATTATTTGCCATCACCAGAGCAGAAGAAAAAAGAGAAGCAGGGGAATCCTTATGTATTGCCTTTGGCTTGGTTTGGAGAAGGAAATGAGCTGGATATCTTAGTCTCTCAGGCAGACAAAGAATATAAGTCTGCTCTTCATTCCGTACCAGGTTTGGAAGAAGTAGTGACGCAATTGGTAAAAAATCTTCCTGAAAATGAGAAGGAGTTCTTTATGGAATTTGCCCTGCATGGCTTGGCAGAATTCTCCCAACTCAGCAAAAAAGTATTGGACACAGGGTTACAGTTTAAGGATTTGTTCAGCTCTATGTTTGATATGGGGCCGGGCGATGAAGATGATTTTGAGGAGGAAGATTTATAATAATTCCCCGCAGATTTACGCAGATAAAAGGCGCAGATATTCACAGAGTTTTAGGATTCGGCGAGTATCTGCGATACAAATAGATTCTCCTTAATTGGACATTCGGATTAAAGCCGATTTTGAATTTTAGCCCATAGCGCTGTCTAAGTGTATTGATTTTTAGTAAATTAGACGAAATATTTGGTTACAAGTATTGCTAAAACTAAACAGAATTTAATTTTCTGGCTAGCTAGGTTGGAAGCTTTCTAAGCTTTGGATCGGATCATTCAAAATAAAAAATAGTCAGGAAAGGATCAAAGAAAATTGAGTTTTATGTAATAGTCTAGTATAATGAAGCTCAATGATATTTTTCAAAAGCATTATATATGGAGATAAATATCGAAAAACAGCTAATGCATTGGCAAAGTGGGGCAAAAGAAGACTTGGAAGTTGCTGAACTACTCATTGAAAAAGGCAGATACTTGCATGGCTTATTCTTTTGTCATCTTGTTCTAGAGAAAATTCTTAAAGCACATGTAGTTAAGATCACTGGACAATTAGCTCCAAGATCTCATAACTTGATTTATCTTTCGGAAAAATCGGGGCTACCATTAGTCGAGGAAACATTGGATTTTTTGGAATTCTTATGAAATATCAGCTAGAGGGAAGATATCCAGGTTACCAACCCTATATACCAGAAGAACGTACAGTAAAAGGCTATTTAATTCAAACAAAAAATCAATTAATATGGCTCAAGGAGAAGTTATAGAACTATTGAAAAATTATATTCAATTACTTAGATCAGAGGGGATTTCAGTGAGCAAAGCCTTTTTGTACGGTAGTTACTCTAATGAATCAGCAACTGATCAGAGTGATATAGACGTACTTCTTGTCTCTGATGGTTTTGAAGAGTCAAATGACCGTTTAGCTGGAAAGGTATGGCGCCTTACTCGTCAAATTAACTCAAGGATAGAACCCATTTTGATGGGAACTGAAAAGTATGAAGATTCGGATAAATCCCCTTTGTTAGCGAAAGTGAAAGAAAGCGGAATTCAAATTGTTTAAGTTTTCAAAGATTTCCATACTGCCACGGTTACCTTTCATTTAAAATGCACTAAAATCAACCCAATCAGCGCCGGCAATCCCTGAATCCAGAAGATCTTTTTACTCGCCGTTAAGGCACCAAAAATGCCTGCGACAAGCACACAACCCAAAAAGAAAATAGCAACATACGTGGACCATTGCTGATCTGAAATCAACAGTGACCACACTAATCCAGCTACCAAGAACCCATTGTATAAGCCTTGATTGGCAGCGAGAACTTTTGTTTTAGGGAACACTTCAGCTGGGATTTGCTTAAAGGTTTTTCTTCCAATCGTGTCCCAAGCGAATATTTCGAAGTATAAAAAGTAAAGATGGAGGGCGGCAATCGAACCAATCAGAATATCAGTAAGGAGTTCCATAGTGTCAAATTTTCTAAAAAAGATAAGCATTAGAATTCAGTGTACAGTCTCAGTTTTCAGAACTTTGAATAAATCAGATGAGATCAAAAAGCAATCAATCCAGCCGGTTTAATCTATTACTGGAACTGATCACTGCAAGCTGATCACTATCTTTGCCTCATGCCAGAAACCAATCTTCCTGCCGGTTTCGAGTCTCAGATGCTCGAACTACTCGGTAAAGCCGAATTTGAGCAATTTAAAAAGGCAATCAACGACCCTTCCCGCACTTCTATCAGATTAAATTCTGCCAAAACATTTTCATTTTCTTGGGCAAATACACCGATTCCCTGGTCTCATAATGGGTGTCTCCTAGCAGAACGACCCTCGTTTACACTTGATCCAGCTATTCACGCCGGAGCCTATTACGTACAGGAAGCATCTTCCATGTTTATCGAACATATTCTGCATTCCTTGAATATTCCCAAGGGAATTTACTTGGATATGGCAGCGGCTCCCGGCGGAAAGTCCACCTTGCTTTCTTCGTATTTAGGAAATGAAGGAATGCTGATTGCCAATGAGGTCATACAGCCAAGAGCTCAGATATTGAAGGAAAATATCATCAAATGGGGATTGGGAAATACAGTGGTGTCCAATAATGATCCGGAGCATTTCGAAGCTTTGGAAGGCTTTTTCGACTTGGTTTTGGTGGATGCGCCATGTTCTGGTGAAGGAATGTTTCGTAAAGACCCACAGGCTCGCGATGAATGGTCGATTGATAATGTCCAGCTATGTTCCGCCCGACAAAAAAGGATAATGGACAAAGCTGGGGCTTTAGTGAAGGCGGATGGGTATTTGGTTTACAGTACCTGTACTTTTAATGAGCGGGAAAATGAGGATATGATTCGTTTTTTGACGGAAGAGTTTTCCTATGAACCTGTCAGGATTTCACTTGATGCTAGTTGGAATATATGTGAAACGTCAGTAGACTCTGATGGGAAAACCTTTTATGGTTATCGCTTTTTTCCTCACCTGGTGGAAGGGGAAGGGTTTTTTATCGCCATTTTGAAGCGATCTGCAGAAGCATATATCCAAGAACCAAAGCGGGTGAAAGATTTCAAGCACCCTTATTTGAAGGAAGTATGGAACAGGGAATCTTCCGAACTGGATGAAGAATTAGGATTTGATGGCAGCGGGAAATACTACTCGCTGAATGATTCCTATTTCAGGATTTCTAAAGATTGGAATCTGCATTTTCAGAAGGCTTCACAGCATTTGAGCTTGAAGTATTTTGGTGTGGAGCTGGGCAAAAAGCAGAAGAATGATTGGATTCCCAATCATGAATGGGCAGTCTCAGTTTTACCTAAAAACAATTTTCCGACACATGCACTCTCGGAAAAGAGAGCCATCGAATTTCTTAGAAAAAATAATTTCGAAATCGATGATTTACCGATAGGATGGGTGTTGATAACTTACAAAAACCTTCCACTTGGCTGGATCAAAAATCTAGGACATCGTGTGAATAACTATTATCCGAAGGAGTGGAGGATCAGGATGTAGCATTACAACTCTTCGATAATACTTTTTCCTTTGGAGCGATCACCAGATGTCCATTCCCACGTTTCGTTGAGGAGGATTTTGCCATTTTCCAAGATTTCAGGCTTAGAATAGCAAATGCCCGTCATCAATTCGCCTTTGTTATTCACCTGATGATAACGCATGTTGATGTTTCCAGCTTCGTCCACCAAACCGATCAGATGTCCTTTGATGATTTGCCCGCCAGCATATTCTGCAGTGAGAATATTGCCCTCTTGGTGATATTGGAAAACTGTCTCTGCAGAAGTCTCTCCGTTGTCGGTGTTTTGTACAGCGCGGAAAACACGATGATTATAATTGATCTTGTTCATAAAATTTAAGTAAGCAATTCTTTCGCTTTTGCATCATCCGTACATGACTATCATGGAATCGGAAGGTTTTGGAATTTGAAAGATTTGGCAAGTTTGGCTTGGACGCGTGTGGTTCTATTAACAGATTCACTGGTTATTTCACTAAAATTAAGTCCTTTCGTGGAAATTAATGGCTTTTCAAGTGATCCATCCCAGTATCTTGTAGGTTCAAATCCCAAATCTTGACTGACCAATGAGATCTATACTCTTTAGTTTTTGCACTCTCTTTTGCCTGCATGCGCAAGCCCAGATGTTTCCTAATGGAGAGGAATTCACAAGGCAGGATACCCTTCGTGGCTCGATTACTACAGAACGAGCTTGGTGGGATTTGCAGTACTATCATTTGGAGGTGGAAGTTGACCTGGAAACCAAGTCGCTTTCGGGCAAAAACACCGTTCAATACAAAGTATTGGAGCCACTGAAACGGATGCAAATCGATTTACAAGCTCCAATGCAGCTAACAAAAGCGGAGCAAGATGGAGTGGAATTGGAAATCGAACATGATGGAAATGCACATTTTATTAAACTAATATCCGCTCAACAAGTAGGTGAGGAAAAGGAAGTAGTTTTGACTTTCTCTGGGACTCCAGTAGAGGCGATTCGCCCACCTTGGGATGGTGGATTGACTTGGAGTGAAGATAGCAATGGCTTGCCTTTCATAGCGAATTCCAATCAGGGCATTGGTGCGAGTATCTGGTGGCCAAATAAGGATCATGGATATGATGAGCCAGATAAAGGCGTTTTGATCAGCGTGACCGTCCCGGAAAATCTCATGGATGTCTCCAATGGACGATTGATCGGAACAGATCATGATAAAGTTGCCAAGACCAAAACCTATCATTGGGAGGTGAAAAATCCAATCAATAATTATGGGATCAATATCAACGTAGGTGATTTTGTTTACTTCGGTGAAAAATACGCTGGAGAGAATGGAGAATTGGATATGGACTATTATGTGCTTCGAGAGAATTTGAATAAAGCCAAAAAGCAATTTGAAGATGCCACGAGAATGATGGAAGCCTTTGAGCATTGGTTTGGGCCATATCCATTCTATGAGGATAGCTACAAACTTGTCGAAGCACCTTATTTGGGTATGGAGCACCAGAGCTCAGTGACTTATGGTAATGAGTATGAAAATGGCTATTTAGGCAATGATCTGAGTGGTACGGGCTGGGGATTGAAGTTTGATTTTATCATTATCCACGAGTCGGGGCATGAGTGGTTCGCCAATAATATCACCTACCGGGATGTCGCGGACATGTGGATTCACGAGAGTTTCACTGCCTATTCAGAGAATCTTTTTCTGGATTATTTTTATGGAAGAGAAGCTAGTAAAGAATACGTGCTCGGCACCAGAATGGCGATCAACAATGACAGTCCAATCATTGGTAGGTATAATGTAAACACTGAAGGTTCTGGCGATATGTACTACAAGGGTGCCAATATGCTTCATACTATTCGGCAAATTGTCAATGACGATGAGAAATGGCGATCAATTCTCAGGGGGTTGAATGCTGAGTTTTACCATAAGACTGTTTCCACCCGACAGATTGAAAATTATATTAGCCAGAAAGCAGCAATTAATCTAAAGCCGGTTTTTGATCAATACCTGAGAGATATTCGAATTCCGATTTTGAGCTATAATCTCCTTGAAGGAAAGCTTTTTTACCGATGGGAAAATGTGGTCGATGGCTTTGAGATGCCAGTAAAAATCTACGTGGATGGGAAAGAAATGAACCTAAAACCGAACCACCGCTGGCAACAGGTAGGTCTTTCGCAGAAAAATGCAAAGATCAGTGTGGATGAAAACTATTATGTGGGCACATTGAATATCTCGGGGAATTATTAAAATGAGGGGAATGTAAAGACTTGCATCCCCTCATTTTTTGAATAGCAAAAGATTCTTTCAACAACTTCTAATCTTTGATCTTATATATTTTCCCTTCTGTTTTGCTCATTATATAGACATTTCCCTCCGCATCTTGGCCAAATTTAAGATCGACTCTTTGTCCTCCGCAAAGCTCAAGCAGGCTTATTTCTTTGCCTTCAAAAACCACTCCCCAACTCTTTACTCCAGAATTTTCTAAATCATCTAAGTCCGCGAAAAACAGCCTGCCTGAAAGTATATCTCCAAAGACAAATTTTCCTTTAAGTGGACCATAAGGCATTATATAGCCTGCAAATATTGCCGCAAGCTCATCATGATCTAGCTGAATGATTGGATAAGTCACCCCAAAGTTTTCATCATTTTCCTGCAACGCAAAGATTTCATTGAACTTGCCATAAGGATTGATGATAAATCGTCCTTCTCTGATCGGCCATCCGTAGAACTTACCCTTTTCTATCTTGTTAAGTTCTTCTATGCTATGTTGCCCGATATCAGTAGCAAACATGTTTCCATCAGTATCCCAAAAAATCCTGTTGGGATTGCGGAAACCATAAGCATAAACTTCACCTGCTTTGCCAGGCACGCCAGCATATGGGTTCGTAGGGGGTATTCCGTAATTGCCATTAGGACTATCATTTCCTAAAGGATCAATGCGCAGAATACTGCTGTAAACCCGAGTAGCCTTATTGTCTGATACATAGGCAAATCTTTGCTCCGTCAATCCACCATCTCCAAAACCGATAAATAGCAATCCATAATCCTCATCTCCGGGCATGGCATTGGGATTAAAAGTTAGCTCTTGCATTCCATGAGCCTGGGATGGAATATCTATTCTAACTAATTCTCTGGAAGATCCAATAAAAGTAGGGGCAGATGGATTTTCAGCTTTCCACTCTGTGACTATCCACTGCATAAATACCCGAATACTATCTGAATAACCATAATCAGATTGCTGAGTGCCGCCTGGTTCTGTATGAGCAGTATAGAATAACCCGTTGTCACTGAATTCCGGGTGAAAAGTAAAGCTGGCCATACCTGTAGCCCAACCTGGGCTACTCACTAAAGCAGGTTTCAATTTATTAATGGGCAGATATAAGTTTGGCTTCTTATCTACGAGCTCATATAGCCCTACCCGCTGATCATTGACAAATAGGCGCTCTGATCTTGGAGCAGCTTGCATTTTGGTCATTTTTGCCAGAGAATGAGCTGTATCAGAAGCTGGTAACTGGCTGAATAATTCCAGTTCAATTCGAATTCCGGAGTCGGGAACAGTGTCAGGAATAGGATCTTTCAGTCCTAATAGTGGTAAAGTGTCCGGTAGATGCTCGTAGGTGTGTAGATAGGCTAATAACGCATCCAATTCCTTTTCTTCTAATCCTGGAAAAGGAGGCATGTAAGATTTATATTTTTCAAAAAGTTTTATAGCCCTTGGATCTCTTGCTTCAATTATAGACGATGCGTCTTTAATAAATTTCTTAATCCATGAAGACTCTACAGAACGGGTAATGCCACTTAAATTGGGCCCGATTCCGTTTTGATCAAAACTATGACAGGTGCTGCAATTGTTCTCAAAAAGCACCTTTCCTGCCTGAATTTGTTCTTTTTCAGTGCTGATATTACTTCCAAATTCATTTTTCTGCGAGCAGGAAAAAAGGGTAAGCGTGACAATAAAAATAATAAATACCGATTTGTTCATTGGTGCTAAGTTGTAGGTTTTACTTAATTACACCAAACAATATATTATAAATCGACGAGCTGTCCTGTAATGTCTTGGGTAGCTGCCTGCTTTTCAAAATGAGGATGCTTCTAGGCACTCAGGGTAATTCGAAAGGTGGAGCCTACTCCAGGTTTGCTCTCAACTTCAATGGTTCCCCCTATACTTTGTACATGATTGTAAACCAAATAAAGGCCGATTCCACTACTATCTTTGTGTTTATGGAAGGTTTGCTTGAATCCAAAAATTTTATCTCCGAATTTATCCAGATCAAAACCAAGGCCATTGTCAGTAAAGATAAGTTGGATTTGATCTTCAATATATTTGGTAGAAATGGTGATAATAGGAGCTATTTCAGGCTTCTTATACTTTATGGAATTGGTGATTAAATTAAGAAAAATACTTTCTAGATAGGTCACATTAGAGGTTATTATTGGGATTTCTGCAAAGTCATCTACTATACTTGCGTCAGCATTTTTGATAAGAGATCCGATGGATTTGGTCACCTTCTTGGTCACTTTTTTGAGCTCAATTTCTTGAAACGGAATGTACAGGGATTGTTTATCCCGAAGCTCTCTGGAATAGACGTTGAGTTTTTCCCGTAAATCTACACAGCAAAGTTTGAACACATCCAAAAGATCCAAAGTCTCTTTATCAGTGATTTTAGAATAATCTAATAATTCATAAATAGAAAGTAGATTATTCACAGGAGACCTGAGGTCATGAGAGGTCATATGACCGATATGCCGCAGATCTTTGTTGATCTCTGTCAGGTTAGACAAAAGCGCATTTCTATCTGCCTCGAGCTCTTTTTTTTGAGTGATATTCTTGGCTATCGCAAAGACTACTTTGGCTTTGTCAATTGGCTGGGAAGTCCAAGAAAGCCAGACGATCTCTCCAGATTTGGTTAGGTACCTGTTTTCAAAATCAACCAGAGGAACAGATTTTATCAATGATTTTCTTACACTTGCTGTCGTTTCTTTATCTTCTTTATAAATGAAATGACTAATTGGGTTTGCATACAACTCCTCATACGAATAGCCTAAAAGCTCCTTGACGGCTGGGTTTACTTTTTTGAAATATCCGTCAAATCCTGCGATACAGATTAAGTCTGGAGTTACTTCAAAAAAAATGTCATACTGTGAAAATTCCGAATACATTCTACTAAGATTAGAGGAGCTTTAAGCTTAAAAACTTAAGCTAGGATAGAAAAAAAATATAAACCAAAAAAAGATATTTTATCAATATACAGATTGGCCATCAATGGCATTGATGGCCAATGAAAATAGGTCAACCTTCCATGGTGAAGGTCTCATCCTCTAAGTAATGTGGATATATTTTACGATGCTGTTTTTTCACCTCTGCGATCAAAGCTTGACGAAAACCATCCACATTCTGCCCACTTGCTGCAGCCATAAATACTGGTGGGATTCCCGTTTTCTTTTCGTAAGCCTCTGCCAAAGCACCGAAATCCAGAAAGTTGGCATCTTCTAATTCTATTTCCGTCATTTTCATACTTTCTTCCTCGCTCGGCATAGTTTCCACTAGATCAATCTTGTTAAAAACCAGTAAAACAGGCTTATCTCCGGCTTTGATCTCACTCAATGTCTGTGTCACTACAGCAATGTGATCTTCGAAATGTGGATGTGAAATGTCTACTACATGTACGAGTAAATCCGCCTCACGAATCTCATCCAGGGTAGATTTAAAAGCAGCGATTAGGTGAGTAGGAAGTTTTCTGATGAATCCAACAGTATCCGAAAGTAGGAAAGGGACATTTTCAAGTACCATTTTACGCACTGTGGAATCCACCGTGGCGAAAAGCTTGTTCTCAGCCAGAATATTTGTTTTGGTGATCAAATTCATCAGGGTGCTTTTACCCACGTTGGTATAGCCGACCACTGCCACACGCACAATTCCAGTTCTACCTTTACGCTGGGTTTCACCTTGCTTTTCTATTTCCCTAAGTTTCTCTTTGAGCAGTGTGATTCGTTTCCGAATATCACGCTTATCCGTTTCAATTTCCTTTTCACCAGATCCTCCACGAGTGGTAGTACCTCCTCGCTGCCTTTCTAAGTGAGTCCATAGATTGGTCAGACGAGGCAGTAAATATTGGAAGCGTGCAAGTTCAACCTGCGTTTTAGCTTGGGCAGTTTGCGCTCTTTTTAGGAAAATGTCTAAGATCAGCAAAGATCTATCGTATATCGTTACCTTCAGTTCATTCTCTAAGTTTCTCATCTGAGAAGGAGAAAGATCATCATCGAAGATGACCATATCCACTTCAAAATGCTTGATATATGCGGCTATCTCTTCAAGTTTACCTGTACCCACGAAAGTTTTGATGTCTGGCTTTTCCATTTTCTGGGTAAAGCGACACACAGTCTTTGCGCCTAAAGTCTCTGTCAAAAATGCCAATTCATCCAAGTATTCCTCCGTTTGTTGCTCGATTTGATACTGTCGGACTACACTAACTAAAATAGCTGTTTCTTCTTTAGGGGCTGTTTCGTGAAGTTTTTGAAGTTTGCGGGAATGTTTACTCATAAGTTAAATGCTATATCAAAACAATGCGAAAAGGTGAAATATAGTTTCCTGATTAGGTTAAAAGGGGTCAGGAGAAACCTCGTTTTTTCGAATTGTTGTAAGAGATAGCGTAAAGTTCGACATATTTCCTTAGAATTGATTAGGATAGTGTTCTGTCTGTTGGTTATTTTGCCTTTCAATGCCAGAATCAATATTTACCCGATGGCTCAAGTAATAAAAACACCTTTAGCAGGTGTATTAGAGATATTTCCGAGAATTTTTGAAGATCAAAGAGGTTATTTCTTTGAATCCTACCGAGCCGATTGGTTACAATCCGAAGGTGTAGCACACGAATGGGTGCAAGACAATCAGAGTTATTCACAACAAGGCACCATTCGTGGGTTACATTTTCAGCGAGGTGAGTTTGCTCAGGCAAAATTGGTAAGAGTCATACAGGGGAAAGTACTGGATGTAATAGTGGATTTGAGAACAGGCTCTCCTACATTCGGAGAAAAGTATGCTACTATACTAGATGCTACTAGAAATAATCTGATGTACGTGCCTGCAGGCTTTGCACATGGATTTTCCGTATTGGAAGATTCGATTTTCGCATACAAGTGTTCCAATTATTATAATAAGGAAAGTGAAGGTGGAATTCTTTGGAATGACCCGGTTTTAGGGATTGACTGGCAGATAGCAGATCCGATCACTTCTGACAAAGATGCTACTTGGCCCAGTTTAGAAGAATTTAAAATTAGTGAAGGAGGTTTGTAATGGGGTTTTTAGATTTATTCAAAAGAAATCCAGAGTTCATAGAAGACCTTGACTTGAGTTGGTTGGAGGTGGACATGCATTCGCATTTGATCCCAGGGATCGATGATGGATCGAAGACCATGGAAGAATCCCTGCAATTGATTAAGCGCCTATCTGGCTATGGCCTGCGCAAGATCATCACTACTCCGCACATTATGTCGGAGTACTATCGTAATACGCCTGAAATCATTAAAATGGGGCTTGAGGACCTACGCAGAGCAGTCAAAAACGAGGGTATTTCCATTGAAATAGAAGCTGCTGCCGAATATTACATGGATGAAATTTTCCTTGAGAAAATCAAAAGCGGAGAAGAGGTTCTGACCTTTGGGGATAAGTATATTCTGGTAGAAACAGGCTTTATCAACAAGCCTCAAATGCTTCTGGAAATTATTTTTCAACTCGAAATGGCAGGCTTCAAACCTATTCTTGCCCATCCGGAGCGTTATCAATACCTAATTGCAGACAAAGGATTGCTACAGGATCTGACAGACAGGCAAATCCTCTTTCAGGTAAACTTGCTTTCGCTCACCGGATTTTATTCCAAGCCGGTAAAGGATTTTGGTGAAATGCTGGTAGAGACAGGTCTAGTTAGATTTCTTGGAACTGATTGCCACAACCTTCGCTATTTAGACATGATGGAGACTTTGCCTAAGTCAAAATTATTCAACAAAATCAAGAAACTTGATCTGCTTAATTCTTCTCTTTGATTTGCAGATAAGTCAATGAAAATTCTCATCACAGGTATTACAGGGTTATTTGGAAGCTATTTGGCGAAAGAATTGGCTGTGCTAGGGGAGATTCATGGTTTCCGAAGGTCAAGCTCTTCACTTAGGCTGCTTGAGAAAATTGATTTTACGGTCACTTGGCATGAGGGTGAGCTCGCTGATATTGAATCTCTTGAAGGGGCTATAGAAAGTATGGATTTGATCGTGCATGCTGCAGGGAAAGTGTCTTTCGATGCTAATGACGAGGAAAGTCTGCATCGCATCAATGTAGGCGGTACGACGAATCTAGTCAATGCCATGCTGAATACCGGGGTAAAAAAACTTGTGCATGTCAGTTCCGTAGCGGCAATTGGCAGAAGCCCAGAATTGCTTCAGCTGGATGAGAATTTCAAATGGATAGCCTCTCCACTCAATACCGACTATGGAATTTCCAAATACTTGGCAGAGCTGGAGGCTTGGAGAGGAGAGCAGGAAGGCTTGGATTTGATCGTGGTAAACCCTTCCATCTTATTAGGCAAAGTCAGTGATGCACGCAGTTCCTCAGACATTTACCAGTATGTAATGCAAGAGAATTCCTATTACCCAAGAGGGGATTTGAACTACATCGATGTCCGGGATGCTGCCAAGCAAGTACGAGAATTGGTAGAAAAAGAAGTCTGGGGGGAGCGGTATATATTGAACAAAGAAAGCATTACTTACAAAGAATTCTTTGAGAAAATGGCTCTGGCATTTGGGAAAAACGCTCCATCGAAGGCAATAAGCCCAATAACGCTAAAAATGGCTGTGTTTTTCAATACTGTATTTAGAAAAATAGGGTTGAGTAAGAGCCCGCTGAATAGTAAGACAGCGATGATTTCTCAGCAAAAATTATTTTTCGATAATAGCAAAGTGAATAAGTTACTTGAAAGCAACTATCATAGTCTGGAAGACACCTTTGGCTGGTCAAAGTAAACTTATTTTTGATCCCAATCGTTTCTACCCCAAGCTTGAAGGAAAGCGAAAAAAATTTCCTGGCAAGCGATAAATAAAATTTGACAAATCGAGATTTTGAGAGACCAAATTAATTGGTAACTTAAATGAACCATAACACATCCTAATGACCGGAGATCACGATCACGATTGGGAAAATGACAAGAAGCTGGTAGAGCGATTTGAAAATTCCCTACAATCAAATCTGGACCTTTATTTCGAAGAGGAAGAATTGGAAGATATCATCCGATTTTACTTTGATCAGCAGAAGTTTCTGAAGGCATTGCGCGCTGCGGAGTTTTCCTTGGAAAGGTTCCCTTTCTCTGTGGAAATTAAGCTTTTGAAGGCTCAATGTTTGATTTTCAATGATGAATTGGATGAAGGTCTAGACATCCTAGAAAACATCAGTAATATTTCTCCGAACAACGAAGAAATTATTCTTGCTTTGGCAAATGCCTATATTTTGGCAGGAACGCCCAAGGAAGGGATAGAACTATTGGAGAATTTCCTTCCTTTGGCGGAAGACAAGGCCGAAGTATTGTATTCCCTAGGAAACCTTTATCGAGTCCAAAACAACAATGAAAAAGCAAGTTATTATTTCAAGGAAGCAGTAAAAAACCGTATCAATCACGAGGACGCGCTTTTCCAGCTGGCGATGATTACCGAGGAAGAGGGATCCTTTGATGAGATTCTTGATTTTTATCAGGAATTTATCGATCAAGATCCTTATAGTGCTGGAGCTTGGTACAATTTGGGAGTGGTTTATAATCGCCTAGGTAGATTTGAAGATGCGATCAAAGCGTATGACTATGCTATCTTGATCGATGACGGGTTTGCTTCGGCTTATTTCAATCTTGGCAATGCCCTGATGAACACACAGCAGTATGAACTGGCATTGGAAGCCTATCAAAACACGATTGATTGCGAAGGAGCAAATGCTGAGAATTGCTGCTACATGGGTGCGGCCTATGAGAAGCTTGAAAAAATTGACGAAGCTTTCAACTATTTTAAGAAGTCTGCCAAGTTCGATGAGGAATATGACGATGCTTGGTTTGGACTAGGCATGTGCATGCTGAAGAAAGAAAAATTCTTTGAAGCCATACATTATTTCAAAAAAGCCCTAAATCTTACCAAAGAAAATTCTAATTATTGGGTAGGTCTGGCAGACGCTGAATTTAATTTGGGAAATATGCAGGCAAGTTCCGAGGCGTATGAAGAAGCGATCAATTTGGAACCGGGTGTACTGGAAACCTATGTGAATCTGGCACTTATCTACTTTGAACAAAATCGCTTTGAAGAAGCAATAGACGTGACTCGTGAAGGGATTGAGGAAATGCCAGAGGAGGCAGAGCTATATTATCGCTTGGTAGTGTACCTAATCAAAATGGGCAATTACAAAGAGGCGTTTTCATTTTTGGAAAATGGGTTAACTTTGGACTTTGAAAAACATACCCTCATGTATGATTTGATGCCGGAGCTTAAGCAGCAGAAGGCTCTTTACAAGATTATTGCCCAATATCGAGAGGAAAATCTCGAGTCTTAACATTAAAACCTCGCTAATGAATTATGAGCTGAATAATATCCCCGTTCGGACTGAAAAGCCACGAACCAAAGGATTTACCATGGCCATGGACAAAGGCCTAAGCCTACGTGCCACCGAAGATTTTGTCGAAAGTTGTTCCGATTTTGTAGATATAGTAAAACTTGGCTGGGCTACATCTTATGTGACCAAAAACCTCAACGAAAAACTCGCCATTTATAAGGATGCAGGAATTCCTGTTTACCTGGGAGGTACGCTTTTCGAAGCTTTTATAGTAAGAGGCCAATTTGACGATTACAGGAAAGTACTGGACAAATATGAGCTTACTTTCGCTGAAGTATCAGATGGATCTATCTCCCTTAATCATGACAAGAAGTGCGAATTCATCGCAACTTTAGCAAAGCAAGTAACTGTGCTTTCTGAAGTTGGATCCAAGGATGCTGCGAAGATTATCCCTCCCTACAAATGGATTGAGCAGATGCAGACAGAATTGGATGCGGGTGCGTGGAAAGTAATCGGAGAAGCAAGAGAAGGTGGAAACGTAGGTCTTTTCAGAGATTCTGGAGAGGTAAGGCAAGGACTAGTGGAGGAAATTCTTACGCAGATTCCCGAAGAACGAATCATCTGGGAAGCACCTATTAAATCTCAACAAGTTTGGTTTATCAAACTGATAGGCGCAAATGTAAACCTTGGAAATATCAGTCCCTCTGAAATCATTCCATTGGAAACTATTCGCCTAGGCTTAAGAGGCGATACGTTCGATCACTTTTTGGGGGAAATCAAATTGTAGTACAACTCAACTCATTTCAGGCTGATTGGAATATTCCGATCAGCCTTTATTTTTGACCATGGATTTTATCAGAAAATATGTGCTCACCTATCTCAAAGGGATGGGTATGGGAGCGGCAGACATAGTACCGGGTGTCTCGGGCGGTTCGATCGCGCTGATCACCGGTATTTACGAGGAGTTGCTTCGTAGTATCAATTCATTTACTGGTGAAAGTCTCGGATTATTGCTGAAATTTGAATTCAAAGCATTCTTCCGGGCGGTCAATGGTAGCTTTTTACTGAGTTTGCTTCTGGGGATTCTGACCAGTATTTTCTCGCTGTCGAAGCTCATTACTTATTTGATGGCTGAGCATCCTATTCCACTTTGGTCATTTTTCTGTGGACTTATTCTAATAAGTGCTTTTCTGATTTTGAAGGATATCAAAAAATGGAGCTTGGGAGTAGTGATTGCACTGATCATCGGTACCGTAGTGGCATATATTATTACAGATTTACCGCCTACGTCCAGTCCTGATGCGCTTTGGTTTACATTTGTAGCTGGTGCTATAGCGATTTGTGCGATGATACTCCCCGGGATCAGCGGAAGTTTTATTCTACTGATTTTGGGCAAATACGAGCCTATATTACAGTCCGTTACGGAGCGGGATTTTGCTACCTTGGCAGTCTTTGCGCTGGGCTGCATTGTAGGACTTTTATCCTTTAGTCGGGTGATTTCATGGCTGCTGAAGCGATTTTACTCCATTACTATTGGGCTGCTCTCCGGCTTTATGCTTGGGTCCATCAATAAACTCTGGCCTTGGAAAATCGTCACCGCTTACCGCACCTCTTCCAGTGGCGAGGAAAAGCCTTTTTTGACCGAAAATATTTTCCCTGGAAAGTACCTGGAGCAGACAGGCTTGGAACCTAAACTGATGGTAGCACTTGCCTCTTTTGTTTTAGGGATTATTTTAGTCGTTGGAATAGATAGACTGGCAGCATATTTAAAGAAATCATGAGAAAATTCGGATTAATTGGACATCCCCTTACACATTCTTTTTCTAAGAAATATTTCACAGAGAAATTTGAAAATGAAGGAATTGAAGGCTGTTCTTATGAACTGTATGACATTCCGAATGCTCGGGACTTGGAGGGAATTTTAAGGGAAGATCCGGAGATAGAAGGAATCAATGTCACGATTCCCCACAAAGAAGATGTGATCGCACTGTTGGACGATCTGGATGAAGCCTGCGAGGAAATCGGTGCTGTAAATTGCATCCACATTCAAGATGGAATGCTCACGGGATACAATACTGATTATATTGGATTTAAAAATTCCCTTTTGCCCATGCTTGGTGCAGTAAAACCAAAAGCCTTGGTTTTAGGAACAGGCGGAGCATCGAAGGCTGTCAAGCAGGCATTAAAGGATTTAGCAATTGAGTTTATATCTGTTTCCCGATCTGAAGATGAGGATCAAATTACCTATGAAGACCTGTTCGCCGACCCTGAAATAATGAGGACTCATCGATTGATTGTTAATACTACGCCACTAGGTACCTTCCCTAACGTGGAAGGTGTACCTGCTATTCCCCTGGAGCAGCTGACATCAGCTCATTTGGTGTATGATTTGGTCTATAATCCACCAGTAACGGCCCTGATGAAAGCTTGCATGGACAAGGGCGGAAAAGCAAAAAACGGACAAGAAATGCTTATGCTGCAAGCAGAAGCCGCATGGGAAATCTGGAATTCTTAAATTATATACATATGAAATCGAGCATGACGCAAGCGTCACACAGAGGGATGATTATCTACCATGCGAGATTCTCCCGATCCGCCGCGGCGGACGGGACAGGCTATCCCGTTTCCTTCGTCACGGGACAGGTTATGACCTTTGAAAATCAATTATAAACAGATGAAAAAAGCCATACTAATTATACAGTGTCCGGATCAAAAGGGAATTGTAGCAGCAGTGTCGAAATTTCTTCATGCTTATGAAGGAAATATTCTAGAAGTTGACCAATACGTGGAAGAAGAAATGGGCATGTTTTTCATGAGAGCTGCCTGGGAATTGGATTCTTTCTCTTTGGAAAAAGATGAGATTTCCTCCCGCTTTAAAGAAGAAGTGGCGGAGAGATTCCGGATGGAATTCAAGCTTCATTTCAATTTTCCAAAACCAAGAATGGCAATTTTCGTGAGTAAGCTTTCCCATTGTCTGTTTGATATTTTGGGAAGGCATTATGCCGGACAGCTTGACGTAGCTATTCCATTGGTGGTATCCAATCATCCCGATTTGAAGGAAGTCGTGGAGGCATTTGGGATTCCATTTCATTTCATTCCCATCACAGCTGAGACCAAAGCCGCTGCCGAGGCCAATCAATTGGAACTTATGAAAGCAAATCAAGTGGACTTTGTGGTACTGGGAAGATATATGCAGATCTTATCTGGGGAGTTTATCCAGCATTTCCCAAACCGCATTATCAATATTCACCATTCATTTCTGCCGGCATTCGTAGGAGCCAGACCTTATCATGCAGCCTATGAAAGAGGTGTGAAGATCATTGGGGCCACTGCTCATTATGTGACGGAAGAGCTGGATGCTGGCCCAATCATCGAGCAGGAAGTAGCGCGAGTGAGGCATCATAATACCGTCTCCGAATTAGTCCAAATAGGTCAGGATGTAGAAAAAGTAGTGCTTTCCAAAGCCATCAAATACCATGTAGATCGTAAAGTAATGCCGATCAAAAATAAGACAGTGATTTTTTATTAAGGGATGATTATTCTAGGAATGTCCTTCGGCAATCGGGTAAGCATTTCGTAATTCACCTGGTGTGTAGATTCAGAAAATGATGCTACAGTGATTTCTTTCCCACCTTGCTTTCCGATTAGTATTACTTCATCACCTACTTTGAAATCTTTGATCTTACTCACATTCACAGCGATGGTATTCATGGTGACCGTGCCCACCACCGGACAGTAGTGGCCATTGATCAGCACCCTGCCTTGGTTACTCAATAATCTACTATAGCCGTGCCCATAGCCTACAGGTACGATTGCCAATCGAATATTTTCTAAGGCCATGTAGCTATTGCCATAGCCTACAAATTCCCCGGTTTTCACAGATTTGATGCTCATGACTGTACTTTTCCAGGTGATCAGTCGTCTGAGTGGATTTTTATTGCCATTTGGCAGGGATTGTAGCTTCGCAAAAAATGTTTCCTTGGTAGGCCAAAAACCATAGCTTGCGATACCTATTCTCACCATGTCCATGATTGTTTCAGGAAAAATGAGTGCAGCTGCAGAGCAGGCAGTGTGATAGGTATTGAACACTATGCCTTGCGAAAGGAAAAAATCCTTGAATTCATGATAGCGGGCAATTTGATTATTTACGCGAACGAAATTACTCACAGATTCTGCTCCGGCATAATGTGTGCAAAGTCCCTCAATCACTATGAAATTAGAATTCTCCAGTAGTATGTCAGCCAGCTTCTCTCGCTGATTCCAATCAAATCCTGTGCGATGAAATCCAGTCTCTACTTCAATATGGACTTTGGCGGGAATACCAATTTCCTTAGAAACCAAGATCGTCCTTTGCAGCCTTTCAAAATCAAATACATAAAAGCTAATTCCCCTTTGGATCAGCGCCGTCAGCTCTTCTAAATGGAGCATCCCCAGAATCATGATGTCCGATCCTTTTTTGGATTTGTTTGAAACTTCCCAAGCTTCATCCGAACTAAACGTGCTGAAATGACGGATTCCGGCTTTTTCGGCTATTTCGATCATTTGCGAGATCCCATGTCCGTAGGCATTACCTTTCACTACAGCAGATATTATTGGCTTTGGGCCAATTTCTGAGCGTATATAGCGTATGTTTTGTCGATATGCTTTGGCACTGATTTCTAGGGTAGAGGTGGCGATCATAGTTGTATGCTAATTAAGCTCAGAAAGTAGTGTACTCTCCTTCCTTATCCCAATTCTTGATTAATTTTATTCCTTAATTCTACTTTTATGAAATCGAGCATGACTCAAGCGTCACACACTGGGATGATTATCTACCATGCGAGATTTCATCCCGTTTCCTTCGTCACGGGACAGGTTATGACCTTTGAAAAACAATTATAAACACATGAAAAAGCCCTTCCAAGTTTCTGATCCAAAGCCACGTTGTCCTTGGTGTCTAGGTTTTGAAGATTATGTACGCTACCACGATACCGAGTGGGGAGTTCCTGTATGGGATGATCAGATTCATTTCGAGTTTTTGATTTTAGAGTCTGCCCAAGCAGGTTTGAGTTGGGCTACTATTTTGAAAAAGAGAGCGGGCTATCGCATAGCTTTTGCAGACTTTGATTACAAGTTAGTTTCCTCATTTACAGAAAGTTATGTACAAGAGTTACTGCAAGACCCTAGCATCATCAGAAACGTGTTGAAAATCCGTGCTGCGATCAATAATGCCAAATGCTTTATGGAGGTACAGAAGGAATTTGGCTCTTTTTCAAAATACATTTGGGGTTTTGTCGGCGGCAAGCCAATACAAAATCGCTTATCCTCCATGAGCGAAGCACAGGTTACAACTAAGGAATCTGATTTGCTTGCCAAAGATTTGAAGAAACGTGGATTCAAATTTCTGGGCAGTACCACAGTGTATGCACACATGCAGGCTACAGGATTATTCAACGACCATTTAGAATCTTGTTTTCGCTATTACGAAGTTTAGAACTTATACGAAAGCAAAGAATACTAGCCACACTAATATAAGTAGTGGCAATAGGATTGGTAGAGAGAATCGGATCATATAGCCAAAGAAGGAAGGCATTTTGATCCCATTTTGCTCCGCTATAGACTTCACCATGAAGTTAGGTCCATTTCCTATATAAGTCATCGCCCCGAAGAACACCGAAGCGATGGAGATGGCCATCAATTCAAATGCGGAGTCAGGATATCCGTCAGCTGCAAACTGGCGAACTTCTTCAATGTTATTGATGGAAGCACCTTTGGAAGACATGGCGGCTGCAAGAAAGTTCAGGTAGGTAGGTGCATTGTCTAGAAATCCTGAAAGGATACCAGTGCCCCAATAAAGCGTGTTGTGCGTGATCATAGCAGCGCCATCTGGTGATTTAGCAAAAGCACCTACGAGCTCTAAGGCCGGCATCATAGTCCCAAATATTCCAATGAATATAAATGCAACTTCCCGAATAGGCTCGAAGTTGAACTCATTGCCTTTGATGGCTTTCTGATCTGCGAATCTGTAAGACAAGAAAGCTACTGTCAGCATAATGATCTCCCGGATATAGGAGAATTTCTGGCCGTCATAGACGATGGCTGGCACTCCTTCTATTACATTTGGATCGAGGAATACTGAGCAGATTATAATAAATAACCAGCCAAAATTCTTAACCCCTATCAAAGAAAATTTATTTGAATAGGTAGTTTCTTCTAGCTCAGAGTCATCATTTGCTCTGCCAAATTTTTTGTCAATAAAGTAGAATGCAATAGCTAGGGCAATTAATGCAAATATCCATGCCGGCCAGTTATATTCCAAAGTCCAGAAGAAAGGAATGCCTTTCAAGAAACCTAAGAATAGTGGAGGATCCCCGATTGGTGTCAATGAGCCCCCTATATTACTCACCATAAAGATGAAGAAAATGATGTGATAAGCCTGAATATTCCCTTTGTTCAGTCTGATAAATGGACGGATCAAAAGCATAGATGCTCCAGTGGTTCCGATCAGATTAGAAATCAAAGCACCAATAATTAATAAAGTGACGTTTGCGAATGGGGTTGCTTTCTTATCTATTTCTATAAGAATGCCTCCGGAAGCAATGTATAAGGAAGCCAGAAGTGCAATAAACTGAATGTATTCTGCCATGGCATGGACAGGCGCATGGACATTCCCAAGAACAAACAAATAATAGAAAACTACCAGCAATGCGAATCCGATGGCGATTTTCGGGTAGTTTTTGTGCCAAAAATGCTCATAAAACAGAGGGCCAGTGGCAATCATGAGCAATAAGGCTACAAATGGGATGACCAACCAAATAGGGGCAGTATGATGCCCCTCATCTATGGCTTCTTCCACCAAATCCTCGTGAGGGGCAACTTGGTCGGGATTTCCTTGCTCTACTTGAGCTAGGTATTTCTGCTCAGTATCAGTAGTCTGTGCAAAAGCATATTGCGTGTCTAATCCACCCAAAAATAATATTCCGAAAAATATGGAGAAACTAAAGATAAAATTCTTCATTAGGCTAATAGGGTAGGCTGGGTGTTCTTTTCGGTTAATTTAAGCAAATAATTGATTGTTGGTATGCACCAGTGGCGTCTGCTAAACTACAGCTTTTGCCTGATACAGCACAATCAAAATTGACCATCTTGTTGGATTTAATCAAAAATTAACTCCGTCTGATCAAACACAAAGTATACTTTTACACGAGTTGTGCTAGGGCTATACTAAAGGAGCTTTCCGCTAGTTTAATTTTTTCAGGATTCTTGGAATGAACATTTAAGAGTGCTTTTTCGATAGTCCTGCTGACATCTGTGAAGATAGCCATATCGGTCACTTCCGCATTGTCACTCATCAAATAAGCAAAGACGCGGGCCATACCACAATTGGCGATGAAATCAGGTATCACAGAAACCCGCTGATCTGTCCAAATGCCTATGGATCCAAAGAATATCTCCGGGTCAGCAAAGGGCACATTGGCTCCACAAGAAATAACATTTAGCCCAGAATTCACCATTCGCTCGACTTGATCCTGAGTGATCAGTCTGGAGGAAGCCGCTGGGATGAAAATTTCGCTTTCTATATCCCAAATTTGCTGATTTATCTCTTCAAAGGAAAGTAGGTTTGCGGCTACGAGTTTATTTCCATCTCTAGCCAGGAAAAGCTGGCGAACCTCGTCAAGCGAAAAACCTTCCTCCTTTATCACTCCACCTTCACGGTCGATGATACCTACTATTTTCACACCTTCTACGGCAAGAAAACATGCTGCTGCGGCGCCTACGTTGCCCCATCCTTGAATGACTGCACGTTTTCCTTTGATGCTTCCTCCCCAGATTTTATAGTAATGCCTTAAAGCTTCTGCTACCCCAAATCCCGTAATCATATCGGCCACGGTATATTTTTTAGGGCCATTTGGGGTGAAGAGTGGATCTTCAAGAACTTTGGAAACGCCTTGTCGGAGCTGACCAATTTTTCGGATTTTCTCTGGCTCAGTGGCATGATAGTGGCCATTTACCACCCCTTCTTGTGGGTGCCATAGACCATAGGATTCTGTGATAGGAATTACTTCATGGATTTCATCCACATTTAGATCCCCGCCAGTGCCGTAATAACTTTTTAATAAAGGAATCACTGCTCTGTACCATCGCCGAAGGACTTCATCTTTACGGGGATCGTTTGGATCGAAGTTGATGCCTGACTTTGCGCCGCCAATCGCCGGACCGGAGACGGTGAATTTTACCTCCATTGTTTTGGCAAGAGATTCAACTTCACGCTTGTCCAATCCTTTTCTCATACGGGTACCACCACCAGCAGCCCCACCTCTAAGGGAGTTTATCACTACCCAGCCTTCAGCCTCAGATTCGCTATCACTCCATTCAAAAGTGATTTCGGGTTGTTTGTTTTCAAACTTTTTAAGTAATTCCTGCATGTAATTTGGGTTTATAGCTAGGCAAAAATAGAAAAATATCCTTCCTCTACAGCATGAAGTCTGATAGGTGGTCAGCCATAAATCACGCCCCCAGATGAATCATTTCTCGCGGCAGTGACAGAGGCTAGGCAGTTATTTTCATTACGAAAACGTAATACGCCTAAAAACCCAAAAACAAGTGCCTCTTTAAACTCTATCAATATTGGCTCTGCAAAAACATGTGTCCATTGATAGTTGAGGTGAAAATGAAGCCGCTCTTTAAAAAAGGAATTGTATGCACCGCCACCGGTAAGCAAGACTGTAGGGCAATCAGAAATTTTGTGTTGCTTGATCACTGTGGCGATCTGTAAGGCATAATGCTCGACTAGTGTTCTCAGCTTGTCTTTTTCGGGAAGCCTACTAGCATTCAGCAGCGGTATGAAATCATTTTCCAAATCCTCCCGGCCTAGTGACTTTGACTCTGATTTGGAATAAAAAGTCAACTCATTCAGCACCTTAAATAGCTCGTTATTTAGTACCCCCTCCTTTGCCCAAGCTCCATTTTCATCGTATTCAGCACCGAGCACATTTGCTTGGGCATTCAGCAAGAGGTTGAATGGGCAGGTATCAAATGCAATTCGCCTCCCACCTGCCTCCATGCTGATATTTGCAATACCGCCTAAGTTGATGCAAAAATCGATGGACGGAAAAAGTAAGCTGTCTCCAATGGGCACCAAGGGTGCGCCTTGGCCACCAAGCTGCACATCTAGCATGCGGAAATCATTGATTACCTTTTGTCCGGATGCCTGATGCAGCGCCCAGCCATTGCCTATCTGAAGGCTAAGCCCCTTGGCGGGTTGATGGAATACGGTATGTCCGTGCGAGCAAACTGCCATAGGTTTGATTTGTTTTTCACCACAATATTTTCTGACTTTTTCCCCCATCCACTTTCCGAATTCTACATCTAGAAGTGCTAGTTCCAAAGCAGAAAGTCTATGGCAGTTCTTGAGTTTCGTTCCCATTTCCTTTGGAAATGGGAAGGTAACCGCATCTAAAATCTCGTAAGACCACTGATCATGAAGTGTATAGCTGCAATAGGCTAGGTCTAATCCATCTCCGGAGGTACCGGACATCAATCCGATCATGGTGTAGTTAGTAGAACTCATGGGTTAAAGTTTGTTAAGTAACGACTAGGTCAAAGGTAATTTAACAAGTATAAAAGGCACTACTTTTTTTGAATGGCTATTTTGCAGCATATTAATCAAACTGGATGATAAATCTGATAATAGACATCGGGAATACAAGAATCAAATCGGCGCTGTTTCAAGGAGAAATACTGCTTGATGAAGTAGTATTTGATGGGATTGAAGTTGCATTAACCTATTGGGTATCAGTTTCATTTGACCATTGCTTAGTGAGCTCTGTAAGGTGGGGTCAAGCTGAACTACAGGATATTTTACCTTTCCAATTTGCCTTTCTTAGCTCAGCTACCAAGCTACCTATTCGCAACGCATACGGAACACCCGCAAGCTTGGGTTTGGATCGGATTGCCGGAGCGATTGGCGCTTGGACTATGCGGGGAAAAGGACCGATTCTCGCGATAGACTTGGGAACTTGTATTACTTTTGATTTAATCGATGAAGGAAACACCTATTTAGGTGGAGCGATCAGCCCAGGACTCGAAATGCGAGCCAAAGCAATGCATGAGCAAACGGCAAGATTGCCGCTAGTTGATCTCAAAGTAAAGCCTTCCGAACTGATTGGCAAAAATACAATCACCTGTATGCAAATCGGTATTTGGCATGGAATTGAGCTTGAATTGCGCGGGCAAATCGAGGCATATACCAAAAAATTTCCAGAAATCGAGGTCTTTGTTAGTGGCGGAGATGCCCAATCTTTTGATTCATTGGCAAAAGACCTCATATTTGTAGTCCCAAATTTGGTCCTTTACGGATTGAATTCTATTCTAAACCACAATGTTGAGTAAAATCAAATTGCAATTGCTGGGTGTACTATGCACCCTTTTCTTATTTACAGAAGCTCAAGCTCAGACCAGTGCTTCTACCTATAGTGCGCTAGGGATCGGTGAATTTAATTATTCCGGACTTACCCATAATCAAGCAATGGGGGGACTTGGCATCAGCTACGGTAATGCCTGGAATCCCAATGTGGTCAATCCAGCTCTTACTACTAAAAACACAATTTTTAATTTTGAGGCAGCACTGAATTATAAAAAGATAGCAGTGGACAACGGCACAGAGAATTCGGCTGTGGATGGCGGTGGCCTTTCCTACATCGCAATTTCACTCCCTGTGAAGGTAAATAAAGCGACGGTCGGCTTAGGATTGAACCAAATCACCAGTGTAAATTATCGGTTGCTGATAGAAAGCCCAGTTAGCAATACAGATGTGCAAGCATTGAATTCTATCGAAGGGGATGGCGGTATTTCAGAAGCTTATTTGAGTTATGGGATGGTGGTAGCCAAAAATTTGAGTCTCGGAGTACAAGGTTCTTACTTATTTGGGTCAACGATACGAACTAATCAATTGGCACTTTTTGATGATGAAGGAGGCCAAGTCGGGACTACTTCAGAATATTATGAAAGATTAACAGTCAGTGATGTGGGCATTAAAGCAGGTGCCTATTACTTCCTTCCCTTGACTGCAGGTAGTAAGTTACACTTAGGCGCCATCTATCAGCATTTAGGAGATGTTAGTGGAAAAGCTTTTGCCAAGCTCGCATCATTTGGCCAAGCTAGCAACCCAGATTCAGATGGAGACTTGATCTCAAATGATGAACCGGGAAGCATTTATATCCCTAATCGCTACGGATTCGGCCTTTCTTATGAAAAAAACAATAAATATATAATCGGTCTGGAAGGCCAATATCAAGACTTCAAAAAATATAGATCTCTGCTAGATGATCCATTGCAATTGAAGGAAGCAATTAAGGTAGCTTTGGGATTTCAGATTACGCCTGATTTTACTGCGATAGATAATACGCTAAAGCGGGGTACTTATCGCGTAGGATTGGAATACCAGCAGACGCCATATTATTTGAACGAGACTAATATTAATGACCTTGGCATTAACTTTGGAGCTTCACTTCCTGTAAATCAACTTTCGTTAGTGAACTTCGCGGTGAAAGTAGGACAGCGGGGCACCACTAATAATGGACTGATCAAAGAGAGTTACGTTAACTTCACTCTAGGATTGTCATTGAATGATAACAGTTGGTTCTACAAACGAGTTTTTGAATAATAATTAACCAAACCATTCAATCAAAATGGTTAAGTCCATTTCTTAAAACCTGGACTTAGACATGAAGATTAAATTGTGCCGAATTAAACCATTATGAAAATGAAAATTAAATCTACAATCCTAGGGCTAGCAGCCCTGCTTCTCGCCGGAATGGTCCAAGCTCAAGAAGGCTGGAACTTCCCCTCTGACGTAGCCCAAGAAGCCAAAGCAAGAGAATTAAACGCGGCTTACACTGACTTCATGAATTCTGATCAGTTTATTGAAGCTACACACCCCCTGCACTGGTTGCTGGTCAATGTCCCTGAGCTTAATGAATCTATCTATCAGAATGGAGTCAAAATATATGATGCGGCTGCCAAAGCCACTACTGATGAGGCTCAAAAAAGAGTTTATCAAGACTCTGTGATTGCGCTTTACACTAAAAGAGGAGAGATCTATAATAATGAGAAAGAGTGGATAGAAAATAAAGCCTACTACGGCTATCAATATTATAAGGGAGACAAAGATATGCTGAAAGGTCCAATTGCTGATTTTGAGAAAGCACTGGAGCTTAATGGTACTATAAACTATCAATTGACAGCGGCGTATTTCGATCTAGTCTATAGGAATTACGCTTATCACCAAGCTTATACAGGAGAAGAAATCTTAGCAATTCATGACAAGATCAATAAGTTACTTGATGAAGCTGCTGCAGAAGGCAAAGACGTATCTAGCCAAAAAGGCACCCTTGAGCAGTTATTGGTCGCGATGGAGCTGATTGATTGTGATTTCATCGAAAATACGATGGGTCCAAAATTGGCCGCTGATCCTACCAACGAGGTACTAGCTGACCAGATCTTCAAGTATTCTGTTCAATACAAGTGTTTCTCCTCAAAGGCATTCCTACGAGCACTTGAAATGAAGCATGCTAAAGAACCTTCTTTCTCTACTTCTCAGGTGATTGCCATGAGATACATGCAGGAAGATAATACTGCTAAAGCAGAAGAAATGTGGAGTCAAGCATTGACTCTTGCTGAGAGTGATTCTCAGAAGGCTGATGCTCAGATGGAGCTTGCAAAGATCTATGCAAAGCAAGGAAAGAAATCTGCGGCCAGAGCTGCGGCTAGAGAAGCAGCTAACCTAGATTCTTCCAGAACTTCAGATATTTACTCCATGATCGGGGGTATGTATATGAATTCGTTTAATGATTGTAGAGGAGGAGAAAGTGTCATTAAGGATAGAACCATTTTCATAGCAGCTTACAATGCTTACCAAAGAGCTGGTGATTCCAATGGAATGGCTCAAGCAAGATTACAGTTCCCTTCTAAAGAAGAAGTCTTTACTGAAGGAATGCAAGTAGGTCAGACACTTAGTACTGGTTGCTGGATAGGTGAGACGGTCACTTTGGCTACTAGAGATTAATCATACCACTGATACAAAAAGGCAGTCTTCGGGCTGCCTTTTTTCATTTATAGGCGTAAAACAATTTTCAAGTATCTTTGAGCTGTGAAGACGAGTTTATATTCTTTGGTAATGTTCTCCATCCTTGCTCTAAGCAGCTCCTGCAGGGAGGATGTGGATGCTTCTGCTCTGGAGGTTTACGATGGGCCGATGAAAATGACCCTCAACATACATTTAATACAAAGTGACTCGGCCATAGTACGGTCAGAAATTAAAGCACCTAAGCAATTGGAGTTTGCCAACGGCAATCTGGAGTTTCCTGATGGAATAGAAATTCAGATTTTTGAAAAAGATGGTCAATTGAGTACCACACTGAGAGCAGATCGAGGCTATTTATTGAAACAGGAAAATATCTTCAAAGGTGTAGGTGATGTACAGGTTCACAATCTGATCAAGGATCAAAAACTACAATCTGAAGAGCTTTTTTGGGAACCAAATAAGAAAATAATATACACTGAGAAATTTGTAAGGGTACAAAATGGAGGTACCTATTCCTATGGATCCGGATTCGAAGCAGATGATACTTTCAGTACATATAAACTTAAAAACCCTAGGGATGGTCAGATTGAGTTGTCTGAAGACGGACTTTAGATGAATCTAATAGAAATAAGGTTTTTGATAAGTAATATTGAGCGTTATGCTTTATTGTCGCCCCCATATTATTCACAATGAAATTAGTTGACGCATTAGTATTATCACTATCTCTTGCACTTATGATCGTTGGTATTCACCAGACTGTCACGCAAGGAGTGGAAGCTTCCTACGCGATTTTTATGTTTGCGGTAGCCTTGCTATTTTGGTTTCAGTACCGCAGGATGCACAAACCCGAAGAATCACCGACACCTAAGAAAAAGACCAAACCTGGCAAAAAACGCTAAGCATGGAAGTAAGTTATGATTTGATTTATGTGCTCATCACGCTGGCGTTATCGGCCTTTTTTTCGGGAATGGAGATTGCCTTTATTTCTGCCAATAAGCTTCAGATAGAGCTTCAAAATAAGCAAGGCGACCTTACTGGTAGAATACTCAGTGTTTTTGTGCAGCGCCCTGGACAGTTCATCGGTACTACACTCCTAGGTAATACCATATCACTGGTGCTCTACGGTATATTCATGGCATACTTCATGGAAGACCAGCTGAAAATGTGGCTTCCAGACGGTTTCAATAACGATGCAATTGTGCTGGTTTTGCAGACCTTGATTGCCACTATTGTGGTTTTGGTGACCGCTGAGTTTTTGCCGAAAAGTCTTTTTATGTTGAATCCAAACAGCATGTTGAATTTCTTCTCTCTACCATTTTGGATCATTTATGTTCTTTTTTACCCGGTAGTTTGGACAGTAGTAGCACTTTCGAGATTTTTCATCACCAAGGTACTCCGTTTGGATTATAGTGAAGATAAACCGGTTTTCACGGTCACTGACCTCAATAGCTTTGTCCAAAATCATATGCATAAAGGAAAAGAAGAAGGGCATGTGGAAATAGATACGAAGATTTTTGACAATGCCGTGGAATTTAAAACGGTACGGGTGCGTGAATGTATGGTACCGAGGACAGATATAGTATCTGTGGAGGTGGATGACCCTATCGAAGAACTAAAGCAGGTATTTGAAGAAAGTGGGCATTCTAAGGTGATAGTCTATCGGGAATCCATCGATGATGTCATCGGCTATTGTCACCAATTGGAGCTGTTTAAGAAGCCCAAAACCATCGAAGAGATTTTAACGCCTATCATTATTGCACCAGAATCGGCACTGGCTAATGAGTTACTGATTCAATTTATTCAGGAGCGAAAAAGCCTGGCTTTGGTAGTAGATGAGTTTGGAGGGACTTCTGGAATAGTTTCTATGGAAGATATTATTGAGGAGATTTTTGGAGAAATCGAGGATGAATACGACAGCGATCATTTGATCGAGCAGCAAATTTCTGATCAGGAATATTTGCTGAGTGCGCGTCATGAAATAGACTACCTCAATGATAAATATGGCTGGGAATTGCCGATTGGAGACTTTGAGACTCTATCCGGGCTGATTCTATCCCTCACGGAGAACCTCCCGAAGAAAGGAGAATCGATTACTTATGAGTCCTATTCTTTTACTGTAGTGACCAAGCAAGAGCATAGAATTGAGACTGTTCGCCTAAAAATCAACACCTCAGGAATTTTCTAGTTACGCGTTTGATTCAGAATATATTTTGAATTTCGTTACTAAAGCTTTTATTTTGCGACACTCTAAAAAAGCGTAGTAACAATAATGGCGTTAATTAAACAAATTAGACAAAGGACAGGTCTTATGATCGGTGTAATTGCCGGCGGATTAATATTATTCCTCCTAGGAGGAGATTTATTAAGTCCAAATTCCACACTTCTCAATTCCAGTCAAAATATCGTAGGTGAGATCGCAGGTGAAGATATCACCTACGATGAGTATATCACCCGTATTGAAGAATTCAAAGTTGCCAATCAGCAACGAACTGGAAGAGTTCCTTCGGAAGTAGAAATGTATTCGATCAGAGAGCAGGCATGGCAGTCTATGATTGTAGAGCGTGTGTTCAAAGAAGAATATGAGAAATTGGGCTTGACTATTTCGGATGCCGAATTAGTTGATATGGTTCAAGGCAAAAACATCGTTCCGGAATTACGTCAGCAATTGGTAAATCCTCAAACTGGCCAGTTTGACAAAAGTCAGCTGGTTACTTTCCTTCAATCACTGGAAACGGCAGATCCTGCACAGCAGGCATATTGGAATCAGCAAGAGCGACTTTTTGCTGACTCTAGATTGAGAATCAAATATGACAACATGCTGGCGACTTCTGAGTTTGCTACCGAAGCTGAAGCAAAAGTAGAATACAAAGCAGCCAATACCATAGCAGATGCATCAATTCTATTTGTTCCTTTCTATGCCGTCGCTGACGCGGATGTAACCGTATCAGAAAGCGAAATGCAAGCGTATTTGACTAAGAACAAAAGTAAATTCAAGTCTGGCAATGCTGCCAGCCTCGAATACGTAAGCTTTAGCATTCAGCCGAGTGGCCTAGATTCAGCGGAGGTGATTGCTCGGATCAATGAATTGACCAATGAGCTAAAAACTGCTGAGAACGATTCCCTTTTTGTGTTAAGAAATTCTGAAAGCCCAACTCCATATTTGACAGTAAGACCAGGCGACGAACTTCCTGCAAATTTGAGCAATAATGTATCAGACATTCAGGCAGGAGAAACTTACGGCCCTTTCATCACGGCCAACTCTACCTTCGTGTCCTATAAGGTTACTGATCAGTACGAAGGGACACCCAGACTGAGAGCCTCACATATCTTATTCAGCACCGAAGGAATGGACGACACTGCCAAAGCTGCTGTAAAAGCTCAGGCAGAAACAGTCCTTGCAGAAGTGAAGGCTGATGGAAACTTTGAAGTAGCAGCAAGACAATATGGTCAAGATGGTACTGCACAGACCGGCGGGGATTTGGGTTGGTTTGCGAAAGCGGATTTCGTGGAAGAATTTGCCACTGCTGCCTATGCTGCTAAAGCTACAGGTTTACTTTCTGATTTGGTAGAAACAGAATATGGCTATCATATCATCAAAGTGACTGAAATGCCTAAAACCACTTATACTAAAGTGGCAACTTTAGAATTGGAATTAGTAGCAAGTGATGCGACTAGAAACGAGGCTTTCAGAAATGCTGATTCTTTTGCAGCAAATGCTGGCAATAGAAATGAGTTCACTGAAAATGCAACAACGGATAATTATAGAATTCTACAAGCAAACAATGTAGAAGCCAACGCTAGAAACATCAACAATCTTCAAAACGCAAGAGAAGTGATACGTTGGGCTTTTGCTGATGGCACTTCTACCGGAGAGGTTTCTACTGTTTTTGAACTAGACAATGCCTATGTAATAGCTACCCTTGTCAGCAAGAAAGGCGAAGGTGATCTGAAGTTGGCTGATGTAAAAGAGCAAGTGGAAGCTCAGGTTAGAACTGAGAAAAAAGTAGAGGTGATCAAATCTAAGCTTGCCGGAAAGACTTCTTTGGAAGAAATGAAAGCGGTCTATCCTGCTGAAGCGTCTCTGAATGAGATTCCTGATTTGAAGCTCAGTGCAAATGTGATTCCAGGTGTTGGATTCGCTCCCCGGGCTATTGGTGCTATCTTCGGACTGAAGCAAGGCGAGATCACGCAGCCTATTCGTGAAGATGTGGGGGTGATCGTAGGTAAGTTGAATGCCTTGACTCCAGCTGCTGAAATAGGTGACTACTCTGCCTACCAAGGTCAATTGACACAAAATGCCTCACAGCGAACGACATATTCGGTGATGATGGCTCTGCAAGATCTGGCAGGGGTCAAGGACTATCGATATAAATTCTTTTAATAGAATCTAGATTCGGAACCCGTGCCACTTAGCACGGGTTCTTTGTTTATATTCGAAATGTAATTTGCCAATCACATCAAGCCATGGACAAAAAGGAATTTGATAAAGAAAGCTTCAAGGAAAAATTAGTGGCCAGTGGAGAGTTTCCACAGCTTTATATGTTTAAGTTTATAGTTCCTACTGGAAAAGAAAAGGAAGTGGCTACGCTATTTCCAAAACATGAAATAATTACCAAAGAAAGTTCTGGCGGGAAATACGTAAGCGTTACTATTCAGCCAATGATGAAAGATCCAGATCAGATTGTCAAAATCTATGAGAAAGCTGCCGAAATAGAAGGGTTAATCTCACTTTAAACGAATTAAATTATGTGGAAAGAAGAAGATAATAAGCTAAAGAAAACATTCAAGTTCAAGGATTTTCAGGAAGCTTTTGCATTCATGACCCGAGTGGCATTTTTAGCGGAAGCCTCACAACACCATCCTAATTGGAGCAATGTGTATAATACGGTAGAAATTGAATTGACTACGCATGACTCCGGAAATAAGGTGACCAAGAAGGATCATGACCTGGCAAAGGATATTGATAAGGTTCTTGCATGAGTGAAAATTCCCCAAACTTGTTTCTAGTACCTACTCCCATCGGTAACCTTAAGGATATCACACTTCGTGCAATTGAGATATTGAAAAGTGCTGATGTGATCCTAGCTGAGGATACCCGCACGAGTGGGCAACTGTTAAAACATCTGGAAATTTCCCGGCCTCTTCAGAGTTACCATATTTTCAATGAGCACAAGACGGTAGAAAAACTAGTCGAGCGCATGAATAAGGGGGAAGTATTTGCATTGATCAGCGATGCCGGCACCCCTGCTATTTCAGATCCAGGTTTTCTCTTGGTAAGAGAAGTACTTGCAGCTGGACTAGATGTGCAATGTCTTCCTGGTGCTACAGCCTTTGTCCCTGCTTTGGTAAATAGTGGGCTGCCAAATGATCGATTCGTTTTCGAAGGGTTTTTGCCTCACAAAAAAGGGAGAAAGACCAGAATAGACGGGCTTATCGAAGAGGTGAGGACTATTATTTTTTATGAGTCTCCACATCGACTGCTGAAAACTCTTGGGCAGCTTTCCGAAGCTTTTGGAGCGGACAGACAAGCGTGCGTATCCAGAGAACTCACAAAGCTCCATGAGGAGAACATTAGAGGTTCATTAGCCGAGTTAATAGAATATTATCAGACCAATACCCTCAAAGGCGAAATAGTCCTTACTGTGGCAGGTAAGAATCCCAAAGCCTGAATTAGACAAACAACTATTATGATCTCAACAGAAAAACTTACACTACTTTTAGAGAAAACTCAAGAAATAGCCAAGGAAGCTGGAGCTTTTATACGTAGAGAAAGGCAGCATTTCAATTTGGCTCGTGTAGAGCATAAGGGGTTCAATGATCTGGTGTCCTATGTGGACAAAGAAGCCGAAAGGATGATCGTAAATAAACTAGCTCATATCTTGCCAGAGGCTGGTTTCATTACAGAAGAAGGCACTAATACCACACAGGCGGAAGAATTCAACTGGGTGATTGACCCGCTGGATGGCACTACTAATTTCATCCATGGTGTGCCGATTTTTTGTGTGAGTATAGCCCTGATGGAGCGTGATGCCGTGATTTTAGGAGTGGTTTACGAGGTGAATCTACATGAATGCTTCTATGCGATGAAAGGCGGTGGAGCATTTTGTAATGACACGCGTATCAGAGTTAGCGCAGCTAAGACACTTTCTGCATCTCTGATAGCTACAGGCTTTCCGTACTACAACTTCGATTTGATTGACAAATACCTGGCTGCTTTGAAGTCATTGATGAAGTCTTCGCATGGAGCTCGTCGATTTGGAAGTGCGGCTGTGGACTTATGTTATGTGGCTGCTGGGCGAGTAGAAGGGTTTTTTGAATATAATCTGAATTCATACGACGTTGCCGCAGGTACCTTGATTGTGGAGGAGGCAGGTGGCAAAGTGACAGATTTCTCTGGCGGAAGAGATTTTATATTTGGAAGGCAGATATTGGCTACGAATGAAAAAATTCATGAGGAAATCCTCTCGGATTTGAAAAAAGCTTGGGTTTAATCAGCCTAAGAAATAATACCAAACCAAGATACTTAAGATAGAAATCGGGATTCCCAATCCTGCAAGTAGTGTTGCGAGCTTGGGCTTAAGGTCGTATTGGATGGCGACAATAGACCCGGTAATCATTGGTGCCATGCCACTTTCAAGGACGGTGACCTTGAATTCAAGGCTGCTTTCCGGTAGGAAATTTCTGAAAATCAACCAGACCATCAATGGTGCAAGCAAAAGGCGGTAACCCATTCCAAGCCAATAAAACTTGGAGCTTAGCGAGTCGAAATCTATTGAAAACTTCAGGCCAATGGCGAAAATGGCCACTGGAGCCATTGTTTTTCCAATCAAGGAAACCAACGGGATGAGAAATTCCGGAGTTTTCCATCCCACAATGCTCATGCCTATAGTGATCAATAAAAATCCGAAAGGTGGAAAGCGAAGAATTTTGAGGGGGATTTCCCTCAGATTACCTTCTTTATGGGAATAGATTGAGCCCACCAAAATCGCAAGGGATGAAACAAGCAAAAATGAACCTCCTTGATCTATCAAGAGCGCTATTGGCAATCCTTCTTTACCATATAGCCCTTCTACCACAGGAAATCCCATAAACGAAGTATTAGCCAGCCCTGACACGATTACCAAACAACCAGTGGTCTGTCTATCCCATTTTAAAATTTTGCCGAGCATCCCAAAAATTAACCAAGACAAGAGAAAGGTGAACCAGGCCGAAGAAATGGGTAAGAGCAAGCCCCATCCTGGGACTATTTGTGGGATGTACAGAAGTGCCAAAGCAGGCAGCACAATATTCAATAGGTAAGCATTGACCCACTTAGTTATTTTTTCCTGTGGAAGATTTGATTGCTTCTGTAAAAAAAGTCCCAGTAGAAGGCATAAAAATGCAATGAAAGCTCCTGTCATGCTGCGTTTATGTAAGGCGAGATTTTTATTAACATAAAATTAATTGTATATGAGTGTACTTTGGTGATTATCAGTATAGTTTTGAGACAAATAACCGCAACTTTATGACTAAACTTATACCGATTTTTATCAACGGAGGAACATGGATTCAACTTTCACAGCTGTCAAAAGAGCAAGCAGCAAACTTGCAATCCTGGCTTCCTGTAACCTGTTTGAAGAAAGTCATGTTTCAGGGAAGTGAATTTAGCGATTGCCTAGATTTCCAAACGTACGAGTATTGGTTTCGTACACATCAAGTTTCTGATCAGAAGCAGGCACTGTTAGATTTCTAATCCAATCCGAAATTTTTTCTTTTTTCCTCAAAATATTTATTCAGCTCTGGATAGAAGTCACTTTCGACTTCTGGGATTCCGTCCAAGATTAATTCCATATTTCCTTCCATCACATCGGTATTCACCTGCATTCCTTCTAAAAGATAAACTATGTCTTCCATACTTAAAGCTTCAAAGCTCGNTTCCATATTTCCTTCCATCACATCGGTATTCACCTGCATTCCTTCTAAAAGATAAACTATGTCTTCCATACTTAAAGCTTCAAAGCTCGATGAAGGATAGAGCAAGTAATCATTTCCATAGAAATCAACCGCTTCAAATTGAATTTTTCCCTCTAGCCAGTGTGCATAAATGCTGATTTGCTCTCCCCATTGACTTTCGGGATAATTCATTTTTACTAATAAAACAGAAGTGGTTTCGTCAGTAAAATAGCTTTCAGGGTGGAATTTGAAATCAATCATCAGCCAAAAATAGCAATTCTGTAGAATTGAGAATCCCAATCCTATTTTTGGATTGGATAATCGGGACTTTCGGGCTATTTTTGGGCACATTTGCAGGTACGCCATTTGGCTACCATTCCATAAAAATTGGCTTTCAAACCCCTGATTATGAAAAGAGATTCGCTTGTTTTCGACCTAATCAACGAAGAAGAGGACAGACAAAAGAGAGGCATCGAACTGATCGCTTCAGAAAACTTCACCAGCAAACAAGTGATGGAGGCGGCAGGAAGCGTGCTGACAAACAAATATGCGGAAGGTCTCCCAGGCAAACGCTACTATGGAGGTTGTGAAGTAGTGGATAAGATCGAGCAACTGGCCATCGACAGAGCAAAAGAGCTTTTTGGCGCTACATGGGCCAATGTTCAGCCTCACTCAGGCGCACAGGCGAATGCAGCAGTGTTATTGGCATGCTTGAAAGCTGGCGATCCTATTTTAGGATTTGATCTTTCTCACGGTGGTCACTTGACCCATGGTTCTCCTGTGAATTTCTCCGGGAAGCTTTATGAGCCTCATTTTTACGGAGTAGAAGAATCAACTGGAAGGATTGACTATGACAAACTTGAAGAAAAAGCTCGGACTGTTATGCCAAAATTGATCATTTGTGGTGCGTCGGCCTATTCGAGAGATTGGGATTATGCAAGATTGAGAGAAATAGCAGATGAAATCGGAGCCCTTCTTTTGGCAGATATATCCCACCCATCTGGGCTCATCGCTAAAGGACTTTTGAATGACCCGCTAGATCATTGTCACATTGTCACAACTACCACGCACAAGACCCTTAGAGGGCCAAGAGGTGGTTTGATTATGATGCGTGAAGATTTTGACAACCCATGGGGATTGACTACTCCAAAAGGAGAAATCAAAAAAATGTCTTCTTTACTTGATATGGGCGTATTCCCTGGCACTCAAGGAGGCCCTTTGGAGCATATCATTGCTGCAAAAGCCATCGCTTTTCAAGAATGCTTATCAGATGAGTACATGCATTATGTGCTTCAGGTGAAAAGGAATGCATCCGTAATGGCGGAGCAGTTCGTAAGTCTCGGATATCAAATCATCTCAGGAGGTACGGACAATCACATGATGCTCATCGATCTTAGAAATAAGGAGCTTACCGGCAAAATTGCAGAACAGACCCTTGGAAAGGTGGATATTACCATCAATAAAAACATGGTGCCATTTGATACCAAATCTCCGTTTGTTACCTCTGGAATGAGAATCGGCACAGCAGCTGTTACTACCAGAGGGCTGAAGGAAGATGACATGTTGAAAATCGTCAACTTAATCGACAGAGCTTTGAAAAACCATGAAAATGACGCCGAATTGGCAAACATTCGAGGCGAGGTAAATACCTGGATGAATCAGTTTCCATTATACTAGTTTATAGACACCACCCGTGGCATTAGATCAATACCAAGAAGAAGAGGAAGAAGAAGGAGGAATGTCCTTTTTGGACCATTTAGAGTCTTTGCGCTGGCATTTACTCCGCTCAGTAGCAGCTATTCTGATTTTATCCGTTGCGGCCTTTTTGGCCAAAAGCTTTGTATTCGGCATCGTTATCCTTGGTCCTTCCAAGGTTGACTTTGTGACCTATAGATGGCTGTGTGAACTCAGCGATTATGTAGGGTTGCCGGCACTTTGCATAGACGAACTACCATTTACTATTCAAAGTAGGCAGATGACAGGGCAGTTTACCATGCACATGACTTCGAGTTTTGTGGTGGGATTCATCGCTTCGTTTCCGTTTGTTTTCTGGGAAGTATGGAGATTTATCAGCCCAGGGTTGTATGACCAGGAGAAAAATGCCGCACGAGGGGCCGTTTTCTTTGTAAGTTTGTTGTTCTTTATGGGAGCTGCATTTGGCTACTTTATCCTATCTCCACTTTCAATCAACTTCCTTTCCAATTATCAGCTGGATCCGTCGATTCTCAATGAATTTGATATTACTTCCTATATATCCACATTGACTATGCTGGTGTTGGCCTCGGCGATCATGTTTCAGCTTCCTGTGGTGGTATATTTCTTGGCCATGTCAGGCTTGGTGACTTCGAGCATGCTTAAGTCCTATAGGAGACATGCCATTGTGGTGATCTTGGTATTGTCTGCGATAATTACTCCTCCTGATGTTATCAGCCAAATATTGATTTCAATGCCGATCCTAGTCTTATATGAAGCTGGTATTCAGATTGCAAAAAGACTGGAGAAAAAAAGAGCGGTTAGAAAAGCCAAAGAGGATATAGATGATGCGCTTTAATTTTAGACATAAGTAGCAAGTATCTAGAGTCAAGAATTAAGAACCTAGAATCAAGAGTCTATAGATTAAGATGAAATTGGAAGGTCAGGATTACTTCGGTCTCCTGTCTTCCTGCTTCGGTCTTTTACAGAAATAAATTATGGCAAAGAAAATAGCAATAGGTGGAGATCATGCAGGGGTTGAATACAAAGCCAAAATGATCAGCAAACTTGAATCTCAAGGCTATGAAGTAAAGGACTTTGGTCCCTTTTCCGATGCTTCTGTAGATTATCCAGATTACGTTCACCCCTTGAGTACTGCCATAGAAAATGGTGAGTATGAGTTGGGAATTGTGATCTGCGGAAGTGGAAATGGTGTAGCTATTACCGCTAATAAGCACCAAGGTATCCGTGCCGCCCTTTGCTGGAACGAAGAGCTTGCTGCTCTTTCCCGTCAGCATAACAATGCCAACGTGATAGCTCTCCCTGCCCGATTCATATCCTATGAACTAGCTGAAAAGCTGGCTGAGATCTTCCTGACTACCGACTTCGAAGGCGGAAGACACCAGAATCGGGTGAGTAAGATTGCTTGTAGCTAAAAAGCTGGAAGACAGAAGACCGAAGAAGCCCAAACTTGATAATTCAGGTTTGGGCTTTTTTTGGGTTTGTTTTACAAATTCTAATGCTAGTCGTTTTTATTTATTTTATCAAAAGCCTTTTTTGTCATTATTATCAAGTTCTCTTTATCAAGATCAAGTATTGAAATATAATCTTTGTTAATAGCGTAATGTTGAGACCAATCAACATAGTCCTTATAAAGAAGTAGCGTACAAATATCCGTCGGTTCGATATGATTAGATAGAATATGCGTATGCATTGTTGCATTTATATTTTGTCCATTCGGATCTTTATAAGGAAGTTCAATTAGTGAATTATGTAGTTTGGTCTTACCATTAACTTGTTCTTAGAGTTGTATTTGAGTAGATAGTCATTGCCGATGAAGACAGAGCCTTGTTTTTGTGAAGCAGATAAAATAAATACTTTTCTGTTTTTTCCATCTATCAGTGAAATTGCATTGAACGAAACATTTTCATAATAAGTAAAAAAACCATCTGAATTTGAAGTTAGCATCATCAACGCATCTTGTCGTATTGAAATAAGGTCTGTTTCAATTTCAAGAGCTGAGGCTACTTCGGTATCAACAGAGTTTGGGGTTGAAGTTGGTAAATTGTCAAATTGATATCTAGCCAATATTCTGTTGTGGTCGAACCTACTATAAAAGATGGAGAAAACATGTTCATCTATTCCTTGATAAGAAAGGTATCCTCCAATGCTATCTCTCTTATCTGGGAAATTTTCTAGAAAATGATCGGTTGAGTACCAGGCAGCTTTTTCAAGTCGGTAAAGTAACATGCCTTCCTTCAGTAAAGCCTCTGAATCTGGTTTTTGAGCATTTACTTGAATTGTTGAGAATAGGCTGAAAAAGATTATGATTATAGAGGTGGCCATTTAACATCATATCAAATTCTGGATATATAATTTTTCAGCCTTAACCATTCTGTTGATCAGATTATGGAAAATGGTCTCTTTACTCTGAGACCGATTTGTTCTGTA